>NZ_CP071870.1:1559533-1871439 GCF_017569205.1 Propioniciclava sp. MC1595
GGGGGGCCGGGCGCGAGCCGGAGCCCCACCCCCGGCAGCAGGGCCACCAACAGGAACAGCAGGGAGGCGTCCAGCCACAGCGGGCGGGGAGCGGGGGCGGGTGGGTCGGCGTCCGATTTCGCCGCGACGCGTCCGAGCAGGACGCCCGCCACGAGGACCAGGGGCGCGACGACGTAGACCGAGTCCAGCCGGACGGGCCGACCGTTCAGGGCCGACGCCAACAGGACCCAGATCAGCCACACCGCGGTGACAGTGATCCAGGCCGTGTCCACTGGGCGAGGGAGGCGGGCCCGGTTCATGGGTCGTTACCGGTAGTCGGGCAGGGTGCGGAACCAGTCGACGGTGGCCCGAACCCCTTCCTCCAACGGCACGGGCTGCACCTCGGGGAACAGCGCCCTCAGCCGGCTGTTGTCGGCCTGGGAGTCGCGGACGTCCCCGGCGCGCGGCTCGGTGTGGTTCACCTGCGGCTGGGTGCCGAGGGCCTCACCGATCATCGTGATGAGGGTGTTCAACGAGGTGCGGGAACCGAAGGCCAGGTTCACCGGGTCGAGGTCGTGCACGCCCCGGATCGCGGCGTCCGCCAGCACGCGCGAGACCGTGCCGACGTAGGTGAAGTCGCGGGTCTGCTCGCCGTCGCCGTGCACGGTGAGGGGAACCCCGCGCAGGGCCGCGTCCACGAACGCGGGCATGACGGCCGCGTACGCGTGCCCGGCCGGCTGCAGCGGGCCGTACACGTTGAAGAAGCGGAACGCGAGGGTGGGCAGGCCGTAGGTGTGGCCGAAGGATAGTGCGTACGCCTCGGTGGCCTGCTTGCTCACCGCGTAGGGGGAGATCGGCGCGGTGCGCATGGACTCGCGCTTGGGCAGCTCCCGGTTCGCGCCGTACACCGACGAAGAGCTCGCCACGACGACGGGGATGTTGCCCGCACGGCGGGCCGCCTGCAGCACCTCGAGCGTGCCGGTCGCGTTGGCATGGTGGGAGGCCACCGGATCCAGCACGGACCGGGGGACCGACGGCAGGGCCGCGAGGTGCACGACCGCGTGGGCCCCGTCGAAGGCGCGGTCGAGGGCGTCCGGGTCGAGGACGGTCTCGACCATCAGGTCGGCGCCCACACCGTCGAGGTTGGCGCGGTTGCCGGTGGACAGGTTGTCGAAGGCGACCACGTGGCTCACCCTGGGTCGGGTGAGCAGCTCGCGTGCGAGGTTGGACCCGATGAATCCGGCGCCGCCGGTGACCACGATCTTCACGCTCGCGAACCTATCACCGACGGGGTTGCGCGCTTCGACGGGCCCGGCCAGCCGGACGTGCGTAAGCTGCGGCGGGTGGGGGAGATCGAGTACATGCCGCTGCTGGCCGGTGTGCCTCTCGCCGCGGCCACGCTGCAGGTGATCGCCGAGGATGCGGGCGTCGACATCCTCCACGTGAAGGGCGCCGCGGTGGATCCCGTTCTGCTGCAACACGAGGTTGCCCTCGACCCCGTCAGCGGAGCGCCGGTCACCCGCCGGGTGCCCCGCAACAGCGTGGACGCGGACGTGCTGGTGCGCCCCAGCCACGTGAAGCGCTTCTTCGCCGCGATGGCTGCCCACCGCTGGACGATGGTCTACCGGTTCGAGGACGGCTCGGCCTTCGAGCACGCGTCCACGTGGATCCGCCCGGGCGTGTGCCACGCCGACGTCCATCGGACCTTCCCCGGCATCGGCCTCGACCGCGAGCAGGCGTTCGACCTGTTGTGGGCGTCCCGGCACACCACCGTCATGGCCGGCCAGGCGTGCCCGGTGCCGAGCCTGCCCGCCCAGCGGCTCATCCTGATCCTCCACGCCGTCCGCGGCGGCGAGTTGGACAGCCGCGACATCGAGCGGGCCTGGGGCCAGGCGTCCGACGACGAGCGCGCCGAGGTGGACGCGCTGGCCCGGACCCTGCGCGCCGAGGTCGCCCTCGCCGCGGCCACCGGGCGGCTGGAGGAGCACCGCACGGCACGCGAGTACCAGCTGTGGAAGGCGCTTTCGACGCAGAACACCTCCCGCGCCACCCTGTGGCTCGCTCGGGTGAAGGCTCAGCCCACACCGCTGCACGCGCTGCGGTCGGCGTTCCACCTCATCGCGCCCAAGCGGGATCGGCTCGAGCGGGAACTGGGTCATAAACCCGGGCCCGTCCACATGGCCCGCGCGTGGGTGCACCAACTGGGGCTCGCGGCGTCCGAACTCGGTCGGCTCGCCGGCCGGGCAGCGCGGCGCGTGCGGAGGTTGCGTTGACCCACCACATCCCCCACCGCCTGGGCCACGTCACGCTGCCGCCCGAGAATGGACGGCCCGTCGTGGTCTACCTCATGCCGTTGCCGGACGGCGACCCGGTCGGCCTGCACGGCACCGCGGCCCTGATCTGGAGCATCGCGGCCGAGGGTGAGCCGGACGTGCCTGCCGCGCTGGCCGAGTTGCTGGCCGTCCCTGCCGACACCGTGCGCGGCGACGTGGAGCGCTTCCTGACCGACCTCGTCGCCCAGGGACTCCTGGAGGAGGCGCGATGAGCGAGGCAAAGGGGGGCCGCAGCACCGGGACCCACCCGCCCCTGCGCGTGCTGTTCGTGTGCACCGCCAACATCTCCCGCTCGCCGTACGCCGAGCGCCGCGCCCGCCAGGTGCTGCCCGACGGCACCGACCCGGGCATCACCTTCGCCAGCGCCGGCACCCCCGGCTACCCGGGGCGGGGGATGGACCCCGAGATGGAGGCACTGCTCGTCGCTCGGGGCGGGGACGCGTCCGGGCACACCAGCCGCGGGGTGGACCAGGAGCTGATGCGCCGTGCCGACCTGATCGTCGCCTTCGAGTTCGCCCAGCACATGCGCCTGCTGGACGCGTTCCCGGAGCACCGCCGTGTCATCGTGGGCCTGCAGCAGGCCGCGCGGGCCGTGCGCGCCCTCGACGAGCTGGACGGCGTCGGCAGGGCCGGGCTCGATGTGGTGGACCGGGTGGACCGGCTGGTCGCGGCCGCCGGCCCGGACTCGATGAGCCTCGACGTCGAGGATCCCTACAACCGTGGCCCCAGAGCCGCGCGGGCCTGTGCCGACGAGATCGACGGACTGCTCGACGTGTTGTTGCCCTACCTCGCGGGCCGGACCCTGCCCACCTTGGCTATGCCCCCGGTGGAGCCGGAGCGACGGCGTCCGGGTTGGCCGTGGCGACGGGCCCCGCGCCGCGCCCTGCCGTAGCCCCGGGTGTCGGGCAAGGCTCTCTTCGTGTGGCGTCAACGGTGCGCGGATGCGGGAGGATCGACCCATGCGCATCACGATCATGGGTTCGGGCAACGGCGCCACCGCGGCCGCCTTCGAGTGGGCAGCGGCCGGCCACTAGGTGTCGCTCTGGGACTTCGAGCGGTTCGACGCCAACATCGCCGCCATCGCGGCGTCCGGCACCATCGAGGGCCGGGTGAAGTTCGAGGGCCGGGTGGGCATCCACTACGCCGGACACGACCTCGACCGCGCCCTGGAGGGGGCCGAGCTGGTCCTGCTCGTCGGCCCGGCGTACGCGCACGAGGCGATGGGGGAGGCCCTGAGCGGCCGGCTCACCACCGAGGCCGCCTACTGCATGCTGCCCAGCGCCTGCAACGGCGCCGTGGTGCTCAGGATGAGCCTCGGCCTGGACCTGCTGGACGACACCTACCTGATCGGTGAGACCAGCACCCTGCCCTACGGTTGCCGGCTGGTGGAGCCGGGCGTCGTCCGGGTCACGACGCGCGTGCTGGACGGGCTGTTCGTGGCCGCTCTGCCCAGCGCACGGACTCCGGAGCTGCTGGCGAAGCTGCAGATGGTGTGGCCGCAGGCGGAGGCCGCTCGCAACGTGCTGCAGACGACGCTGCAGAACGCCAACCCGGTGCTGCACCCGGCGATCATGCTGCTCAACGCGTCCCGCATCTAGAACACCGGCGGCGACTTCCTGTTCTACACCGAGGGGGTGACGCCGGCGTCCGCACGGCTGATCGAAACCCTCGACGGCGAGCGCATCGCGCTGGGCCGGGCCCTCGGCGTCGAGGTCGTGCCGGACCCCGAGCTGGGCCTGCGGCAGGGGTACCTGTCGGAGGCGACCTACCTGAAGGGCTACAACCAGGGCATCGGGTTCGCCGGGTCGCGGGCGCCGTCGTCGCTGGAGTTCCGCTACCTGACCGAGGACGTGCCCTACGGGCTGGTTTTCACCTCGGAGTCGCGAAGGAGGTCGGTGTGCCGACCCCCGGGATCGACGCGGTCATCACGCTGGCGTCCATCGTGCTGGGCACCGACTTCCGCGCCCAGGGCAAGCGCTTGCCCCGTGACCTCGGGTGGGGGACCTCACGCCCGAACGAGTGCGGGCCCTGTAGACGTCATGGTTCAGCTGTCGCCGCTGCGGCGCAGCACCTCCGACAGGCGCTCGGCGGCGGCCATGACCGCCGGGGCGTGGAGGCGTCCGGGCTGGCGGGTGAGGCGCTCGATCGGACCGGACACGCTCACGGCCGCGATGACCTTGCCGTTGGGGGAGCGCACCGGGGCCGAGACCGAGGCCACGCCGGCCTCCCGCTCGGCCACGGACTGCGACCAGCCGCGGCGACGGACTGTCGACAGGGCGACGGCGGAGAACGTCGCGTTGGTGAGGCCACGCTGGATGCGCTCCGGGTCCTCCCAGGCGAGCAACACCTGGGCGGCCGAACCGGCGTTCATGGTGAGCTGCGTGCCGACGGGCACGGTGTCACGCAGGCCCGAGGGCCGCTCGGCGGTCGCAGCACAGATGCGGAAGTCACCCTGACGGCGGAACAGTTGGGCGGACTCGCCGGTGATGTCGCGCAGGCGCGCCAGCACCGGGCCGGCGGTGGCGAGCAGGCGGTCCTCGCCGGCGGCGGCGGCCAGTTCGGTGAGGCGAGGCCCGAGTACGAAGCGGCCCTGCAGGTCGCGGCTGACGAGCCGGTGGTGTTCGAGCGCCACGGCGAGCCGGTGGGCCGTGGGGCGGGCGAGGCCGGTCGCGGTCACGAGGCCCGCGAGCGTCGTGGGGCCCTGCTCGAGGGCGGTGAGCACCTGGGCGGCCTTGTCGAGGACGCCGACGCCTGAAGAACCTGTGTCCATACTCTGATACTGCCGTCTCATTCTGTGACACGCAAGTGGAAAAGTGGTTTCATCGTGGGTGAAGGGCTTCGATGAGCCCAGCCAACCAGGAGTGATGGGGGATCCGCATGGGCAAGACCCTGAGTGACAAGGTCTGGGAGGACCACGTCGTCAAGCGCGCCGAGGGCGAGCCTGACCTGTTGTTCATCGACCTGCACCTCGTGCACGAGGTCACCAGCCCGCAGGCCTTCGACGGCCTCCGCCTCGCGGGTCGTCCCGTGCGGCGTCCGGACCTGACGCTGGCCACCGAGGACCACAACACCCCCACCGAGAACATCCTCGCCCCGATCGCCGACCCGGTCTCCCGCCTCCAGGTCGACACGCTGCGCAAGAACGCGGGCGAGTTCGGCATCCGGCTGCACTCGCTGGGTGACAAGGACCAGGGCATCGTTCACATCATCGGCCCGCAGTTGGGCATCACCCAGCCCGGCATGACGATCGTCTGCGGCGACTCCCACACCGCCACCCACGGCGCGTTCGGCGCGCTCGCGTTCGGCATCGGCACCTCCGAGGTCGAGCACGTGCTCGCCACCCAGACCCTCAACCAGGCGCCCGCCAAGCGGATGGCCGTCAACATCAACGGCGACCTGCCCGCCGGCGTCACCCCCAAGGACGTCGTGCTCGCCCTCATCGCGAAGGTCGGCACGGGCGGCGGACAGGGCTACATCGTCGAGTACCGCGGCACCACCATCGAGAACATGTCGATGGAGGGCCGGATGACGATCTGCAACATGTCCATCGAGTGGGGTGCGAAGGCCGGCATGGTCGCTCCCGACGAGACCACGTTCGCCTACCTCAAGGGACGCCCGCACGCCCCCGAGGGTGAGGCCTGGGACGCGGCGGTCGAGTACTGGCGCACGCTGCGCACCGATGAGGACGCCGTGTTCGACGCCGAGGTCGACATCGACGCGTCCACGCTGACGCCGTTCGTGACCTGGGGGACCAACCCGGGCCAGGGCGTCGGGCTGGGCGAGGCCGTGCCGTCGCCGGAGGACTTCTCCGACCCCGTCGACCGAGCCGCCGCCGAGCGCGCGCTGGAGTACATGGATCTGGTGGCCGGCACCAAGATGAAGGACATCCGCGTCGACACGGTCTTCCTCGGCTCGTGCACCAACGGGCGGATCGAGGACCTGCGCCTGGCGGCGTCCGTGCTGGCGGGCCGCAAGGTCGCCGACGGCGTCCGCATGATGGTGGTGCCCGGCTCGGCGCGCGTCCGCCTGCAGGCGATGGAGGAGGGCCTCGACGAGGTGTTCAAGGCCGCAGGTGCGGAGTGGCGCGAGGCTGGCTGCTCCATGTGCCTGGGCATGAACCCCGACCAGCTCAAGCCGGGCGAGCGCTCGGCGTCCACCTCGAACCGCAACTTCGAGGGGCGCCAGGGCAAGGGTGGACGTACCCACCTCGTCTCGCCGTCGGTCGCCGCCGCCACCGCCGTGCGCGGCACCCTGTCCTCGCCCGCCGACCTTGTTGAGGGGAACTGACCATGGAGAAGTTTGAATCGCACACCGGCGTCGGCGTGCCGCTGCGTCGCTCGAACGTGGACACCGACCAGATCATCCCGGCGGTCTACCTCAAGCGCGTGACCCGGTCGGGCTTCGAGGACGGACTGTTCGCCGCGTGGCGCAACGACCCCGCGTTCGTGCTCAACCACGACGCCTACAAGGCCGGCTCCGTGCTTGTGGTCGGGCCCGACTTCGGGACGGGCTCCTCGCGCGAGCACGCGGTGTGGGCGCTGCAGAACTACGGCTTCAAGGTGGTCATCGGCTCGCGCTTCGGTGACATCTTCCGGGGCAACTCGGGCAAGTCCGGGCTGTTGGTCGCGCTGGTGTCGCCCGAGGTCGTCGAGGAGCTGTGGACGTTCCTCGATGGGACCCCCGGCGCCGAGCTCACCGTCGACCTCGTGGCGCGCACGATCACCGCCGGTGAGGCGACGTTCCCGTTCGAGATCGACGACTACACCCGCCACCGCCTGCTGAATGGGCTGGACGACATCGGCATCACGCTGCAGAAGGACGCCGACATCGCCGCCTACGAGGCCAGGCGCCCGTCGTGGAAGGCCAAGACCATTCCTGCGAAGGTCGCCGACTGACGCTGAGCGGGCACGCGGGCCGAGCTCATGAGGTGAGCGCCTCCAGCCACTCTGCGTAGGCCGCAGCGAGCTCCACCTGCGTCGTATTCTTCGTGAAGCGCAGAGTGTCCTCTGCCAGCGTGGCCGCCCGCGCTCTTCGCCCATCCGGGTCGAGGGCGGCGAGGGCGGAGCGGCTGGCCAGGCCCGCCTCCAGCAGGTGCGCCACCGCCTCGACGGCGACCGTCGTGAGGGCGTCCTGCCCCTGCAGGGAGCGGTGGACCCGGGCGATCTCGACCAGGTGGGCCGCCGCCGGTGGGGCCAGGCCCAAACGAAGCGCCAGCTCGGTCGGCTCCATGGACGCCAGGAGTCCGGGGGAGTCCAGACCGCACTTCTCGAGCGCCTTGCGGTGCGTGCTGAGCGGGGCGAGGTCGAACAACTCGGTGCGCGGCGCCGGCCGAAACTCGGTGAACTGGGGAGTCTTGCGGAACCACTCCAGTTGGGGATCCTTCGGTAGCCACGCGACGACCCGGTCGGAGACCCGCGCGGCGCGGAGTTCGGGAAGCAGGGCTTTGGCGACGGTCTGCTGCTCCGCCTCGACCGGCACCCGCAGCCCGGGGGTGGCACGGGAGCACGCCCAGGAGTAGTGCGCCGAGGGTGACCGGTCCAACTCGGCCCACGAGCGGACGTCCGCGGCAACGTCGGCCCCCAAGTCCTCGGTGAGGCGGTCGTCCGACACGTGTACTGCCATGGCCGCAGCGCGGGACCGGACCGCCTGCAGCCACAGGACGCTGCGCGGCGAGAGGGTCCGGCCCGCCGCGTGGGCCGCGCCACACAGGGCGATGATGGCGGCCCTGGCGTCGGCGATCGCAGCATCCACGTCCACCTCGACCTTGTTGCCGTCGTCGCCGCCCTCCTGCCGGGCGAACACACGGTTCACCCCGACCAGGGCGCGGAACAGGTGCAGGCGCAGGACGAGGGGGACCCGGCCCAGTCGGGCGTCCTCGTCCGGGCTCGTCCTCGTCACCCGCTCGATGGCGCCGTCGAGCCAGGCGGCGTACTGGGCGAGCTCACCGGCGTCGCTGGACTTCCGGTGGAGCTGGTGCTGCAGGTCGGCTCGCGCCAGCCAGTTGCCCGGGTCGGCCTGCACCGCCTGCTTGAGCAGGGCCAGCCCGTTCTTCGCGTTCGGCCCCGCCGCGGCGTACTGCAGGCCGACCCCACGCCAGCTCGTGGCGCCACAGAGCCCGCCGAATCCTTGATGCGCCTCGGCCAGGGTTGTCACGACGAAGGCTGCCAGAAAGACGTGCGGGTCGAGCTTGGCGTCGGAACCGGGGACCTCGAGGTCCTTCCCGGTCAGGACCAGCGACCGGCGAGAACGCCCGTTGCGGAGGATCTGCGCGGAGGTCACGTCGCCGTCGACATCGACGACGACCCTCCACGGCGTCCAGCCCAGCAGGGACGAGATCGCCGTGGCGACCGTCGCGACCCATCCGACCTTCACCTCGGTGAGCACGTTCTCCAGAGCCTCGACGTCGGGCCCGACGGGCCGTTCGATTCCCCGGGGCGGGCTCGCGCCCAGCTCCTCCAGCAGGGACAGCACGTGCGCGGACGCAGCCGGGTCTTCCTTTCCGGCCTTGTTGATACGCACCGCCACCCGGAGCTTGCGTGCGGTTCCCCACGCGGTGAGCCCCACGCCGAGCGCGGCCGTCACCAGGCCTGCGGCCACCAGCACGCCGAGCACCGGGCCGGTCGCCGCGGGCCACGCCTCCACCGCGAGCGCGACCAGACCGACGGACGCCAGCGCCACCAGGGCCCACCCCCCGCCCAAGGCTCGCCGGGCGGAGGAGGCCTTCGTGCGGCCGGGCCAGTCCTGCCGCGCGAGGACGAGGACACGGGCCACGAGGAGCAGGCCGGCGAGCAGGCCCGCCACGGGCAGGGCCAGCGTGGCCATGGGCGTCAGGACGTCCTTCTGGAGCGACTCCCAGCCCTTGGTGGCCCGCTGCCAGAACGTGGGGTCCTTGGCCTTCAGCCCTTCCAGTACGCCGAGGGCGCGGGCGTTCTCATCGTCCAGCTGCAGGGAATCGTGGGCCTTGGTTCGCGCCGCGTCCTTCTGGCCGTCGCCCGCGAGGCTCTCGGCCTCGACTGCCAGCACCTCGGCAGCGTGGACGATCCCGAGCGCCTCGGCCCGCTCGTCGGTGCACTGCTGGGACGCGTCGTCGGAGAAGGGGGCGTTGATGGCGTCCACATAGGCGATGGCGCGCTGGGGGCGCTGCCCGTCGATGAGGCTCCGGGCGGGCCCGCAGTCGAGGGCAGCCGCGGCGGGCGAGGCGACCAGGGCGCACCCGAGCGCGACCAGGGTTGCGACCGCCGGCTGGACGCGGGGGCGGGGTGGCACTGGTCCGTGGCGGACGGTCAGAAAGGGACGAGCAGGTTCCATGGGTGGCACCTCACGCGCTGGGTGGCTGGAATCTACTCCCCGGCCCCCGTAGGGGCAATGGGGAGCTGGGGGCCCTCAGGGCAGGGACGCCCGCGCCACCACCCCGTCCACGACCTCGACGAGGAGGCGCTGACCCACGCGCAACGCGCGCAGGGTGGGATCAATCGAGTCCAAGGGAACCACCACGCGGCGTCCGGCATCGTCCACGCACTCCCAGCCGGTGTCGACACGGCCGGCGATGGTGAGGCCGATGGTGGGCATGGGAATAGGGTAGGGGCGCCCGTATCCGACAGGAGAACCCGATGGCCGAAACCACCCGCACGCGTGTCGCGATCATCTTCGGCGGGGTCAGCTCCGAACACGACGTGTCGTGCCTCACTGCGGGCGGCGTCACGCGGGCCATCGACACCGAGCGGTTCGAGGTCATCGGCGTCGGCATCACGCCGAGCGGTCGGTGGGTGCAGGTGCCCGTCGAGGAGATGGCCGCCATGCAGGTGGTCGAGGGCACGCTGCCGCGCCTGACCGAGGATCGTCCCGAAGCACTGTTGATGCGCCGTGACGGCGGGGGCCGCATCGCGACCATCGACGGTGACACCCTCGTCGACCAGCGCGACTTCGACGTCGCCTTCGCCCTGCTGCACGGCCCCTTCGGCGAGGACGGCACCATCCAGGGGCTGTTCGAGATGATGGGCATCCGCTACGTCGGGTCCGGTGTCGCGGCGTCGGCCAACGGCATGGACAAGGACCTGATGAAGACCGCCCTCGCAGGCGCCGGCCTCCCCGTCGCGCCCTGGGTGACCATCCACCGGCGCCAGTGGGGCGCCGAGCAGCGCCACTTCCTGCAGAAGATCGAAGCCGACCTCACCTTCCCCGTGTTCGTCAAGCCCGCGCGCGGCGGCTCCAGCCTCGGCATCACCCGCGCGGCCACCCCGGACGACCTCCCTCGCTGCATCGAGGAGGCCTTCGGCTACGACCCCAAGATCATCGTCGAGGAGGGCGTCATGGGTGCCCGCGAGGTCGAGGTGGCCGTGCTCGACAACCTCGACGGCGCGCCCCGCGTATCGCTGGCCGGCGAGATCCGCATGCACACCCCCGACGCGTTCTACGACTTCGAGGCCAAGTACACCCCCGGCGAACAAGTGAGCCTGGACGTCCCCGCCGCCATCGACGGTCCGCTCCTGGCCCGCCTCCAGCGCCTCGGCGCGCGCACGTTCCGCGCCATGGGGGCCGAGGGCCTCTCCCGCGTGGACATGTTCGTCACCGCCGACGAGGAGATCTTCGTCAACGAGCTCAACACCATGCCCGGGTTCACCTACATCTCGATGTACCCCCAACTGTTCGAGGCCTCCGGCCTCAGCTATGCCGACCTCATCGCCGAGCTCGTCCGGCTCGCCCTCGAGCGTCCCACCGGGCTGCGCTGATGGCATCGCGCACGATCGCCGACGAGGGCGAGTTCGGGCTGATCGCCCAGGTCACCGCCGGGCTCACCATGCCGGACGCCGTGACCGTCGGCCCCGGCGACGACTGCGCGGTGTTCGCGCCCTTCGGGCAGGTGGTCGTCTCGACCGACGCGATGCACGAGGACGTCCACTTCAAGAAGGTGTGGTCGGGGCCCCACGACGTGGGCCGCAAGGCCGTCGGGGCGGCGCTGGCCGACGTCGAAGCCATGGGGGCCACGCCGCTGGGCGTCGTCGTGGCCCTGTCCGCCCCCGAGGAGACACCGACCGAGTGGGTGCTGGAGTTCAGCCGGGGCGTCCGGGACGAGTGCGGCCTCGGCGGGGCCGCGCTGATCGGCGGGGACACCACGCGGGGTGCGGTCATCGGCATCGTCGTCACCGCCTTCGGCGACCTGCAGGGGCGGGCGCCGGTGCTGCGATCCGGCGCGCGGGTGGGAGACGTCGTGGCCTTCACCGGACGCCTGGGCATGGCAGCCGCCGGCCTGGCGGTGCTGGGGCGGGGGTTCCGCTCGCCCGGAGCGGTGGTCCGGGCGCATCGCGTCCCGGAGGTCCCCTACGGCCAGGGACGCGCGGCGGCCGAGGCCGGGGCGTCCGCCCTGGTCGACTGCTCCGACGGCCTGCTGGCGGACCTGGGCCACGTGGCGCGGGCGTCCGGGGTCGCGATCGACCTCGACTCGGCCACCCTCGACGTGGACGAGGCCCAGAAGACCGTCGCCGCGGCGATCGGCGGGGGAGACCCGCTGCACTACATCCTGACCGGGGGTGACGACCACGCCCTGCTGGGCACGTTCGCGGCGTCGGACGTCCCCGAGGGCTGGACCGTCATCGGCCGCGTCCTGCCGCTCGAGCCGGACGCCGGCGCGTCTGTCACCGTCGACGGCAAGGTGTGGTCAGGCGACGCCGGGGGTTGGCGCCACTTCTGAGGTCGGGCCTTGCGGGAACAGGGGCCGGGACCTGACGATGGCGACCCACAGCCCGATCGCCAGCGCCACGAGCACCGCCTCGACGAGGACCAGGTTCACCCCCGCGCCCGCCATCGCGACCGCGACCAGGTTGAACGACCCGTGCAGGAGGACCGCCGCCACCCAGCCGAGCAGCTTGCGGCCGTGCACGATGCCGGCGAGCACGAGCAGGCTGCACGCGATGTGCAGGCTGATCGCGGCCAGGCGCTCGACCCCGCCCAGCAGGAACATCCAGGGGCTCGTGTCGACGAGCGCGCTCCGGAGTTGCTCCGCCGTCTCCCCCGGCAGGGTCTGGGCCACGGCGTCCCAGCCCCCGGAGTTGATCAGGACGCCGAGGACCAGGTTGTTGACGTTGGCGATCCCGAGCAGCAGGACCGCCTCGATGCCGCCATGGCCCAGGCCGAAGGAGACGCCGTCGATCCAGCGGCGCAGGTGCTTCAGGAGCCACAGCATCAGCAGCAGGCGGGCGGTCTCCTCGAACAGCCCCGCGGAGAAGCTCGCCCCGGGCCCGGACATCAGCACCGAGGGCCACGGTTCGGGCAGGTTCGGGACGACGAGCGCCATCAGCGGCATCCGCGTCACGACCTGGGCGAGCACGAAGGCCAGCTGTTTCGCAAGGTAGTAGGTAGGGCCAGCAAGATGGGCAGGTCGCGGCGCGGGTTCGCCTCAGCTCCCCTGCGCTGCCGGGGCGTCCAGCCGCGCCAGCAGGGCCGCGAGGGAGGCCGTGATCGGTTGGCCGGTGGCGAGCTCGACGAACAGCCACTGGCCGGCGGGGTTCACCTCCAGGAAGACGTGGTCGCCGTCGGGGGCGCGTCGCAGGTCGATGGCGCCGTACAGCAATCCGAAGTGGTCCATCAAGGCGTGCAGGCGCTCCACCACGGCGTCCGGCAGCGTCGTGGGCACGATGGGGGCGTTCGCGGTGTCCATGCGGAAGTCGTAGGGATAGGACGACTCGCCCGCCCGGATCTCGGCCGCGTGGACGTCCCGGCCGACGATCGTCACCCGGACGTCGGTCCCCCCGGGGATCAGCTCCTGGAAGATCACCGGTGCCAGGCGGACCTGATCCAGCAGGTCCACGTCCGAGGGCAGCACGAGGCGGGTCTCGGCCCAGGCGTCCTCCATGCCGCCGAACGGCTTGAAGATCGCCCCGGCGTCCTCACCCGCGAGGAACGCCCGCGCCTCGTCCGGGTCCGTGGTGGCGCACGTCCGCGGGACGCGCAGGCCCAGGGTCGCCGCCACCTTCAACTGCCACAGCTTCCGGGACGCCGCGAGGTCGCGGTCGGGGTCGTTCACCCACGTGGCGTCCGTGCACGACCACAGCCCGCGCACGGCGGCGTCGACCTCAGCGTAGGAGAACCGGCGGTCGACTTCGGTGCGGAGCTCGGCGTGCAGAACGTGGGGGAGCGGACGCCGCCACCACACCGCGCGCAGCGCCGTGAGGTCCACCGTGCGTCCCCCACCGCCGGACGCCCCACCGTCACCCTCGACCCACGTCCCGGTCCACGGCGTCCGGTTGGAGTGCCTGCTCGTGATGCGCACCCGGGTGGGTACCGCCGCCGTGTCGAGGAACACGGCGGCGGACCCGAGCTCGGCGAGGCGGGCGACCACGCCCTGGGCGTGGAGGTCCGCCTCGGAGGCGATGATCCCGATCACGTCAGGCCTGCTGGCCGAACGCCTCGGCGTAGAGCGCGTACACCTGGGTGTACTCCTGCTTGAGCGCGTCCAATTGCTCCTCGGCTGCGAGCAGGGCGGCCTCGTACTGCTCGAGCGTCGCCTCGTACTCCTCCCGGCTGGGGGTGCCCGCCGCCTCCGGCCCGAAGCGGTGCCCGCCCTGCAGCGCGAACGGCCGCAGTCCGCCGGCCACGACGGGGTCGCGCACGACGGCCGGGTTGATCACCGGGTCGAGCCAGCCGGGGTCGATGTGCTCCTGCAGGGAGTCGGCGGCCCCGCCGGTCCCGACGTCGCCGGCCGGGGAGGTGATGATGTTGTCGCTCACCGGGGAGGTGACGATGTTGTCGATCGTCACCTTCGTGCCGATCACGTCGCCTCGGGGCGTCGTGTCCAGCCAGGCGAGGGTGGCCAGGTCGTCGCGGGGATTGGTCCCGATCCGGTCGATGATGGTGTTCGTGTCGCGGGACGCCAGCGTGCCGATCAGGTCATCACGGGGGGAGGTGACGATCCGGTCCGGGATGGGTGCGGTGGCCGTGTTGAGGTTCTGCAACGTGGGCGAGACGTTGCGGATCGTCATGATCGGGACGCCGAAGTTCGACCCCGTCCCCTGCGGGTTGCAGCCACCGTTGGTGTGTACCCCGACCAGGCTGCCGGCCGGCCCCAGGATCCCCGAGCCGGAGTTGCCGCCGAGTGTGTCGATGTCGTTGTACAGCAACCGCCCGGGGACCAGCCCCGTGGCCGGTCCGGCCTCGATGCGCTTGGGCCGGCCGGCCGGGTGGCCGATGATGGCGATCATCGCGTTCAGCGCCACGTCGGCCGTGGCCACCGGCGTGAACCCGTACGTGTTCCCGGGCGAGCCGCCGATGCGGCAG
Organism: Propioniciclava sp. MC1595; assembly: GCF_017569205.1. Classification (GTDB taxonomy): domain Bacteria; phylum Actinomycetota; class Actinomycetes; order Propionibacteriales; family Propionibacteriaceae; genus Propioniciclava. Next base: position 1,574,116 of record NZ_CP071870.1, read on the forward strand.
ATCGCCATGTCCACCCCGCCGAGGCGGTACTCCACCAACTGCGTGATCGGGAAGCGGGCCTCGGCCCTCAGGGTGCCCGAGGCGTCCACCTGGTAGTTGAAGTTGAGGTGCATGCGGGTGGCGATCTCCTGGGGCGAGATCGTCGTCGTGGTGCCGTTGACGGTCGGGCGGGTCCACCCGTTGCCGGTCTGGTCGAACAGGTGGCCGCAGGTGAGGAAGAGGTCCGGGCTGATCATCGTGCCCGACCCCCAGCGGGCGCCGTTGACGTTGCCGGGGTTGGTGTAGTGCGTGGCCAGGTCGTCGTTCCACTGGACCTGGGCGACCGGCGACTGGTGGGCGTCCACGAAGGCGCGCGTGACGCCGAGGGTCCCGTCGTACTGCTCGACGGGCTGGCTGTCGTCGGCGAGGCCGCAGATCGTCTCCAGCAGGAACGAGTACTCGTCCCCCTCGGACTCCAGGCCGACCAGGTCGGGCAGGACGTCGGGTGGTGCCGGGAACAGGGCGTCGAAAACCCGCGGGTCGAGGCGATCCGGGGCGTTGCCTTCCCGCGAGGACTTCTGGCTCTTGGTGTCGGACATGGTTCTCCTTCTGGCAGGGGTGGGTGCTGCGGGGGTAGTGCGTCAGGTCACGATGTCGTCGAGGGAGTGCAGCGGGATCACGGTCCGGCCGTCCACCTCCAGGCTGCCGGGGGCGCCGCCCCCGGCGAGGTGGTCGTGGTCGCGCAGGACGCCGAACCTGAGGCCCGTCTCCTTCTCGACGTTCTCGATGGTCGTCTGGACGGCGGCCACGTCGAGGAACGCCTCGTCGAAGCCCGTCAGGGTGGTGATGTCGGCTTGGCCCAGGATGAACGCCGTGGCCGACAGCGTCCCGTCCTCCCGCACGAGCGCGCAGACCTTCCAGAACCCGAGGGGGACCCGGACGGCGGCGTCCATGAACTCGTTGCGGTAGGGCGGGTCGGTGGGGCGGAACAGGGGGCCGGTCATCACGCTGAGGCGGCGCGACTCCGGGGCGGCCTTCCGCTCGAGCAGGAACTGCTCGATGCCCTGCCAGCGGTCGGTGCGCTGGTTGAAGCCGTCCAGCTGCAGGCAGGCGTTGGTGAAGTGGAACGTGTCGGCGGCCGCGTCACGGGCCTCCTCGGGCGTGCCCCACGCGACGTCCAGGTACCGGGTGAGGTGGCCCCGGTCGGTGCGCTTGGCGGCGTACAGGTCCTCGCCGAGCTGGTTCGCCGGCGTCGCCGGGTCGTCGATGCGCGGGTCGATGAACCACCGGTCCCGGCGCTTGGGCAGCTTCGGCCGGTCCCGGCCGTCGATGTTGGCGGCGCTGTACCAGGCGAAGCGGCGCTCGCGGTTCATCGCGACCGAGTAGTGGTGGTAGGCCAGCTCGTGCTTGTCCCCGTGCACCCGGAACTCCTCGGGGACCTCGACCGTCCGCGCTCGCATCGCCCGCGACAGCGTGGGAAGCGGCACCGTGATGCCCAGGAACGCCGGGTCGTAGCCCCGCCGGGTGGTCCAGTCCGGGTCGACGCGGGTGGCCTCGACCACCAGTGGGCTGGACGCCGGCGCGGCTGCGTCGGTGTCGGCGTCAGGGGTGGCGTCGGGGGTGGCCGCGCCCGTGGCGACTGCGCCGGCCTGGAGCACGACCGGGGTCGGTCCACCCAGCGACACCGTGATCGTCAACGGCACCTGGAAGCTGACCGCTCCGGCGCCCGCCGCTGACGTGGGGACGCCCGTCACGGGGACCGGGACCTTGTGGGCTCCGCCTGGGCGGGACGGCAGCGCTCCCAGCTCGGTGTGGCGGGCCAGGTGGATGGGGTTCGGCGGAGTTCCGGTGAGGGCGGCGTCGCGGAGCGCGGACGCGGCCTCATCCAGGGTGGCGGCCTTGAGGGAGGCGACGATGGCCGAGACCCGGGCGCCCTCGTTGGCGATCCAGTCGACCAGGGCGGGGTCGTCGGTGTTCTGGTCCCAGGGCGTGCCGTCCTTCTTCAGGATGGTCTCGCCCTCCATGCGCGGGACGCCAGAGTGGTGGAGCGCGATGATCTCCCACTGGTCGTTGAAGCAGGGGGACCCCGAGGACCCCGGCTCGGTGTCGGTGGTGTAGTACAGGAAGTCGGGCTTGCCGTTGGGGATGACGATGACCTCGTTGTTGCGCAGGGCGACCTGCTTCAGGCCGCCGCGCGGGTGCTGGATGATGTTGATCGGGTCGCCGGCCTCCGCCTTGCCCAGGGTGGGGTTCAGCCGGTTCCACGGGTACCGCTCGAGCGGCTGACCCCGTGAGGAAGCGGCGGCCAGGGCCACGACGGTGAAGTCCAGCTCCTTGTCGGTGACGAAGAATGTGTCCGGTTCGAAGGCGTAGGTCTGGACCGGCAGCAGCTCCCCCGACGCGTTCTCCTGGTAGTCGAACTGGGCCTCCGCGTTCTGGGCCTGCTCGGGCGTCCGCAGCACGTGGTTGTTGGTGAGCAGCAGGCGCGGGCCGACCAGCACGCCGGTTCCCGCGCCGCGCCCGACCCGGATGCGGCACACCGACCGTGCGACGGCCACCGCCAGTTCGAGGTAGTTGACGTCGCGCAGGTCGCTGGAGCCGATGATGCGCTCCTCGGCGAGGCCGGCGAGGGTGTCCTGGGCGGAGCTGGGGGTGCCGAGGGCCTCGGCGTCCGCCACGACGGCGCGGGCCTTCTCCTCGGTGAGGGCGGCCTTGAGGTACTGCTTGCGCCGGTCGGGTGCGGTGTCGATCTCGGCCCCGGCCATGGCCTCGGGGGCCTTCTCCTCGAAGCGGACGGCCGCAGTGCGTGCCGCCTCGACGCTGAGGAGTTCGTCACCCGGGTACGGATTCTTCATCGCGGTTCCTTCAAGGGGTGGTCGTGGGCGGCGACCGCGCTGGGCCCATCGTTCTCCCGGGGGAGGGGGTGGGTCAAGGGGTTCGTGTGAGAATCCGGCGGCGTGGTCGCTTGGGGAGCCACCGGGTGGGTTGTTAGGGTCGCCCCCATGGCGACCCGCGCGTCTTCCCCCACGCGGAGCCGATCGACCGCATCCTCGCGGTCGACGACTTCGCGTGGCGGAAGCAAGTCCAAGAACACACGTCGAACTCCCGCGAAGCAGTCCGGGGGTGGCTTCGGCGACGTCCTGGCCGCCATCGGGCGCGGCATCGTCGCGCTGTGGCGCGGGCTGGCCGGCCTGCTGGGCGGTTTGGTCCGCAGCATCGGCTCCGGTGTGCGCGACCTCGATCCCGAGCTACGCCGTGACGGCACCGGCCTGTTCCTGGTGATCATCGGCATCCTGACCGCGGCCGCCTTCTGGTTCCTGCTGCCCGGCGCGGTGGGCGACTGGCTGCGCGTGGTGTTCTCCACCGTGTTCGGCGCGGCCTCGGTCGCGCTCCCGCTGGCCGCGTTCGGCATGGCGTGGCGCACCCTGCGCGACCCCGCCGCCAACGGGCCCACCGGACGCCAGCCCGTCGGCTGGCTCGTCTTCGCACTCGGCGTGCTGGGGCTGGTCCACGTCGCCAAGGGCATCCCCAGCCCGAGCCGCCCCGAGGAGATGCGCGCCGCCGGCGGCGCCCTCGGCTTCATCCCGAGCTCGTTCCTGGCCGACCTGGTCACGGTGTGGGTCGCCGTCCCCGTGCTGGTCGTCATGGCGCTGTTCGGCGCGCTGGTCATCACCGGCATCCCGCTGTACGAGGTGCCCGACCAGTTCCGGTCGGTGCGCGAGAAGTACCGCCGCGAGGACGCCCCCGAGCTCACCTACGGCGTCGACGAGGCCTACGACACGCCGCTCGTGCGCGACCCCGACGACGCGTACGACTCCTACGCCGAGCCCCCGGCCGCGCGCGGTGGTGACGAGGTCTACGACGTCGACGCCTTCGACGAGCCCCGCAAGCCCGTCACCGCGGGCAAGGCCCCCAGCGCCGTCGAGGCCGGGGGAGCGGCGACCGCAGCCGGCGGCGTCCCGGCAACGGCCCCCGCCGAACTGCAACCGCCCGCCCACAGCAACGAACCGCTGCGCGCGGAGCAGACGGTGCTCAGCGGGGATATCCAGTACGTGCTGCCCGACCACCAGGTCCTCAAGCCGGGCTCGGCGCCGAAGTCGCGCACCGAGGCGTCCGACGCGGTGGTGGGGCGCCTGGCCGAGGTGTTCACCAACTTCGACATCGACGCGAAGGTCACCGGTTACACCCGCGGCCCGACGGTCACCCGCTACGAGGTCGAGCTCGGCACCGGCGTCAAGGTCGAGAAGGTCACCGCGCTCGGCAAGAACATCGCCTACGCGGTGGCGTCGGCCGACGTGCGCATCCTGAGCCCGATCCCGGGCAAGTCGGCGATCGGCGTCGAGATCCCGAACACCGACAAGGAGATCGTGTCCCTGGGTGACGTGCTGCGCTCCAACCGCGCGCGCAACGACCACCACCCGATGACCGTCGGCCTCGGCAAGGACGTCGAGGGTGGCTACGTCATCGCCAACATGGCCAAGATGCCGCACCTGCTGGTCGCCGGCGCGACCGGCTCGGGCAAGTCGTCGTTCGTGAACTCGATGATCACCTCGATCATGATGCGCGCGACCCCCGACGAGGTGCGCATGCTGCTGGTCGACCCCAAGCGCGTGGAGCTCACCAACTACGAGGGCATCCCGCACCTGGTCACGCCGATCATCACCAACCCCAAGAAGGCCGCCGAGGCCCTGCAGTGGGTCTGCCGCGAGATGGACACCCGCTACGACGACCTCGCCGCCTTCGGGTTCCGGCACGTGGACGACTTCAACAAGGCGGTGCGCGCGGGTCAGGTGAAGCTGCCCCCCGGGTCTGAGCGCGTGTTGGCGCCGTACCCGTACCTGCTGGTGATCGTCGACGAGCTCGCCGACCTGATGATGGTCGCCCCGCGTGACGTCGAGGACTCGATCGTCCGCATCACCCAGCTCGCGCGTGCGGCCGGCATCCACCTGGTGCTGGCGACGCAGCGGCCCTCGACCGACGTCGTGACCGGCCTGATCAAGGCCAACGTGCCCTCGCGGCTGGCGTTCGCGACGTCGTCGATGACCGACTCGCGCGTCATCCTCGACCAGCCCGGTGCTGAGAAGCTGGTTGGCCAGGGTGACGGCCTGTTCCTGCCCATGGGCGCCTCCAAGCCCGTGCGCGTGCAGGGGGCATGGGTGACCGAGCAGGAGATCCGCTCGGTCGTGAAGCACGTCACCGAGCAGCTGGCCCCGCAGTACCGCGAAGACGTTTCCGCACCGCAGGAGTCGACCAAGGTCGCCGAGGACATCGGAGACGACCTCGAGCTCGTGCTCGAGGCCGCGCAGCTGGTCGTCAACCTGCAGCTGGGATCGACCTCGATGCTGCAGCGCAAGCTGCGTGTCGGGTTCGCCAAGGCCGGACGCCTGATGGACATCCTCGAGACGCGCGGCATCGTCGGTCCCTCCGAGGGGTCGAAGCCCCGCGAGGTGCTCGTGAAGCCCGACGACCTCGACGAGGTGCTGGCGAACCTGGCGGAGGGCTGATGTCGGCGCCTCGCCGGTCGGTGCTGGTGACCGGCGGCACCCGCGGCATCGGACGCGAGGTCGTGCGGTTGCTCGCCCCGTCGTGGCGGGTACTGGTCGGGGGTCGCTCTGAAGCTGCGGTTGCGGCCGTGGTCGCCGAGTGCCCGGACGCCGCGGGCTTCGTCTGCGACCTGGCCGACGAGGACGCCGTGGCTTCGACCGTCGCAGAACTCGAGTTGGGGGCGTCCGGTCTGGACGCCGTCGTGCACTCCGCCGGTGTCGTCGGCTACGGCTCGGTCGAGGACACGACCCGCTCCGACTGGCGGCACGTGCTCGAACTCAACGTCGTGGCGGTCTCTGACCTGACGCGGTTGCTGCTGCCCGCGCTGCGCTCCGCGGGCGGGACGGTCGTGGTCGTCAACTCCGGGTCGGGGTTCAACGCGGGTGCGAACGGGGCCGTGTACGCGGCGTCCAAGTTCGCGGTGCGCGCCTGGGCCGACTCGCTGCGTGCCGAAGAGCGAGGGTGGGTGCGGGTGTCGTCCGTCCACCCCGGGCGCGTCGACACCGACATGCAGCGCGAGCTGCAGGCCGCCGAGGGGCGCGAGTACGACCCCTCCATCGCCATGGAGGTGACCTCGGTCGCCCGCGCGATCGTGTTCGCCCTGGAGGCGCCGGCCGATGCGGCGGTGGAGTCCCTGTCCATCCGGCCGACCAGCGCTTAACGTGGGCGCATGACGCAGAGCAACGCCCAGTTCACGATCGACCTGACCCCCGGTGAGCCGCTCCACGCCAGCACCGGCCGCTTCGACTTCACCAAGTCCTGGACCGGCGACCTGATCGGTACCTCCGCGGGCACGATGCTCTCGGCCGGTGACCAGTCCGCCGGGACCGCCGGCTACGTCGCCCTTGAGGTCTTCACCGGCAGGGTCAACAACCTCGAGGGCAGCTTCGCCCTGCAGCAGTTCGGCACCATGGACGCCGACGGCATGGTCCTCCACTGCGAGATCGTCCCGGGCTCGGGCACCGAGCAGCTCGCCGGGATCCGCGGCACCGTCGACCTCGACGTGGTCGAGGGCGTGCACAAGGTCGTCCTGCGCCACAACCTCTAGGCTGCGGGCCATGTCACACCATCGCCGCATCGGCCAGTTCACCGTCTCCGCCATCGGGCTCGGCGCCATGCCGCTGTCGACCGGTGGCAGCACCACGCCGTCGCACGACGAGGCCGTGGCGGTCGTCCACGCCGCGCTCGACGCGGGCATCACGCTGATCGACACCGCCGACATCTACGCGCCCAGCTGGGACACCATGGGCCACAACGAGTCCATCGTCGCCGACGCGCTGCGCTCGTGGTCGGGCGACGCCGCGAACGTCGTCGTCGCCACCAAGGGCGGAATCACGCGCGCCGAGGGCGAGCGCTGGGGACGCGACGGTTCGCCGGCCTACATCCGCGAGGCCGTCGAGCGCTCCCGCGAGCGCCTCGGCGTCGACGCCATCGACCTCTACTACTGGCACCGTCCCGACCGGTCCCGGCTCTACGCCGAGGTCGTCGAGACCTTCGGCCAGCTCAAGGCCGACGGCATCGTCAAGGAGGTCGGCGTCTCAAACGCCAACGTCGAGGAGCTCCAGGTCGCCGTCGACGTGCTGGGCGAGGGCGGGCTCGCCGCGGTCCAGAACGAGTTCTCCCCGAGGTTCAACCACACCTCGTGGCGCGAGCTGCTGTGGTGCGGCAAGCGCGGCATCGCGTTCCTGCCGTGGTCGCCGCTGGGCGGCACCGGTGGCGGCGCGGCGGCGCTGGCCGAGCGGTTCGGCGTCCTCACCGAGGTCGCGGACGCCCACGGCGTCAGCCCCCAGCAGGCCACCCTGGCGTGGCAACTGGCCCTCGGCGAGCACGTGATCCCGATCCCGGGGGCGAGCCGGCCGGCGTCCATCGTCGACTCCGCCCGCGCGATGGACCTCGAGCTCACCGCCGACGAGGTCGAGCGCATCAGCGCCGCACTGCTGCAGCGCTGAGCCCGGATAGGGTGCCAGCGTGACCACAACGCGCGTGCACATCGTGTCGCTGGGCTGTGCCCGCAACGATGTCGACTCCGAGGAACTCGCCGGACGCCTCGAGGCCGGCGGGTTCGCCCTCGTCGACGAGCCCGAGGACGCCGAGGCGATCGTCGTCAACACCTGCGGCTTCATCGAGTCCGCGAAGAAGGACTCGATCGACACGCTGCTCGCGGCGTCCGACCTGAAGGGCCGGGGGACCACCCAGCGCGTCGTCGCTGTGGGCTGCATGGCCGAGCGCTACGGGCGCGAGCTCGCCGACGCCCTGCCCGAGGCCGACGCCGTGTTGGGCTTCGACGACTACGAGAACATCGACGACAAGCTCCGCCTGATCATGTCCGGCGCCCACGTCGAGGCCCACACGCCGTCCGACCGGCGCCGGCTCCTGCCCCTGGCCCCCGCTCAACGGCAGGCCGCGGCGTCCGGGATCGTCATTCCGGGCACGGCACCCGCCTCGGGCCCGCGTGCGGTGCGCAAGCGTCGCGGCAACGCGCCGAGCGCCCCGGTGAAGATCGCCTCGGGCTGTGACCGGCGGTGCGCGTTCTGTGCGATCCCGAGCTTCCGGGGCTCGTTCGTCAGCCGGCCCCTGGACGACATCGTCGAGGAGGTGACGTGGCTGGCCGACCACGGCGTCCGCGAGGCGTTCCTGGTGAGTGAGAACTCGTCCTCCTACGGCAAGGACCTCGGCGAGCTCGGCGCCCTCGAGTCGCTCCTGCACCGGCTCAACGGTATCGAGAACCTCGACTGGATCCGCGTGTCGTACCTGCAGCCCGCCGAGATCCGGCCCGGGCTGGTCGAGGCGATGTGCTCGATCGACAAGGTCGTGCCGTACTTCGACCTGAGCTTCCAGCACGCCGCACCCGCCGTGCTGCGCCGCATGCGGCGCTTCGGCGACCCCGACAGCTTCCTCGGCCTGCTCGACCGCATCCGGCACCTCAAGCCGGACGCCGGGGTGCGTTCCAACGTCATCGTCGGGTTCCCCGGCGAGACGGACGCCGACGTGCAGACCCTCATGGACTTCGCCGCCGAGGCCCGCCTCGATGCGCTGGGGGTGTTCGCCTACTCCGACGAGGAGGGCACCGAGGGCCTCGGCCTGGACGGCCACCTGCCGCAGGAGGTCATCGACGAGCGCTTCGAGCAGGTCAGCGAGCTGGCCAACGACCTCGTCGACCTGCGCGCGCTCGAGCGCGTCGGCGAACGCGTGCGGGTGTTGGTCGAGTCGATCGAGGACGGGGTGGCCGTCGGCCGCGCCGAGCACCAGGGGCCCGAGGTCGACGGCACGACGTCGTTCGCGCACGGCGCGCACCACCGGGTCGGCGATCTCGTCTGGGGTAGGGTCATCAGCACCGAGGGAGTGGACCTGATGGCACGCGAGGAGGCCCCTGCATGACCGAACCCACGAGGGTCAGCAACTGGAACGTGCCGAACGTGCTGACCGCGGTCCGCATGGTGCTGGTCCCGGTCTTCGCCTACGTGCTACTGGCCTTCCCCGATGACCCGGGGATGCGCTGGCTCGCGACGGGCATCTTCGTGGTGGCGATCGCCACCGACGCGATCGACGGCAAGATCGCCCGCAAGTACAACCTCGTCACGAACTTCGGCAAGCTCTGGGACCCGATCGCCGACAAGGCCCTCACAGGCATGGCCTTCGTCGGCCTCTCGATCCTCAGCGAGCTGCCGTGGTGGATCACCATCATCATCCTCGTCCGCGAGTGGGGCATCACGGTCCTGCGCTGGGCGATCATGAAGTACGGCGTCATGGCCGCCAACCGTGGCGGCAAGCTCAAGACCGTCATGCAGTCGGTCGCGCTGATCATGTTCCTGCCCGGCCTGCAGTTCATGCCGGCGGTGTGGGACTGGATCGCGTGGGCCGCCATGATCCTGTGCTTCGTCCTCACGGTCCTGACCGGCCTCGACTACCTGCGCGAAGCGTCCAAGATGCGCCAGACCTACTTGGCCGACCACCCGGAGGAAGCCCGAACGAAGGAGTGAGCTCGTGAATGAACTCGCCGCCAAGGTCATCAGGACGTTGGGGCAGCGCACGCTGCACCTCGCGGTCGCGGAGTCCATCACGGGCGGCCTCATCGGGGCCACGCTGACGACGGTGCCCGGGGCGTCCAAGGTCTACCTCGGCGGGGTCGTGAGCTACGCGACCCGCTTGAAGAGCCAGTTGCTCGGCGTGCCCGTCGACACCATCGCGGCCCACACCGTGGTGTCGGAGGAGGTCGCCATCGAGATGGCGGTCGGGCTGCAGGAGCGAACGAACGCCGACTGGGTGATCGCGGTCACCGGCGTCGCCGGCCCCGACCCGCAGGAGGGGCACGACCCCGGCGAGGTCTGGATCTGCGTGCTCGGGCCTCGGATCGCGTCGTTGCCGCAGTTCCAGCAGACGGAGCGGTTCCAGTTCGAGGGCGAGCGGGACGCCGTGCGCGCCCAGACCGTCGACGCGGCGTTCACGATGCTTCTGCGCGTGGTCTCGCCCGTGTAGGTTGGGAACAACCCAAGCACTCACGGTGTTGGGGAGGGGAATCCGAAGGGGGTGCCGGCATGGCCGCCGTGCTGATGCGCGAGATGGTGGGGGAGACCCTGCGCGAGCTCCGCATGTCCTCCGGAAAGACCCTGCGCGACGTGTCGGGCCAGGCCCGCGTGTCGCTGGGTTACCTCTCCGAGGTCGAGCGGGGTCACAAGGAGGCCTCCTCCGAGCTGCTCAACGCCATCTGCGGTGCGCTCGAGGTCGAGCTGTCCGAGGTGCTGCGCCTGACCACGCTGCGCGTCGGGGCCCACGAGAACGTCACCCACCTGCCTGTCCGGACGCCGCGGGCTGCGGTCGCCTGACGGTGCGGGAACAGGAACTCTGGCGCCGCCTGAACCACCACCTCGGTGTGGGTCTTGCGCCGTCGTGGGCGCGTGACGTCGTGCTGACCGAACTGGGCAACCGTTCTGTGACTGAGGCCTTGGCCGACGGCGTCCCGACCGTCCAGGTCTGGCGGGCCGTGTGGGCGTTCCTGGAGCTGCCGGCGTCCGAGCGCTGAGCCTCTTGGTGCGCCGCGACACGCCTCGGCGTGTTGCTTGGTCGTCGAACACGTGTTCGGTAATGTGCGTAACGCCGTGAAGGTGAAGGCCGGTTGTCCACAGCCCCAGCAACTGGGTGACACATTGTCGGAGCCGCTGCCTAACGTGATCGGTGTCGGGGGCCACCGGGGTTCCCACCACAGGTCCACACGGCACACAGGTTTTGTTGAAGAGGAGCTCACCATGGCGGTTGCAGATCGCGAGAAGGCGCTGGCGGCGGCGCTGGCCCAGATCGAGAAGGCCCACGGCAAGGGGTCGGTGATGCGGCTGGGCGAGGAGACGCGCCTCCCCATCGAGGTCATCCCCACCGGCTCGATCGCGCTCGACGTGGCGCTCGGCATCGGGGGCCTGCCCCGCGGCCGCGTCGTCGAGATCTACGGTCCCGAGTCCTCGGGCAAGACGACGGTCGCGCTGCACGCGATCGCCAACGCCCAGGCTGCCGGCGGCATCTGCGCGTTCATCGACGCCGAGCACGCGCTCGACCCCGACTACGCCGCCAAGCTCGGCGTGAACACCGACGCCCTGCTGGTGTCGCAGCCCGACAACGGCGAGCAGGCGCTCGAGATCGCCGACATGCTGGTCCGGTCGGGTGCACTGGCCCTCATCGTCATCGACTCCGTCGCCGCGCTCACCCCGCGAGCCGAGATCGAGGGCGAGATGGGCGACAGCCACGTCGGCCTGCAGGCACGCCTGATGAGCCAGGCGCTGCGCAAGATGACCGGTGCCCTGTCGGGGGCCGGCACGACGGCCATCTTCATCAACCAGCTGCGCGAGAAGATCGGCGTCATGTTCGGCTCGCCCGAGACCACCACCGGTGGGCGCGCGCTGAAGTTCTACTCCTCGGTCCGGCTCGACGTGCGCCGCATCGAGACGTTGAAGGACGGGACGGAGTCCGTCGGCAACCGCACGCGCGTCAAGGTCGTCAAGAACAAGGTGGCCCCGCCCTTCAAGCAGGCCGAGTTCGACATCGTCTACGGCGCCGGCATCAGCCGCGAGGGCAGCCTGATCGACCTGGGTGTCGAGCACGGCATCGTCCGCAAGGCCGGCGCGTGGTTCACCTACGAGACCGACCAGCTCGGCCAGGGCAAGGAGAACGCGCGCAACTACCTGCGCAACAACCCCGACGTCGCCAACGAGATCGAGAACCGCATCAAGACCAAGCTCGGCATCGGCCTGAAGCCGGGCGACGTTCCGGCCGCCGGTGACGACGTGCCGGAGGAGATCGACCCGGTCACCGGCGAGGTCAAGTTCTGACGGTGTCGGAGGACTTCGCCCGCGAGATCGCGCTCCGCCTCCTCGAGGTGCGGGCGCGGTCCCGGGCCGAACTCGCCCAGGCCATGGCGAAGAAGGACGTGCCGGCCGAGACCATCGAGTCGGTCCTCGATCGGTTCGAGGAGGCGGGCCTCGTCGACGACGCCCAGTTCGCCGGCCTGTGGGTCGAGGGGCAGCAGCGCCGCATGAAGTCGACCCGCGCACTCAAGCAGGAGCTGCGGCTCAAGGGTGTGGACGCCGAGGTCGTCGACGAGGCGCTGGCCGAGACGGCCGACGACGCCGACTACCAGGCCGCGAGTGCGCTGGCCCGGAAGAAGGTCAGGACGATGGGCGCCCTGGAGCCCCACGTCCGGTACCGACGCCTCGCCGGCGCCCTGGCCCGCCGAGGTTTTGCCCCCGGGCTGTGCCACCGGGTGGTGTCGGAGGTCACCGAGGGCGTGGACGATGAAGGCGACCGAGAACGTCCCTGACGCCGCAGCCTGGTCGACCTCGCCCGCGGTCCGAAGCAGTCGACGGGGCGTGGCTGGAGGCGCAGATGCGCGGTCGGTGAGGCCCGTTGCCGATTGTCAGAGCTTGGGTCTAGGCTCGGCGCACCACGCCCTGACGGGCCACCTTCGTAGGAGCTTCCCGATGCGCACACCTTCGTCCCGGATTACAGGGCGCCTGCTGTCCCTCGTCGTCAGCCTGGCCCTCGCCCTCACCGGAGCCATCGGGCTGGGCGCCGTCGTGGCACCCACGGCTTCCGGCGCCACGACGTCGGTCACGCTGGTCGGCAGCCTGCAGTCCGAGCTGGGGTGCGCCGAGGACTGGGCGCCGGCGTGTACCGCCACGAACCTCTCCGACGCGGACGGCGACGGTGTCTGGACCGGGGACTTCACCGTCCCGGCCGGCACCTGGGAGTTCAAGGTCGCCCTCAACGGCACGTGGGACGAGGCCTACGGGGACGAGGGGGGCAACTACCCGCTGAGCCTGGCCGCGGCGACCGAGCTGACCTTCTCCTTCGACGACGCCACCGACAAGATCTCGCTCGCGGCACCCGGCCTCCCGGGCGGCTACGACGCGGCGACGGACGCCGACCTGGTCTCGGCCCCCGTCCGCGAACTGGGCGAGGGCGAGAGCTTCTACTTCGTCCTGACCGACCGGTTCGACAACGGCGACCCCGCGAACGACGACGGCGGACTGACCGGAGACCGGATGACGACCGGCTTCGACCCGACCGACAAGGGCTTCTACCACGGGGGCGACATCGCGGGCCTGAAGCGGCAGCTGGACTACATCGAGGGCCTGGGCTCCACCGCGATCTGGCTGACCCCGTCGTTCAAGAACAACCCGGTGCAGGGCACCGGCGCGGACGCGTCCGCCGGCTACCACGGCTACTGGGTGACCGACTTCACCCAGATCGACCCGCACCTGGGCACGAACGCCGAGCTGAAGGACCTCATCGCCGCCGCGCACGACCGCGGCATCAAGGTCTACTTCGACATCATCGCCAACCACACCGCCGACCTGATCGATTACGCCGAGAAGGAGTACACGTACATCGACACGGCGACCAGCCCGTACAAGGACGTGGACGGCAACATCGTCAACGTCTCCGAGCTGGCCGGGCAGGCCGACTTCCCCGACTTCCACCCCGACACCCGCTCGTTCCCGCGCACGCCCGTCCGCAGCGCCGAGAACACGGTGATGGTGCCCGAGGTGCTGAACGACGTGACCCTCTACCACAACCGCGGGGATTCAACCTGGAGCGGCGAATCGGTCACGTTCGGCGACTTCGTGGGCCTGGACGACCTGATGACCGAGGATCCGGTCGTCGTCGACACGATGATCGAGATCTACAAGACCTGGGTCGACCTGGGCATCGACGGCTACCGCATCGACACCGCCAAGCACGTCAACTTCGAGTTCTGGCAGGAGTTCACCACCGCGGTGAACGCGCACGCGGTGGCCGCCGGGAACCCGGACTTCTTCATGTTCGGCGAGGTCTACGACGCCGACGCGCGCCTGCTGTCGCCCTACGTCCGCGACACCGAAATGACCAGCGTCCTCGACTTCGCCTTCCAGTCCTCGGCGCTCACCTATGCCAAGGGCCTGCGCGCGGACGGGCTCACCAAGCTCTTCGCGGCCGACGACTACTACACGACCGACCACTCGTCGGCGTCCGCTCTGCCGACGTTCCTCGGCAACCACGACATGGGCCGCGTCGGCCGCCTGCTCCAGGGAGCGGGCTCCGAGTTGGAGCGCTCCGAGATCGCGCACTCCCTCATGTACCTCACCCGCGGCCAGCCGGTCGTCTACTACGGCGACGAGCAGGGCTTCGTGGGTGACGGCAATGACAAGGACGCCCGCGAGGACATGATGGCCTCGCAGACCGCGTCCTACCTCGACAACGTCCTCCTCGACGGTTCCGCCTACGGCGCCGGGTCGCACTTCGACACCGACGCCCCGCTGTACCGGCACATCGCCGCCCTGGCCGCCCTGCGTGACGGCAACAAGGCGCTCGACACCGGCGCCCAGGTCGAGCTGTACGCGGCCGACGGCCCGGGCGTCTATGCCTTCGCGCGCGTCGACCGCACCGAGAAGGTCGAGTACGTGGTGGCGATCAACAACACCGACGCGGCGGCCGAGGCGTCCTTCGCGACCCTCACCCCGGGGGCCACCTACGCGCCCGTGTTCGGCGGCGCGGCCTCGACCACGGCGGCCGCCGACGGCACCGTGTCCCTCACCGTGCCCGCGCTGTCCGCGGTCGTCCTGAAGGCCGACCGTCCGGTCGCGGACGCCGGCGACGCCCAGGCGATCGCGCTGGCGGCCGGCGCCATGGACGACAAGGGCCTGGTCCCGGTCACCGCCGACATCGCTGACGACCGCTGGGCCGAGACGTCCTTCGCCCACCGCGCCGTCGGCGCGGCCGACTACGTCGCGCTCGGCACCGCCGAGGACGACACCCCGCGCGTGTTCGCCGACTTCGGCGACCTCCCTCGCGGCACCGCCCTCGAGTTGCGCGCGGTCTCCGTGGACGCGGACGGCTCAGCGGTCGCCACCTCCACCCTGTACGTGGTCGGCACCGACCTCGCCGGCGTCGCGCCCGAGCCGGAGCCCGAGCCGGCCCCCACCTCCGGCCGCACCGACCTGATGGTCACCATCCCCGGCGACCTCAACAGCGAGCTGGGTTGCCCCAATGACTGGCAGCCCGACTGCACGGCCATCCAGTTGGTCCACCGCGGCAACGGCGTGTACTCGAACACCTTCACCGTCCCGGCCGGCACCTGGCAGTACAAGATCGCCATCGGCGGCAGTTGGGACGAGAACTACGGCACGGGCGGCGTCCCCGGTGGTGACAACGCCACGTTCACCCTTGAGCAGGACCAGGCGGTGACGTTCGTCTACGACGACGCCACCAAGTGGTTCACCTCCAGCGCCCAGGGCCCGCTGGTCACCCTGCCCGGCTCGTTCCAGGACGAGGTCGGCTGTCCGGGGGACTGGCAGCCCGACTGCGTGGTCACCTCCCTGCAGGACCCCGACGGGGACGGCACCTACACCTGGACGACGTCGGCGATCCCGGCCGGCTCCTACGAGGTCAAGGTCGCGCACAACCTGGGCTGGGACGAGAACTACGGCGTGGGGGGCGCGCCCGGCGGCCCGAACTACGCGTTCTCCTCGCCGGGCGGCAAGCCGATCACCTTCACCTATGACATCGCGACGCACATCCTGACCGTCGAGGTCACCGACCCGGCGTTGCCGGGCGCCGGCCAGTTCCTCGGGCACTGGATCGACGCGAACACCGTGGCGTGGCCGGCCAACCTCGCGCCCGACCCGGCCGACACCATGTGGCAGCTCTGGGGCGACGCGGACGGCGGCCTCGTCCTGGCCGACGGCAAGGTTTCGGGCGGGACCGGCGAGACGGCAACCCTGCTCGGCACCCTGGCCTACGATCCGACGGGCCTCACGGCGGCCCAGCTGGAGAATCGCAAGCACCTGTCCGGCTTCCTCGCGCTGAGGCTGAGCCTCGCCGACGGCGTGACGATCGGGGACGTGCTCACCGGCCAGGTGATGGTTCTGCAGGCCGCCAAGGCCGGAACGCCGCAGGTGTTCACCGGGCTGCAGATCCCGGGCGTCCTCGACGACCTCTACGCCGAGTCGGCCCGGCAGGCCGACCTTGGGGTGACGTTCGACGGTGACGTCCCGACCCTGCGCGTGTGGGCCCCGACGGCCCGCACCGTGGCGCTCGAGCTGTTCGACGGCCTCGACGCCTCGACCACCCCCACCACCGTCCCGATGACGCGCGCCGCCGATGGCACCTGGAGCGTCACCGGCACGGCCGGGTGGGAGAACCGCGCCTACCGCTACGCCGTCGAGGTCTACGCACCATCCACCGGGGAGGTGGTGACGAACAGCGTCACCGATCCCTACTCGGTCGGCCTGACCCTGAATTCCACGGCGTCCGTCGTGCTCGACCTGAGCGACCCGGCCTGGGCGCCGGCCCTCTGGAAGGACACCGAGTCCCCGCAGATCGACCAGTTCGTCGACCGGACGATCTACGAGCTTCACATCCGCGACTTCTCCGTTTCGGACGAGACCGTCCCGGAGAACCTGCGCGGCACGTACGCCGCCTTCGCCCTCGAGGGTACGGACGGCATCACCCGGCTGGGTGAGCTCGCCGACGCCGGCATGAACACGATCCACCTGCTGCCGAGCTTCGACATCGCCACGATCGAGGAGGACCGGGCCGCCCAGGCGGTGCCGGCCATCCCGACCGATGCGGCGCCGGACTCCGAGGCGCAGCAGGCGGCCGTGACCACCGTGGCGGACGCCGACGGCTTCAACTGGGGCTACGACCCGTTCCACTTCAACGCGCCGGAGGGCTCCTACGCCTCGGCCGGCAACCAGGACGGCGGGGCCCGCACGGCCGAGTTCCGTTCCATGGTGGGCGGACTGCACCGGACCGGTTACCAGGTGGTGCTGGACGAGGTCTTCAACCACACCGCCCAGTCCGGGCAGGGTGACAAGTCGGTGCTCGACCAGGTCGTGCCCGGCTACTACCACCGCCTGTCGCTGGCCGGCTCGGTCGAGACCTCGACGTGCTGCCAGAACGTGGCCACCGAACACGAGATGGCCGAGCAGCTCATGGTCGACTCCGTCGTGACGTGGGCCCGGGACTACCGCGTCGACGGCTTCCGGTTCGACCTGATGGGCCACCACTCGTTCGACAACATGGTGACCGTGCGCGCCGCCCTCGACGAGCTCACGCTGGCCGACGACGGGGTGGACGGCAAGACCATCTACCTCTACGGCGAGGGGTGGAACTTCGGCGAGGTGGCCGACAACGCCCGGTTCACCCAGGCGACGCAGGGCCAGCTGGACGGCACCCACATCGGCGCCTTCAACGACCGGCTCCGGGACGCCGTCCATGGCGGCGGCCCCTTCGACGAGAACAAGGCGGAGCTCCAGGGCTTCGGCACCGGTCTCTACACCGACCCGAACGGCGTGACCGTCGAGACGCCCGAGCAACAGCTGGCCAACCTCCGGCACGACCAGGACCTGATCCGGCTCGGGATGGCCGGCAACCTCGAGGACTACGCCTTCGAGACGTCCGCGGGTGAGGTGCGGACCGGCGCCGAGCTCGACTACAACGGCTCGCCGGCCGGTTACGCCACGGAGCCTGACGAGTCGGTCAACTACGTGGACGCCCACGACAACGAGACGCTGTACGACCTGGGAATCTGGAAGCTGCCGAAGGATACGCCGATGGCCGACCGGGTGCGGATGAACACCGTGTCGCTTGGCACGGTGGCGCTCGGCCAGTCCCCGGCGTTCTGGCACGCGGGCACCGACCTGCTGCGCAGCAAGTCGCTGGATCGGAACTCCTACAACTCCGGCGACTGGTTCAACCACCTCGACTGGTCGATGCAGGACAACAACTTCGGCGTCGGCCTGCCGCCCGAGCCGGACAACGGCTCGAAGTGGGACGCCATGCGTCCGCTGCTGGCCGACCCGGCACTCAAGCCGGCCCCGACCGACATCGCGAAGTCCCACGACGCCGCGCTGGAGTTGCTGAAGCTGCGATCCACCAACCCGCTGCTCACGCTGGGCTCCGCGGAGCTCATCAAGGGGCGGGTCACGTTCCCGAACGCAGGTGCCGACCAGACGGCCGGCCTCATCGTGATGCACGTGGCCGACCCGGCCGGTGCAGGTGACCTCGACCCGGCCAAGGAGAGCGTGCTGGTTGCGTTCAACGCGTCGCCGGCCACCATCACCGAGGCCATCGACGGCCTGGCCGGGGTCGAGTACGTGCTCGACCCGGTGCTCATCGACGGCGTTCGGGACGACCCCGTCCTGGCCACCACGGCCTGGGACGCGGCCAGCGGCACGCTGACCGTCCCGGCCCGCTCGGTCGTCGTTCTCAATGAGAACGCCGCGCCGCAGGTGACCCCGACCCCGACGCCGGAGCCCTCGGTGACCCCGACCCCGACTCCGGCCCCCGGCCCGTCGGCGACGCCGCCGGTCCCCCCGACCACCTCTCCGGCCCCGGACCCCCAGCCGACCCCGTGGAAGCCGGGTGACCGCCTCCCGCAGACGGGCACCGGCGCCGAGCTGTGGTTGGTGGCAGGCGGTGTCCTGCTGGTGGTCGCCGGTACGACGGTCCTCATCGCCCGGCGGCGGCTGATGCGCTGAGCCGGACAAGGAAAGGGCACGCCCAACATGGGGCGGGCCCGGGGGGCGTCAGGGGCGCCTGGGCTGCTGGCGCCTCTCCTCGTCTGCGGGGGGACGCGGGTCGCCGCCGTCCGCGCCGGTGCTCGGCGGCCTGTTCGGGGCGATCGGGTCGGTGATCCCGTGCTCGGGCTTCCTCTGTTCGATCGGCAACGCCATCCTCGGTGCCGGCGTGGGCGTGCTGGCGTCGGCGGTCATCGCCGCCGTCGTCGCCCGCCGTCACGGCGTGCGCTGGTGGTACACACCCATCGCCTACGGCCTCCCGGTGCTGGCCGTCGCCGGCCAGTCGAGGCTCGACGGTGTGACCGGCGACGGCCTCGGGACGGCGCTGTGGGTCCTGGCGATCGTTGCGCCGGTGCTGGCGCTCGCCGTGGCCGGGCCGATGCGGGTCTGGGTGCGGGTGTTGTTGGTGGCCCTCCTCGCCGTCGCCGTGGTGGTCGTGCCGGTGCTCGACGAGGCGGCCAACGCCCGCGATCGTGACCGACAGCGTCGCACCGTCGTCGCCACGTGGCGCAACCTCGACGTGCCGGTCTACGCACCCGTCGGCCGGGCCGACATCACCGTGAACGCACTGGGGTTCTCGACCCAGCTGGGCGCCGGACAGGAGGCCTGGTACGACATGGCCCAACCCGGGCTGGCCGGTGAGGCGCGGGTGTGGCTGGAGACCGGGCCCGACGCCACGTCCCAGTGCGACGGGGCCCACGCACCCCACGACCTCGGCGACGGCGTCGTGGTGCTGGGCGACCCCGCTGACCCGACCACCATCTGCCGCACGATGGGTGACGCGAAGCTCACCCTGTGGCAGGACGGCTCCTCCGGGGACTGGACCGGCGCGCGCCTCGTCGACCTGGCCCGCGACCTCGAGGCCACCGACACCCAGTGGCTCGAGCAGCACCTGCGCGGTCGCTGAATGGGAGACCGCGCCCCGCTGACGTAGACTCGACCCTCGCCATGACTGCTACCGCCACGCCGCGCACGTACGAGGTCATCACGTACGGCTGCCAGATGAATGTCCACGACTCCGAGCGCATCTCCGGGCTGCTCGAGGACGCGGGCTACGCGCGCGCCCCCGAGGGCGACCAGGCCGACATCGTCGTGTTCAACACCTGTGCCGTGCGCGAGAACGCCGACAACCGACTCTACGGCAACCTCGGCCACCTCGCCCCGGTCAAGGCGAAGACCCCCGGCATGCAGATCGCCGTCGGCGGATGCATGGCGCAGAAGGACCGCGACACGGTCGTCAAGAAGGCCCCGTGGGTCGATGTCGTGTTCGGCACCCACAACATCGGCTCGCTGCCCGTGCTGCTCGAGCGCGCCCGCATCGAGCAGGCCAGCCAGGTCGAGATCGAGGAGGCGCTGACCCGCTTCCCGTCGACGCTGCCCACCCGCCGCGAGTCGCCGTACGCCGCGTGGGTGTCGATCTCGGTGGGCTGCAACAACACCTGCACGTTCTGCATCGTCCCGGCCCTGCGCGGCAAGGAGACCGACCGGCGGCCCGGCGACATCCTCGCCGAGGTGCGGGCGCTGGTCGACGAGGGCGTCCAGGAGATCACGCTGCTCGGCCAGAACGTGAACTCCTACGGCGTCGAGTTCGGCGACCGCCTCGCGTTCGGCAAGCTGCTGCGCGCCTGCGGCGAGGTCGAGGGGCTGGAGCGCGTCCGCTTCACCAGCCCCCACCCGGCCGCGTTCACCGACGACGTCATCGCCGCCATGGCCGAGACCCACAACGTCATGCCGAGCCTGCACATGCCGCTGCAGTCGGGCTCCGACGCCGTGTTGCGGGCGATGCGCCGGTCGTACCGGTCGGAGAAGTTCCTCGGCATCCTCGACCGCGTGCGCGCCGCGATGCCCGAGGCCGCCATCACCACCGACATCATCGTCGGCTTCCCCGGCGAGACCGACGAGGACTTCGAGCGCACCCTCGAGGTCGTCCGCGCCTCCCGGTTCGCGGCCGCGTTCACGTTCCAGTACTCGATCCGGCCCGGCACGCCCGCGGCCACGATGCCCGACCAGGTGCCCAAGGCCGTCGTCCAGGAGCGCTACGAGCGCTTGGTCGACCTGGTCGGCGAGATCACCTGGGCGGAGAACAACAAGCTCGTCGGCCGGACCGTCGAGGTCATGTTCGCCGAGGGCGAGGGCCGCAAGGACGCCGCGACCCACCGCCTCTCGGGCCGCGCCCGCGACAACCGACTCGTGCACGTCACGATCCCCGAGGGCATGGACGCCCCGCGCCCCGGTGACCTCGCCGACGTCGAGATCACCTACGCCGCGCCGCACCACCTCAACGCCGACGGCGCCGTGACCAACCTGCGCCGCACGCGCGGCGGCGACGCCTGGGCCCGCTGGCAGGGCGCACCCGCGGCGTCCACCCCCGGCGTCGGGCTGGGCATGCCGCTGCGCCGCCCCGAGCCGATGCCGCCAGCGGTCGCGGGCTGCAGCGCGACCTGACCCGGGCAGCACTCAGGGCCACCCCCAGCGGGGATGGCCCTGAGCGAGATGCTTGCGTCTTGGACGGACGGGGCAAGGGCCGCCGGATCCGAGAAGGGCGGCAGGTCAGGCCTGCGGCTGCTCCGGTGCGTCGTTGGGCGAACCGATGTTGTCCTTCAGGAAGTCCGTGGCCTGGTCGACCTTGTCAGCGAACTGACCGCCGGTCTTCTCCTTGATGAAGTCCGCGGCGTCGTCGATCACGGCCTCGATGCGCTCCTCATTGGCGTCGATCTGGCCCTTGATGTCGTCGAAGATGCCCATGGGCCCTCCTTTCTCTCGTCCAGTGCCGGCCCTGCTTCTCCCGGCAGCACCCACGGTAGACCTCCGGCGGGCTGCGGCGCCCGATCTACGCCAGAATGATCGGGTGCTCCCGATCCTCGCGTTGAACGGCCCCACGGCCAGCGGCAAGTCCGCGCTCGCCGTGGACGTCGCCGTCGCGCTCGCGTGGCGGGGTCAGCCGGCCGAGGTCGTCAACGCCGACTCGATGCTGGTCTACCGCGGCATGGACATCGGCACCGCCAAGCCGACCCCCGCCGAGCGGCGGGGCGTGCGCCACCACCTCGTCGACGTCATGGACGTCACCCAGACCGCCTCGGTCGCCGAGTTCCAGGCCGCGGCGCGGGCGGTGATGGAGCGGTGCCGGGCCCGCGGCGTCCTGCCGATCGTGGTGGGCGGGTCGGCGCTGTACATGCGCGCGATCCTCGACCACTTCGAGTTCCCGGGCACGGACGCCGACGTGCGGGCCCGCTGGGAGGCCGAGCTCGACCGGGTCGGCCCGGAGGCCTTGCACGCCGTGCTGGCCGAGCGCGCGCCGGACACCGCCGCGGAGATCCTCCCCGGCAACGGACGGCGCATCGTGCGTGCGCTGGAGGTGCTCGAGCTCACCGGTGGCCACGCTCCGACGCTGCCCGAGTGGACCTACGCCCTGCCGAACGTCGTCAGCGTCGGCCTCGAGGTCGACCGGGCGCTCATGGACGCCCGCATCGCCGAGCGCGTCGACCGGATGTGGGCCGACGGGCTCGTCGACGAGGTCCGGGCCCTGGAGCGCCGGGGGCTGCGGACCGGGCGGACGGCGTCCCTCGCCATCGGGTACCGGCAGGTGCTGCAGTACCTCGACGGGGAGCTGTCCGAGGACGAGGCGAAGCAGGCCATCGTGCGGGCGACCAAGCGGTTCGCGCGCAAGCAGCTGGGCTGGTTCCGGCGGGATGCGCGCGTCACGTGGTACCCGGCCGGCGAGCCCGGCCTGGCGCAGACGTTGGCTGAACAGCTGACCCGTTGACATTTCCGGGTGGAGAAACCCCAAGGATCCTTGGGGTTTCTCCACCCGGAAATGCATCTGGAATCCGTGCGACAATCGCCGGGTGCTGAGCTTCGCCAAGGGACACGGGACGCGCAACGACTTCGTCCTGGTCACGGACGCCGACGACGCGCGCCCGCTGACCGACGACGACGTGCGCTTCCTGGCCGACCGCCGGTCCGGGATCGGCGGCGACGGCGTCCTGCGAGCGGTGCGGGCGCGGCACGTGCCGGGGTGGGACGGTGACCCCGACCTGTGGTTCATGGACTACCGCAACGCCGACGGCTCCATCGCCGAGATGTGCGGCAACGGCGTGCGCGTGTTCGCGCGCTACCTCGTCGAGGAGGGGCTCGTGCCGGAGGGCACGACGTCCATCGACCTGGGCACCCGCGCCGGCCTGCGCACCGCCGAGCTGCTGCCGGACGGCCGCGTGCGGGTGTGGATGGGGCGTCCGGAGACCAACGACGCCGGCACTGTCGTGCGCGTAGACGGCCAGGAGTGGGGCGCGACCAGCGTCGACGTCGGCAACCCGCACGCCGTGGTCCTGCTCGGCGAGGGCGACGCGTTGGCCGCCCTCGACCTGGGCGACGCTCCCGAGTGGACGCCGCGGGCGAACTTCCCCCACGGGGTCAACGTCGAGTTCGTCGACGAGCTCGCCGAGGACCGGGTTCGCATGCGCGTGTTCGAGCGCGGCGTGGGCGAGACCGAGTCGTGCGGCACGGGCACCGTGGCGGTCGCCTCTGCGGTCGCGCGGGCCCACGGGAAGACTGAGGGCCGCTGGACCGTTGAGGTACCTGGCGGTGAGGTCGTGGTCGACCTCGCCGGCGGTGAGGCCTGGCTGACCGGCCCGGCCGTGATCGTGGCGCGCGGCCACGTGGACCTTCCGCGCGAGGAGAAGAATGACTGACACCTACGACGCCGACCTCGACCCCGAGGTCGACGACTACGACGGCGACCAGCTCGACCTGGCCGAGCGCCTGTCGCTGCGCCGCGTGGCCGGCATGTCGACCCAGCTGTCCGACATCACCGAGGTCGAGTACCGCGAGCTGCAGCTGGAGCGCGTGGTGCTCGTGGGAGTGTGGACCTCTGGCAGCCAGACCGACCACGACAACGCGATGGCCGAGCTGAAGCTGCTCGCCGAGACCGCGGGGTCGGAGGTGCTCGAGGGCCTCGTCCAGCGGCGCACCCACCCCGACCCGGCGACCTACATCGGCCGCGGCAAGGTGGACGAGGTGCGCGAGGTCGTCATCGCCACCGGCGCCGACACGGTGATCGCCGACGGCGAGCTCGAGCCCGCCCAGCTGCGCAACCTGGAGGACCGCATCGGCGTGAAGGTCATCGACCGCACCGCGCTGATCCTCGACATCTTCGCCCAGCACGCCAAGTCGATCGAGGGCAAGGCCCAGGTCGAGCTGGCGCAGTTGCAGTACCTGCGACAGCGCCTGCGTGGGTGGGGTGGCAACCTGTCCCGCCAGGCCGGCGGCCGGGTCTCCGGCGGTGCCGGCATCGGTGGCCGCGGCCCCGGTGAGACGAAGATCGAGACGGACCGCCGCCGCATCCGCACCCGCATCTCGCAGTTGCGAAAGCGCCTGCGCGAACTGGACGCCGTGCGCGACACCAAGCGGGCCGAGCGGCGCCGCAACCAGGTGCCCTCGGTGGCGATCGTCGGCTACACCAACGCTGGCAAGAGCTCGCTGCTCAACCGTCTGACCGGCGCGGGTGTGCTCGTCGAGGACGCCCTGTTCGCGACGCTGGACCCGACCACCCGCCGGTCCCAGACCGCCGACGGTCGCGTGTTCACGCTGACCGACACGGTCGGGTTCGTCCGGCACCTGCCGCACGACCTGGTCGAGGCGTTCCGCTCCACGCTGGAGGAGTCGACGGAGGCCGACCTGCTGGTGCACGTCGTGGACGCCTCCGACCCCGACCCCGTCGGCCAGATCAACGCGGTGCGTACGGTGCTGAACGAGATCGGCGCCAACGACATCGCCGAGCAGATCGTGTTCAACAAGATCGACCTGGCGAATGAGACCGACCTGGTGCCGCTGCGCACGGTCGCGCCGGATGCGCTGTTCGTGTCGGCGCGCACGGGAGCCGGGCTGGAGGAGCTGCGCGCCCGCATCGAGGAGCGGCTGCCCCGGCCGGCGGTCGAGGTGGAGGCGCTGGTGCCGTACGCGCGGCACGACCTGATCGACCGCATCCACAAGGCGGGGGAGATCGTCTCGACCGAGCACACGGGTGAGGGGACGCTCGTGCGGGCGCGGGTCAATCAGGACCTAGCCGGCGAGCTGGCGGAGTTCGCGCGATGAACGACTTCCTGCCGCTGTGGCACATCGCCCACCGGGCCGACTGGGAGGCCGCGCTGGCCGACGGCGTCTACCTGCACTCCACGCGGGGGCGCACGCTGGGGGAGGAAGGGTTCATCCACTGCTCCTACCCCCATCAGGTCGGCGTGGTGGCACGGACGTTCTACGCCGACGACCCCGAGCCGCTGGTGATCCTGGAGATCGACCGGACGAAGCTGGGTGCCACCAAGGTGCGCGTGGAGTCGGTCGAGGGGGTCGGGTACCCGCACCTGTACGGGCCGCTGCCCACAGCTGCGGTCGAGCTGATGCGGGCCCTGGCTTTCGACGAGGACGGCGCGCTGATGCTCGGCGACCCCGAGGACCCGGCCACCGGCGAGCCGCCGGTCGAGGACGACCCGATCAAGGAGATGTTCTCCGCGGGCTCCTGACGTTGGCGGTGTTGTCCGTTTGTTGTCCGGGTGGGTCGCCCCGTCGGAACGACGCCGCGTTGAAGTAGCCTCGATCAGGTGCCGTCCCGAACCGACCAGATCCTCGACGCCGCCGTCGAGGCCATCGGTGGTGCGCCCCGCGAAGGCCAGGTGACGATGGCCCGTGCGATCGAGCACGCCTTCGATACGGGTGAGCACCTGCTCGTCCAGGCGGGCACCGGCACGGGCAAGTCGCTGGGCTACCTCGCCCCCGCGCTAGCGCACCTGCACGAGAACCCGCGCGGCCGGGTCATCGTCGCCACCGCCACCCTCGCGCTGCAGGCCCAGCTGGCGAACTCCGACATCCCCGCCGCGCTGGACGCCGCCGAGAAGGTCACCGGACGCCGCGCCACCGCCGCGATCCTGAAGGGCCGCACCAACTACGCCTGCCTGCACCGCGCGATCGAGGGCACGGGTGCCGAGCAGGACTCCCTCCTCGGCGGCGAGGTGCTCGCCGAGGGCCTGCGGTCCGCGAAGGCCGACACGGCGTCCGTGATCGGGGCCGAGGTGGTCGCCCTGCGCGAGTGGGTGCAGACCGAACTGGACGCCGACGGCGCGGGAGACCGCGACGACGCCCCCACGCACACCGCCGCCGCGTGGGCCCAGGTGTCGGTGCCGGTGCGGGAGTGCCTCGGCCAGCAGTGCGCGTTCTTCGAGGCCTGCTTCGTCGAGCGGTCGCGCGAGACCGCGCGCAACTCCCAGCTGGTGGTGACCAACCACGCCCTGCTCGCCATCGACGCGATGCACGGCAACTCGGTCCTGCCCGAGCACGACTTCCTCGTCATCGACGAGGCCCACGAGCTGACCTCCCGGGTGACGGGGGCGGCCTCCCACGAGTTGAGCCCGCAGCAGGTCGAGCGGGTCGCCCGCCGCTGCCTGCCCCTCCTGGACGACGACGACCTCGCCGTCGAGTTCCTCGACCTCGGCGACGCCCTGCAGCAGGCCCTCGACGAGGCGCCGCTGGAGCGGATCGAGGACCCGGACTCACCCCTCATCCCCGTGCTGCAGCGCATCCGCGAGGTGAGCCGCGCGGTGGTCAGCGAGCTCAAGGGCGACGACCCCGACCGCAAGCAGGCCGCCGCGGCGGCCAAGGAGGTCTTCGACGTCGCCGAGGCGATGGCGGCGCTGAAGCCGACCGACGTGCTGTGGGTGTCCGAGCGCGAGCGGTTCGGCCGCTGGCTGGTCGTGGCACCCCTCGACGTGGCCGGGCTCCTGCGCGAGGGCGTGCTGTCGAACACGACGACGGTGCTCACGTCGGCCACGCTCAAGCTGGGTGGCGACTTCGAGTCGATCGCCTCGTCGGTCGGCCTGCACCGCGGCGACCGTCTGCTCGACACCGAACCCGAGGAACCCACCGGCCTGGAGTGGCGCGCCCTCGACGTCGGGTCCCCGTTCGACTACGCCAGGCAGGGCATCCTCTACGTCGCGCAGCACCTGCCCAACCCCGGCCGCGACGGGATCGGCCCCGAGGCGTTGGCCGAGGTGGCCGAGTTGGTCTGGGCCGCGGGCGGGCGCACGCTGGGCCTGTTCGCCTCGCAGCGCAACGCCGAGGCGGCCGCCCGGCACTGCCGCACCGAGCTGCCCAAGATGACGATCCTGTGCCAGGGGGACGCGCAGCTGTCCGAGCTGACCCGCCGCTTCATCGACGAGCCCGAGACCAGCCTGTTCGGCACGCTCAGCCTGTGGCAGGGCGTCGACGTGCCCGGCGACACCTGCCAGCTCGTGATCATCGACAAGATCCCGTTCCCGCGCCCCGACGAGCCGCTCCTGCAGGCCCGCCAGAAGGCGGTCGCCCAAGCGGGCGGCAACGGGTTCATGGCCGTGGCCGCCACCCATGCCGCCCTGCTGTTGGCGCAGGGGTCCGGACGCCTCATCCGGCGGTTGTCCGACCGCGGGGTCGTGGCCGTGCTGGACCCGCGCTTGCGCAAGGCCCGTTACGGCAGCTTCCTGCGGGCGTCCATGCCCGGATTCTGGTCGACCACCGACCGCGAGGTCGCGGTCAACGCGCTGCGCCGGTTGGCCGGCGACTGAGCCCGCGGCGTCCGAGGTCTCACTCCCCGAGCGCCAGTGCGGCCGCCGGTGGCACCTTCGCCGCACGGATCGACGGCAGCACCGAGGCCAGCCAGCCGGCGAGCAGGGCGACCACCACGATGAGCGCCAGCCGTTCCCACGGGACGCGGAGGAGCAGTTCGGCGTCCGCACTGACCAGGGCCGACACGCCGGCGAACCCGTACACGATGCCCAGCACCAGCCCCAGCACCACGGCCACCGCGGCGAGCAGGACCGCCTCCCAACCCAGCGAGGCCCGCAGTTGCCCGCGGGTGAGCCCCATGGCCCGCAGCAGGCCCGATTCCTGGCGCCGTTCGTGCACCGACAGCGCGAGCGTGTTGCCGATGCCCACCACCGCGATGACCACCGCCACCGCGAGCAGCCCCAGGACCACCAGCAGCACCGTGTCGATCATCTGCTGCACCTGCACGCGGCGCTCGGCCACCGAGTTCACGTCGACGCCGGGACCCACCTCGCCAAGCGCGGCGCCCACGCGGGCGACCGCCCCCACCGGGTCCACGCCATCGACCAGGCGCACACCCAGGGAACGCATCGGGTGTGGGTCCAACTGGGCCATGGTGGCCGGGGTCACCGCGTTCAGGCCGTCCGCGCGAGGGTTGACCGCAACGGTGAGGGTCACCTGCCGTTCGGCGCCGGTCAGCGTGATGGGCACACCGTCGGGCAACTTCATCTCGGGACCGACCAGCAGCACGCCGTCGGTGAGCTGCCCCAGGTCGATGGGGGCGCGCAGGACCCCCGCCGAGTCGGGCTCCATGCCCCGGAGGGGCACCCACTGCCCGTCCTCGGTCGTGGCCGAACTCGACAGCAGCACCGTGGAGGCCGCGACGTCCGGCAGCGTGGCGGCCAGCTCCACCTGCGCGTCGCTCAGCAGCTCCCAGCTGGTGACCTCGACGTCCATCGGGTAGTGGCGTGCGAGGTCGGCCTCGATGGAGGCCTGCCCGGTCGCGGCGCCGACGGTCATCATCGTGACGAGGGTGACCCCGACCAGGAGCGCCCCCGTGGTGGCGGCGGCCCGCCCGGGGTTGCGGACGGCGTTGTCGGCCGCGAGCTCGGCGGGCAGCCCGCCCGCGCGGCGCAAGCCGGCACCCAGCAGTCGCGCGAGGACGGGGACGATGCGGCGTCCGACCCCGAGCACACCCGCGACGCTGAGCAGGCCGCCCGCGATGCCCACCAGGACGCTGAGGCTGGCGGCGACGTTGGCCAGCGGTAGGGCCACCGCGCCCGCTACCAGGATGACGAAGCCGGTGAGAGTCACGACGAGGGCCACGACCGGACGCCCCTGCCGCACCCGCGGATCCACCGCGGTCGCGACCTGGGGACGCATCGCCGCCAGCGGGGGGACCCGCGTCGCCTGGCGGGCCGGGATGAGCGCGGCACCGACGGCGAGCGCGACGCCCACCACCAGGGGCACGACGATATCGCGCGGGGCGATGGCCAGGCCGTCGATGGCCAGCACCGGGTTGCCCTGCGACAGCGGCGCGATCCCGGCGACGGCTGCGGCGCCCAACCCGAGGCCGACGAGCGCCGACACCAGGCCCAGCACGGCGGCCTCGGCCAGGACCGTGCGGAACACCTGGCCCTGCGTGGCCCCCACGGTGCGCAGCAGCGCGAGCTGGCGGGTGCGCTGCGCGACCAGGATCGCGAAGGTGTTGGCCACGACGAGCCCCGCCACGATGACCGCGACCGCACCGAAGGCCAACAGCATCGCGGCCAGTTGCTCCGAGCCGCGCGTGAACTCCCTGACGCGCTGGTCGGACGCCTCGGACGCGGTGAGCACGGCCGCCCCCGTCCCGGCCGTCTCGGGGACCGCGAGGACGGCGTTGCGCAGCTCGGCCTCGGGGAGCGTGCCGTGCACGTAGAGGTCGGTGTAGCTCGTGCGGCCCGACAGCCGCTGGATGCCCTCCATGGTGAGGAAGACGTGGGGCATCTCGCGGTAGGCGGTGGTGTCGGCGCCGGCGTCCACGATGCCGACGATCGTGTACTCCTGCCGGTCCTCGACCTCGAACGTCGCGGTGTCGCCCGGACGCCAGCCGCGCAGCTCGGCGGCCACGCGGTTCACGGCAGCCTCGCGGTCGGACCCGGGGAGGCGTCCCTCGAGGAGCTGGGTGCGGTCGGACAGCTCGGGTGGCGTCTGCACCAGGAACGTCTGGGCGCTGTTGTCGTCCACGGACCCCGCGTAGGTCGACACCACCGGCCGCACCCGGTCGACGCCGGGAAGGGCGCGCAGGGTGGCCACGTAGGACTCGGGGAGGGTGGGCGGCGCGGCGGAATCGGGGTCCTGGGTGAGGACGACCTTGGCGTCGCGCGTGGCGCCGCCGGCTGCGGCGCGCAGCGACGTGTCCAGGGAGCTGGCGAGCATGAGGGCGGCGGCGACGAAGCCGACGCCCAGGGCGAGGGCCAGGGCCGCCGAGAGCAGGCGGCGGGGCGAGGTCAGCACCGGGTCACGCCCCGATCGTGGCGCGCTCGTCGGCGGCGATGCGGCCGTCGGCCAGCCGCAGGATGCGGTCGGCGTACGAGGCGGCGGTCGCGTCGTGGGTGACCATGACGATCGTCTGGCCCAGGTCGCTGACCGAGGCGCGCAGGAAGGTGAGGAGCTGCTCGGAGGCCGCCGAGTCGAGCGCACCGGTCGGTTCGTCGGCGAAGACCACGTCGGGCCGGGTGATCAGCGCGCGGGCCGCGGCGACGCGCTGCTGCTGGCCGCCGGAAAGCTCGGACGGCCGGTGGGTGAGCCGGTCGCCGATGCCGAGCACGTCGACGACGTGGTTGAACCAGTCCTGGTCGGGCTTGCGGTGGGCCAGCTTGAGGGGGAGCAAGATGTTGGCCCGGGCGTCCATGGTGGGGAGCAGGTTGAACGCCTGGAAGATGAAGCCGACGCGTTCGCGACGTAGCAGGGTGAGGGCCTTGTCATCGAGGGCGGTGATCTCGACGTCGCCGATCCAGGACCGGCCCGACGTCGCGGCGTCCAGCCCGGCGGTGAGGTGCATCAGGGTGGACTTGCCTGAACCCGAGGGGCCCATGACGGCGGTGAACTCGCCGCGGTGGATCTCGACGGTCACGGCGTCCAGGGCGCGGACGAGCGTCTCCCCGCTGCCGTAGGTCTTGGTCAGGGACTCGGTGCGGACGGCCGCGCCGGCATCAGACATGCGAACTCCTCGTCACGTTGCTGGTTCTCCCGGCAACGTAACGAGGAGTCGTGGGGCGTCGGATCGCCTCAGGGGCGTGAGGTCGCGTCCTCCCACGGACGCAGGTGCTGCCCCCGTGGGCGGAGCGTCAGACGCGGCGCAGGACCGCGGTGACCTTGCCCAGGATGGTGGCGGCGTTGCCGTCGATGGGCTCGTAGGCGGCGTTGTGGGGGAGCAGCCAGACCTGCCCCGGCGTCCGCTTGAAGGTCTTGACCGTCGCCTCGCCGTCGATCATCGCGGCGACGATGTCGCCGTTGTTCGCGTCGGGCTGCTGGCGGACCACCACGTAGTCGCCCTCGCAGATGGCCGCGTCGATCATCGAGTCGCCCTTGACCTCGAGCAGGAACAGCGTGCCCTCGCCCACTAGGTCGCGGGGGAGCGGGAGCACCTCCTCCACCCTCTCCTCGGCCAGGATCGGCCCGCCGGCCGCGATGCGGCCGACCATGGGCACGTTGACCGCGCGCGAGACGTGCACGTCGTCGCCGTACCCGGACGCCGCGGGCTCGGCCTGGTCGGGGGCCGGCACGCCCTCGGGGTGGATGTAGGCCGGGCCGTCGCTGTTGGGCAGGTGCACCATCAGCGCGCGGGGGCGCTTGGGGTCACGCGACAGGAAGCCCTTGCCCTCGAGCACCTTGAGCTGGTGGGTGACGCTCGAGGGGGACGCCAGCCCGACCGCGTCGCCCATCTCGCGGATGGTGGGCGGGTAGCCGCGCGTTTCCAGGGCGTCCTTGATCGTCTCGAGGATCAGTCGCTGCCGGATCGTGAGGCCCTGCGCGTCCTCCCCTTGGACGGGGAGGTTGCGGGCCTTCGCGATCGCCGCGATGTCGTCGTCGGTCGGCCGCCCTCGCCGGGTCTGCTTGGGGATGTCGGGGCGGGCCTTGCCGCGCCGCGTGAACTCCGTCGCCATGCGTCCACGCTAGGGCAATCGAACGCAGCATTCAAACATGTGTTCGGGCGTGTTCGAACAGTCGATCCCCTTGCCTCAAGAAATGTCAGAGGGGCCTGCGAGGGTCTGACCAGACCACAACACGGGTCGAACGATTGTGCGAATGGTGCTTGCATTCGCACGGGCGTTCGAGAATACTGTTCGAACAGGCGTTCGAAGAAGGAGATCATGATGACCGCTCAGCTGCTGGAGTACACCTCCCCCTCTGACGTGCTCGTCCGCCGCGTGCAGGCCGCACGTGCCGCCTCCGTTCGGGCGACGGTGGCCCCGCACCGCGAGGGCAACGTCATCCACGCCTCGTGGGGTGCCACCCAGGCCCGGGCTTGCGACGTGTCGCGTCCGGCCGAGGTCGTGCCGGCCCCCGCCGTGGCTCCGGTCGCCGCCGCGCCCGCCACCCGCCTGGTGTGGACGGAGCGGGGGGTCGCCGTGATGGTGTCCCTGGTGGCGCTGGTCTTCGGTGTCATGCTGACCACCGTCGTGGGCGCCTTCCTCTCGGTGAGCAACTCCCCGCTGGTCGCCCTGGTCGGCGGCTGAGCGACCCCTCGGCCCCGGTTTTCGGGTGGTTCCCGAGCGCGACACGCCGTACGCACGGCGTGTCCCCGGCGTGGGGCTTGCATTGTGGTGAGGACTGCTCCTAACCTCTACATGTAGTAGTTA
The DNA here is from genome assembly GCF_017569205.1 of Propioniciclava sp. MC1595. Lineage (GTDB taxonomy): Bacteria > Actinomycetota > Actinomycetes > Propionibacteriales > Propionibacteriaceae > Propioniciclava. The sequence continues at coordinate 1,606,091 of NZ_CP071870.1, forward strand.
CACCGTTGTGTTTCATCCACAGATTGTGGTCAGTCGCACACACGCTGTACACGGTTCATCCACACGTTCCTCCACAGAGGGGGTTCGTCGCGGCCATGTTGAGGAGGTGGGTCCCGGTGCACTGCCCGTACTGCCGGTTCAACGACTCACGCGTCCTCGACTCCCGCGTCGCCGAGGACGGCAGCTCCATCCGCCGGCGCCGCGAGTGCCGCTCCTGCACCAAGCGGTTCACCACCCTCGAGCAGATGCAGCTCGTGGTCGTGAAGCGCTCCGGCGTCGTCGAGCCCTTCTCCCGCGAGAAGGTCGTCACCGGCGTCCGCAAGGCCTGCAAGGGCCGCCCGGTCACCGAGGCCGACCTCGCCAAGCTCGGCCAGCGGGTCGAGGAGAGGCTCCGGGCCAGCGGCCAGGCCGAGATCCCCGCCGACGAGGTCGGCGTCGCGATCCTCGGGCCGCTGCGGGACCTGGACCCGATCGCGTACCTGCGCTTCGCGTCCGTCTATAAGCACTACGAGTCGGTGGAGGACTTCGAGGCCGAGATCGCCCGGCTGAGGGCCGCCGCCGAGCAGGCAGGGAGCGAGCCGGCGGCGTCCGTGCCCGAACCCACCGCCGAACAGCTGTTCTGAACACACCCGCCCGACGCGCGGTACGCGTCGAACCACACCCAGGAGGAGAAGTAGTGACCGAGACCAAGCAGGCACCCCGCCGGCCATCCGCGAAGACCAAGGGCCTGACGATCGACCGCGTCTACACCACCGAGGGTGTGCACCCGTACGACGAGGTGACGTGGGAGCTGCGCGACGTCGTCCAGACCAACTGGAAGACCGGCGAGAACGTGTTCGAGCAGCGCGACGTCGAGTTCCCCGACTTCTGGAGCCTCAACGCGTCGACGATCGTCACGACCAAGTACTTCCGCGGCGCGCTCGGCACCGACGCGCGTGAGAAGAGCCTGCGCCAGCTGATCGACCGCGTGGTCGGCAAGTACGTGGGCGCCGGCCGCGAGAACGGCTACTTCGCCACCGAGGCCGACGCCGAGGTCTTCGAGCACGAGCTGACCTGGATGCTCCTCCACCAGGTGTTCAGCTTCAACTCCCCGGTGTGGTTCAACGTCGGCACCAAGAGCCCGCAGCAGGTGAGCGCCTGCTTCATCCTCAGCGTCGACGACTCGATGGATTCGATCCTCAACTGGTACAAGGAGGAGGGCTTCATCTTCAAGGGCGGCTCCGGCGCCGGCCTCAACCTCTCCCGCATCCGGTCGAGCAAGGAGCTGCTGTCCTCCGGCGGCACCGCGTCCGGCCCGGTCTCCTTCATGCGCGGTGCGGACGCCTCGGCGGGCACCATCAAGTCCGGTGGCGCCACCCGCCGCGCGGCCAAGATGGTCGTTCTCGACGTCGACCACCCCGATATCGAGGAGTTCATCGAGACCAAGGCGCGCGAGGAGGACAAGATCCGCGCCCTCCGCGACGCCGGCTTCGACATGGACCTGGGTGGCAAGGACATCGTGTCCGTGCAGTATCAGAACGCCAACAACTCGGTCCGCGTCAACGACGAGTTCATGAAGGCCGTCGAGGACGGCACCGACTTCGGACTCCGCGCCCGCATGAGCGGCGAGGTGATCGAGAAGGTCGACGCGCGCGACCTGTTCAACAAGATGGCCAAGGCCGCATGGGAGTGCGCCGACCCGGGCATCCAGTACGACGACATGATCAACGCGTGGCACACCAACCCCGAGACCGGCCGCATCACGGCGTCCAACCCCTGCTCGGAGTACATGAGCCTCGACAACAGCTCGTGCAACCTGGCGTCGCTGAACCTCCTGAAGTTCCTCAACGACGACGACAGCTTCGACGTGGAGAAGTTCGTCAAGGCGTCCGAGCTGATCATCACCGCGATGGACATCTCGATCACCTTCGCCGACTTCCCGACCGAGTCGATCACCCAGACCACCAAGGACTACCGCCAGCTCGGCATCGGCTACGCCAACCTCGGCGCGCTGCTGATGGCGATGGGTCGCGGCTACGACTCCGAGGGTGGCCGCACGCTCGCCGCCGCCATCACCTCGCTGATGACCGGTGCGGCCTACCGCCGCTCCGCCGAGCTCGCCGCGGTCGTCGGCCCGTACGCCGGCTACGCCCGCAACGCGTCGGCGCACCAGAAGGTCATGCGCAAGCACCAGGCCGCCAACGACGACCTCGTCCTCACCGAGAAGGCCGACGCCCCCGTGCTGGCCGCGGCCACCGAGGAGTGGGCCAAGGTCGTTGAGCTGGGCGCCAAGAACGGCTTCCGCAACGCCCAGGCGTCGCTGCTCGCCCCGACCGGAACCATCGGCTTCATGATGGACTGCGACACCACCGGCATCGAGCCCGACTTCTCCCTGGTGAAGTTCAAGAAGCTCGTCGGCGGCGGCTCGATGCAGATCGTCAACCAGACGATCCCGCGGGCGCTCAAGCGCATGGGCTACACCGCCGAGGTCGCCGAGGCGATCGTCGCCTACATCGCCGAGCACGGCCACGTCGTGGGTGCGCCCGGCCTCAAGACCGAGCACTACGAGGTCTTCGACACCGCCATGGGCGAGCGCTCCATCAAGCCGATGGGCCACGTCCGCATGATGGCCGCCGTGCAGCCGTTCCTGTCGGGCGCCATCTCCAAGACGGTGAACCTGCCCGAGTCGGCCACGGTCGAGGAGATCGCCGACGTCTACCTGCAGGGCTGGAAGCTCGGCCTCAAGGCGCTCGCGGTCTACCGCGACAACTGCAAGGTCGGCCAGCCGCTGTCCGACGGCAAGAAGAAGGAGGAGCCGAAGGCCGAGGAGGCCCCGAAGCCCGAGGTGCGCGTCGAGTACCGCCCGCGCCGCCAGCGCCTGCCGAAGACCCGCACGTCGCTGACCACGTCCTTCACCGTGGGTGGCGCCGAGGGATACCTCACCTCGAGCCAGTACGACGACGGACGCCTCGGCGAGCTGTTCCTCAAGCTCGGCAAGCAGGGCTCGACCCTGGCCGGCGTGATGGACGCCTTCTCGATCGCGATCTCCATCGCCCTGCAGTACGGCGTGCCGCTGGAGACCTACGTCCAGAAGTTCACCAACCTCAAGTTCGAGCCCGCCGGCATGACCGACGACCCCGACCTGCGGATGGCCCAGTCGATCATCGACTACGTGTTCAAGCGCCTGGCGCTGGACTACCTGACCTTCGACGAGCGCGCCGAGCTCGGCATCTACACGGCGGCCGAGCGTGCCCGCTACGTGGAGACCGGCTCGTACCTCTCCGAGGAGGACGAGGCCCAGATGATCGAGTCGGAGTCGCTGAAGAACGACGCCGTCGACGACATGCGCTTCGACGAGGCCGGCCCCAACCAGCCGACCCTCATCACCGCGCAGCCCGACCTCTCGACCGCCCACACGACGGCCGAGTTGATGGAGAAGATCTCCGGTGTGTCCGTGGACGCCCCGCTGTGCTTCACCTGCGGCACCAAGATGCGCCCGTCCGGCAGCTGCTACGTCTGCGAGGGCTGCGGCTCGACCAGCGGCTGCAGCTGATCGTGTGACATCGCTGGCCTGACCAGCACCGAGGGGCGGGACCTGATGGTCCCGCCCCTCGTGGTTCACTGGGTGGCATGAGGCGTCATCTGCCCCGCGTGCTCCGGGCGCTGTCGGTGGTCGTGCTCGGCGTGGGGGTCGTGCACGTGGCGTGGTTGTTCATCGAGCACCTGCAACACCCCGAGTGGTCCGCCCCAGCCTCGGCGAACCTCGTGTACCTGGCGCCCTACGTGATGGCGGCCGGGACCCTGTACGGGTTGTCCTGCGTGTTCAGCCCCCGGACGGTGCCCGGTCCCTGAGGTGTCGGCCCAGCGGCCGGGGAGGTCGCGAGATTCAACGACACGCGGACGCCGCCGGCTCGCGTGCGGCACCTCCCGACACATTTCCGGGTGGAGAAACCCCAAGGATCCTTGGGGTTTCTCCACCCGGAAATGCAGTCAGGCAGCACCATGGAGGTCATGAGCCATCCCGGGGGACCCTCGAGCGCGCACCCCGGTGCAGCCCCGTCCGGCCTCAGCGGCGGCCGGATCGCCCTGCTGGCGGCGTCGGTGGCCTACGCGATCCTCGTGCTCTGGCAGGCCTTCACCCTGCCCGAGACCGTGCCCGGGCACATGGACGCCGCGGGCAACATCACCCGGTGGGCCTCCCGGACCGAGCACGTGCTGCTGGCGGCCGGCGTCGGGGTCCTGATGGTGGCGGTGTTCCTCCTGCCGACGATGCTCACGAAGCGGATGCCCCTGTCGATGGTCAACCTGCCCCACAAGGAGTACTGGACCCGCCCCGAGAACTGGCCGGCCGCGCAGCGCCGGCTCCGCGACGACCTCGGCTGGATGGGGGCGGCGACCCTGGCCTTCATGGGGTTCGTCATGGCGCAGGTCGGCGGGGCGGCGAACGGCGAGACCCAGCCCGTGTGGGTGTTCTGGGTGGTCACCGGGGTCTTCCTCGTGGGCGTGCTGGCCTACTCGGCGTGGATGAGCCTGGGCTCGCGCTGGCGCCCGCCCGCCGACGCCGAGTCCCGCGTCAGTCGCTGACCAATTCCTCGAGCCGGTCGAGCACGTCCGGCCTGCCCGCGAGCGTGAGTTTCCGTCTCGGACGCCACCCGCCCGGTCCACGCACCACGAGGCCCGACTCCTCGACCACGACCCACGCCGCGGCCATGTCCCACGCGTTGAGGTTCTCCTCGTAGTAGGCGTCCAGCCGCCCCGCGGCGACCGCGCACAGGTCGAGCGAGGCCGCGCCGTGCCGCCGGATGTCGCGCACGCGCGGCAGCACGCGGGCGACCGCCGTCGCCTGCCGCTCCCGCACCGCCGGGTCGTAGGCGAACCCCGTGCCGACCAGCGAGCGGGCCAACTCGGCGGCGGGGGTGGGGGAGAGCACTCGGTCGCCGTGCCGGGCGCCCCCACCGCGGCGGGCGGTGAACAGGTCGCCGGTCACCGGGTTGAAGACGGCCCCCGCGACCGGGAACCATGCCCCCTCGGTGCGCGCGTCTCCGACGACCGCCGCCACCGACACCGCGTACTCGTCGTTGTCGTAGAGGTAGTTGACCGTGCCGTCGATCGGGTCGACCAGCCACGTGATGCCGCTGGTGCCGGGCCGGTCGAGCCCCTCCTCGCCGACCACGCCGTCCTCGGGACGCCGCGCGCCCAGCAGCGCGTGGGCCAGGTCCTCGCTGCGGCGGTCCATCACCGTGACGATGTCGATGGCGCTGGTCTTGGTGGCGGCCACCGACACCCGCTCGGGGCGCTCGTCGACCACCAGCCGCCCGCAGACGACGGCCACCTCGGTGGCCACGGTGAGGAGCTCGTCGAGGAGGTCGGGGGGCAGGTCGGCCACCGCCCGAGGGTCGGGCGCGCCCAGCAGGTCCATGGCTCCAGCCTGCCACCGACGGGGCAGAATGCGACCATGACCGTGACCTACGCCATCCTGGGGGCCGGCCAGCGCGGCACCATCTACGGCCGCTGGATCGCCGCCCACCCCGACCGGGCCCGCGTGGTGGCGATCGCCGACCCCGACCCGGTCGCCCGCGAACGGCTGGCGGCCGAGTGCGTCGTCCCGGCCGGGGCGGTGTTCGCGAGCTGGCAGGAGCTGCTGGGAGCGGGCACCGACGCCGACAGCGCGATCATCGCCACCCAGGACCGCGACCACGTTGCCCCCGCCCTTGCCGCCCTGGCGGCCGGACACCACGTGCTGCTCGAGAAGCCCATGGCCCTGACCGCCGAGGACTGTCGCGCGATCGCCCGGGCCGCCACGGCGTCCGACCGCCTGTTCGCCGTGTGCCACGTGCTGCGCTACACCCGCTACACCCGGCTCGTGCGCCGCCTGATCGCCGAGGGGGCGATCGGCGAGCCCGTGTCGATGCAGCACCTCGAGCCGGTGGGCTGGTTCCACTTCGCGCACAGCTTCGTGCGGGGCAACTGGCGCAACGAGGCGACGTCGTCGCCGTTCCTGCTGGCCAAGTGCACCCACGACCTCGACTGGATGGCCCACGTCATGGGCACCACGGTCGCCCGCGTGGCGAGCTTCGGCTCCCTGCGCCACTTCACCGCGGCGAACGCCCCCGAGGGCGCCACCGACCGCTGCACCACGTGTCCGCACCAGCAGACCTGCCCCTACTCCGCGGTCGACATCTACCTCACCCGCCCCGTCGGGCGGCCGGGGGGCTGGCCGGGCGAGGTGCTGGCGTCCACCCCCGAGGGCGTTCCGGACGCCGTGCGCACCGGTCCCTACGGGCGCTGCGTCTACGCCTGCGACAACGACGCCGTGGACCACCAGGTCGTCGCGATCGAGTTCGCCGACGGCACCACCGGCACGCTCACCGTGACGGCGTTCACGCCGCTGGAGGACCGGCAGACCCGCATCTTCGGCACGAGGGGCCAGCTCGAGGGCGACGGCGCGACGGTCCGCGTCTTCGACTTCGCGACGCGGGCCTGGACCGAGCACCCCGTCGACGGGCCCGAAGGGGGCACCGGCGACAGGCACGGGGGTGGCGACGGCGGGCTGATGGCCGACTGGACGGCCGCGGTCGCGGCCAACGACGCCACGGTCGTGGGCGCCGACGTCGAGGCGACCCTGGCGGCCCACCTCGCGGTGTTCGCCGCGGAGGAGTCGCGGCACAGTGGCCGGGTGGTTGGTGTCAATGGGGTTACGTCTTGACCACTGGGCGTGCCATAGCTGGGCACAGCCGCGAAGCGGTGCAAAGATGCCCCATCACGTCCGTGGACCATCGAGAGGACAAACTCGCGTGACCAAGCTCCGCTCCTTCGCCGTCGCCGCCGTGGCCGGCCTCGCCGCCGTCAGCCTCGCCGCCTGTGCGAACAACTCCGCCACCCCCGCCGCCCAGAACACCGCCGCCGCCGGTGGCGACAGCGCGATCACGCTGGTCAACCCCGGCAAGCTGACCGCCTGCACCCACCTGGCCTTCAAGCCGTTCCAGTTCAAGGACGACTCCGGCAAGATCGTCGGCTACGAGGTGGACCTGATGGACCTCGTCGCCAAGGACCTCGGCGTCGAGCAGGAGATCGTCGACATCGCGTTCGACCAGATCACCTCCGGCTCCGTCTTCGCCGCCAAGAAGTGCGACGTCGGAGCAGCCGCCATCACCATCCGCGAGGAACGCGCCAAGGCCGCCACCTTCGCCGAGCCGCACTTCGACTCGACGCTCGCCCTGCTGGTCAAGAGCGACTCCGGCATCACCAAGGTCGAGGACCTGAAGGACAAGCAGGTCGCCGTCCAGACCGACACCACCGGCAAGGACTGGGCTGAAGAGAACGCCGCCAAGTACGGCTACACGACCCGCGTGTTCGACGACATGCCGACCGCCACCAACTCGGTGCTCGGTGGTGTCACCGTCGCGACGATCAACGACAACGGCGTGCTCTACGACTTCGCCAACGACAACCCGACGACCAAGGTCATCCAGGAGTTCGAGACCGGCGAGCAGTACGGCTTCAACGTCAGCAACGACAACAAGGCGCTGGCCACCAAGATCAACGAGGTACTCGACAAGGCTCGGGCCGACGGCACCTTCAACGAGATCTACAAGAAGTGGTTCGGGGTCGACGCGCCCGCCAAGTGACCCTGCACCCGCGGCGTCCGGTCGCCCCCGCGGGCGGCCGGAAGCCGCGGCGTGACGTCCCAGACCCGACAGGAGCACGATGACCACCACCACGCAGGCCGGAACCGTGCCGCGCAAGAAGCTCTCGCCCCGCAAGCGGGCGCAACGCATCCGCTGGATCCAGTACGCGATCCTGGCCGCGGTCGTCGTCCTCCTCATCCTCAACGTGGACGGCCGCCAGGTGCAGTCGGTGTTCTTCCGCACCGACCTCATCCAAGTCACCCTGACCTCGGGCCTCCCGCGCGCGCTGCTGAACACGGTGTTCTACACGTTCGGCGCGTTCGTCGTGGGCGTCACCCTGGGCACCCTGCTGGCGTTGATGCGCCTGTCGCAGGTCGCGCCCTACCGCTGGATCGCGTCCATCTACATCGAGTTCTTCCGCGGCGTGCCGGCCCTGATCGTCCTGCTGGCCTTCGGCCTGCTGTCGGTCGCGTTCCCCGGCCTGCGCTTCCCGCTCGACCCGTACGGCACCGTCTGGACGGCGCTGGGCATGGTGAGCGCCGCCTATATGGCCGAGACCATCCGCGCCGGCATCCTCGCGGTGCCGAAGGGGCAGGTCGAGGCCGCCCGCGCGCTGGGCATGGCCTCGGGCATGGCGATGCGCCGCATCGTGCTGCCGCAGGCGTTCCGGATCATCACGCCGCCGCTGACCAACGAGCTCATCCTGCTCACGAAGGACTCCTCGCTGGTCTACGTGCTGGGCCTGACGGCGTCCGCGTTCGAACTGACGAAGTTCGGCCGCGACATCTCCAACAGCAACGGCAACCTGACCCCGCTGGTGATCGCCGGCTTCTGCTACCTGCTCATCACCCTCCCGCTCACCTTCCTGGTGCGGCGCATGGAGGCCAAGGCCAAGAAGGCACGGTGACGGACATGACGACGACCCCGGCCCACATCCCCACCGGCGACCGCCGCGACGAGATCCAGATCTATGACCTGCACAAGAGCTTCGGCGACGTCGAGGTGCTCAAGGGCATCTCGCTGACCGTCCACTCCGGCGAGGTGGTCTGCGTGATCGGCCCGTCCGGCTCGGGCAAGTCGACGCTGCTGCGCTGCGTGAACCTGCTCGAGGAGCCCACCTCGGGCCGGGTGTTCATCATCAACGAGGAGATCACCGACCCGGACGCCGACGTGGACGCCATCCGCACCAAGATGGGCATGGTCTTCCAGTCCTTCAACCTGTTCCCGCACCTCACCGTGCTGCAGAACTGCACGATCGGCCCGATCGCGGTCAAGAAGGTCCCCAAGGCCGAGGCCGAGAAGCAGGCGCTCAACTACCTCGACCAGGTCGGCCTGAAGCACCGCGCGGACGCCTTCCCGGCCCAGCTGTCGGGCGGCCAGCAGCAGCGCGTCGCGATCGCGCGCGCCCTGACCATGGACGTCGAGATGGTGCTCTTCGACGAGCCCACCTCAGCCCTGGACCCCGAGCTCGTCGGCGACGTGCTCGACGTCATGCGGCGCCTGGCCGAGACTGGCATGACGATGATGGTCGTCACCCACGAGATGGCGTTCGCGCGCGAGGTCGCCGACCGCGTCATCTTCATGGACGGCGGCGTCATCGTCGAGGAGGGCCACCCCGACCAGGTCATCGGCAACCCGCAGCACGAGCGCACGCGCACCTTCCTGGACCGGGTGCTCAACCCGACCCACGTGCACACCGGCGACGAGGACGCCGCGCACGCGGCCCGGCACGCCCACGAGCTGGGGGTCGAGGCGGCCGGGGCACTGAACGACCCCGCGCTGCGCACCGACAACCCGGGGCGCTCGCGCCTGTAGGGACCGATCAGGCGGGCTCGACGGCGGAGGCCTCGAGCCCGTCGGGCCGACGCCGCTTGGCCTGGCGCACGCGCCAGACGATGAACACGACCAGCGCCGACACCGCGGTCACCCCGACAACGATGGCCGCGGCGGGGTTGCGCGCCCACAGCAGCGCCAGTGACTCGAAGCCGGCATAGCCGACCGTGCCGTACAGGAACGCCCACATCACGCAGCCGACGATCATGGCCGGCAGGTAGCGGACCAGGGGCATCCGGGACGCCCCCGCGGCCATGTTGACCAGCGTCTGGAAGCCGATGGTGAGGAACGACACCGAGACCACGGGCGGGCCCCACTGGTTCAGGTGCTCGACGGCGCGCTGGTAGCCGGGGGAGTCCATGATCCTCCGGGCGCGCGTCCTCGAGGCGCCGGCCGAGATGGCCCGGCCCAGCCAGTAGGTGCCGTTGGCGCGCAGGAACACGATGACGAACAGGCCGGCCACGACCACCAGGTAGGGGGCGTCCCACGTCAGCGGGTTGAAGTTCACCGGCGTTCCTCGTTCTCTCGTCAGTCCCGGGCCATCGCCTGGCTGCGGTCGGCGGCGCGGCCCATCGTCCACGCGCCCACCCAGATGGCCAGCACGCCCAGGGTCGAGCCGGGGCGTCCGGGATGCACCACGGTACCCGTCAACCAGACCAGCAGCGTGCCGAGGGCCAGCATTCCGAACGCCAGCACGGCCAGCGTGGTGTCCTGCCGGGGGCCCAGCGGGGGGATCATCCGCAGCTCGAGGCGTCCGAGGAGGGGGACCGCGGCGGCGACGACGAGGATCGATGCGACGGCCAGCGTGGCGGGGGAGAGCAGCGCGGGTGCCGCTACCGGGGCCGCCAGCGCGAGCAGGGCCAGCGCCCCGCCGGTGAGCCCGATGATCGGGATGTGCCACAGGTACACGCTCACCATGACCGCGTTGAGCAGCCCCAGCCCCTTCTCGAGGGCGGGCGGCAGGGACGCCAGCACCCCCGACCGCTCGACCAGGCCGAGGACGCCGCACTGGGCCAGCGCCAGGGACGCCATCGCCAGCGTGGGGGGCTGGATGTTCGCGATCGGCAGGTCGGCGAACCCGACCGAGGTGGGCGGGTAGCCGAAGCCGAACACCAGCAGCGCCACGCCCGCCGCGCCGGCCGCGATGGACGCCCAGGCCACCCACACGGGACCACGCCGCCACCAGCCCCGCTGGTAGGCGATGCCGAACTGGTGCACCAGCGGCCACACGAACATCAGGTTGAGGTAGCGCAGCTCGTCGTTGTCGACCGCGAACGACCAGGCGTCCACGGCCGCGGCCAGCACGGCCAGCACCAGCATCGGCGCGACCCCGGACCGGTCGTGCAGCCGCACCGCCCCCGGGGCGACGACCACGATGCCCAGGTAGGTGGTGATGAACCACAGCAGCTGCATGAGCAGGCGGCTGAGCTCGGACGCCGCGTCGAGGAACCCCGCCCACGCGGCCAGCGAGAACCCGATCGCGCAGAAGGTGACGAACACCACCAGCGGCCCGATCAGGCGTCGCCCCCGGCTGGCGAGGTAGTGGCCGGCGGAGGTCCCCTCGCGGTGCATGCGGTCGACGGTCAGGGTGTGCGCGAAGCCGCCCGCCACGAAGAACAGCGGCATGATCATGAGCACCCACGTGAGCGGGTAGAGCCAGGTGGGCGCCGCCCACGGCTCGAGCGTCAGCCCGGCGTCGGTGAGGCGGATGCGGTACAGCAGCGTGTGGAACACCACCACGACCAGCACCGAGAGCGCACGGGCCACGTCGATCACGTGGTTGCGAGCTCCCCCTGACATCACCGGGTCATGCTAGTGGGAGCGCAGTAGGGTGGCCGCGTGCAAGGGGCGATCGGTGGGATCTCGACGATCTGGGTGGTCATCGGAGTCGGCTGGCTGATCGCGCACCTCGGCCTGGTCAACCAGGGCGGACGCCGCCTGATGTCGGTGCTGGCCTTCACGGTCGGGTCGCCGGCGCTGCTGTTCTCGCTGATGTCCACCGCCGACCTGCAGCACGTGTTCTCGCACACGGTGCTGGTGTCGATCCTCGCCGTGGTCATCGCCGGCTCGCTCTACCTGGCCCTCGCGATCCCGCTGTTCAGGCCCTCGCTCGGCGACGGCGTGATCGGGTTCATGTCCTCGATGTACACCAACGCCGCCAACTTCGGCCTGCCGGTCGCGGTTGCCCTCCTGCACGACGCCACGTGGATCGCGCCCATCCTGCTGATGCAGCTCGCGTTCATCATGCCGATCTGCCTGGCGCTGCTCGACGTCGCCGCGAAGCGCTCCGAACCGGGGTCCACCCGGTGGGTCAGCTACCTGTCCCTGCCCTTACGCAACCCGATCACGATCGGCATCCTCGCCGGGCTGGCCGTCAACCTGGCCGGCGTGCAGGTGCCCGAGGTGGTCATGCGGCCCATCGACATGGTCGGCGGCATCGCCCTGCCCCTGATGCTGATGGCCTTCGGCGTGTCCCTGCGCCTGGACCCGCTGCCCGGCAAGGGGCCGCACCGCGCCCCGATGTGGATCGCCACGGCCATCAAGGTCGTCGTCCACCCGTTCGCCGCCTGGGCCGGGGGCACACTGATGGGGCTCAGCGGCACCGACCTGTACGCCGTCGTAGTGCTGGGCGCTCTGCCCGCGGCCCAGAACGTGTACGTCACCGCCACGAAGTACGGGCAGGGCGAGCTGCTCGCCCGCGACGCCGTGTTCTGGTCGACGATCCTCTCGGTCGCCTCGCTGCTGGTCATCGCCGCCCTCCTCGGGTGAGGCTAGGTTGGAGGGCGTGGACGACCTCAACCTGACCTCCGACGTCTCCGACTTCGACTTCGACCGCTCCGCGCTCGCGTCGTGGCGGCAGTTCGCCGAGCGGCTCGCCGAGGTGCTGTCCGTGATGGACGCCGGGGCCACCCTGGCGATCGGCTCGCTCGCGCTCGAGGGCGAGACCACGCCCCACGTGCTGTTCACCTGCCGCGAGGGCGGCGAGCTGGTGGCCGAGGCCACCACGGACGGGCTGCCGGAGGGCTCCGGGGCCGAGCTCGAGGCGTCCGGGTGGGAGCCGGTGGCCGCGAAGCCGGGCACGTATGCCCGGCGGGGCACCCAGGAGGCCCCCGACGACCTGGCCGTGGCGGCGTCCGACGCGCTGCGGGAGGTGCACGGCGTGCAGCACCCCGCGCTGCTGGCCCCCGACCAGCTGGCCGACATTCTTACCCCGACGCCGCTCGAGGGCGGGCAGCTGGCCCGCTACGAGCCGGCGCGGATCGAGCCGATCCTCGCGCGCACCGCGCCCGAGCTCGACGCCGCGCTCGCCGGCGAGCTCACCCTGTACCTGGGGCACGCGCCCCTGCGCGACGACAGCGGCGACCTCGCCCTGCGGGTCGGGTCGACGATGGTCTTCGTCCGGCCGGCGCTGGACGCCCAGGAGGTGCTGCTGTTCGCCCCGCTGGTGCACGACGTCGAGGGCCGCTCGCGCGCCATGGAGGTGCTCAGCGACCTCAACACCGAGGCGCGCTGGGTGCGGTTCCTGCTCATCCGCGACCGGGTGTACGTGAGCATGTCGGTGCCCGCCGACCCGCTCATCCCGGCGCACCTGGAACGGGCACTGCGTATCGTGTCCCTGATCAGCGACAGCATGGACGAGGCGCTGGCCGAGAAGCTGCGGGGGCGCACGACCTTCCCCGGCCCCGAGGCCGACTGACCGACACGACGGGGGCGCGGAGGGTGCGTCACGGGACTTCGGTGCGGACTGTAAGCTCCCCCCTGTGGATTCGCTTGGCTACTTCGTGACGATCGACCCCGATGAGTGTCGTCGTCTCATGGGTGATGCGGTTGTGGGGCGTGTGTCCTGGGTGTCCGAGGACGGCCGCCTGCAGGTGCTGCCGGTGAACTACGGCCTCGTCGACGACCGGATCGTCTTCCGCGTCGCGCAGGGCACCATCCTGGAGGAGCTCGCCACGCCGCGCGCGGTGGCCTTCCAGGTCGACGACCTCGACGGGCAGACCGCCACCGGCTGGTCGGTCCTGGTCCAGGGGAGGACTGGGCCCTGGTCGGGCGAGGTCCCCGTCATCTCGCCGTGGGCCCCGGGCCGCCGCGAGGTCGCCGTCGCCATCGAGCCGACCAGCTGGTCGGGTCGCTCGGTGTCGGCCGACGAGGGTGTCTGACCGACCTCCTAGACTCGCGGGCATGTCCTACCCGCACACCCGACGAGACGACCTCGTCGAGAACCTCCACGGCACCGACGTCGCCGACCCCTACCGCTGGCTCGAGGATGCCGACGACCCCGAGGTGACCGCTTGGGTCGCCGCCCAGCGGGACTTCGCCGAGGCCGCCCTCGGGCAGCTGCCGGCCCGCGCCTGGTTCGCCGAACTCATGGGCCGGATCGTGGCGAGGCCGCGCGCCGGAGTCCCGGTGAAGCGGTGCGGGCGGTGGTTCGTGAGCCGCAACGACGGCACCACGCCCCAGGACGTCTGGTACACCGCCGAGACCCTCGACGACCTCGTGGCTGGCGGCGAGGTCGTGCTCGACCCTAACTCCTGGAGCGAGGACGGCACGTCGTCGCTGTCGACGTTCTCCGTGGCCCGCGACGGCTCGCTGATGGCGTACGCGCGCAGCGACGGCGGGTCGGACTGGCAGAGGATCCGCGTGCGCGACCTCGCGACGGGGGAGGACCTCGACGACGAGGTCACCGCCAAGTTCTCCTCGCCGGGCTGGCTGCCCGACCACCGCAGCTTCCTGTACACGACCTACGACCAGGCCGCGGACGCCCGGGGGACCGCCACCGAGGGCCTCGGCGTCGCGCGCCTGATGGTGCACCGCCTCGACGGCGACGACGAGCACCTGCTCAGCTTCCCCGACGAGCCGCACACCATGGGGTACGGGCAGGTCAGCCACGACGACGCGTGGCTCGTCGTGAGCATCGTGCGGGGCACCGAGAACACCAACCGGGTGTGGGCCTACCCGATCACCACGGCCGACGGCCGCTCCACCCTGGGCGAGCCGGTCAAGGTGGTCGACGTCGCCGACGCCGAGTACGGCTTCGTCCGCGTCGACGGTTCCCAGCTGTACCTCCAGACCGACCTGGACGCCCCGCTGGGCCGCGTGGTGCGCGTGGACCTCGACTGGGCGGCCCGCGGCGACGTGGAGTTCGCCGAGGTCGTGCCCGAGCGCCGCGCCACCCTCGCCGCGGTCGAGGCCGCGGGCCCCGGGCTCCTGCTGGCCCACCTCGACGACGCCCAGCCGGTCGTGGAGTACTGCGAGCTCGACGGCACCAACCCCCAGCCCGTCGACCTGCCCGCCGGCGCGCTCGTGGCGCTGGACTCCTCACCCCTGCGCGACGAGGCCTTCGTCGGCATCAGCACGCTCGACGCGCCGACCGCGGCGTTCCACGTCACGCTGCCGACCGGCGAGGCGGGGCCGGTGGTCGAGCGGGTCGAGCTCGCGGCGTCCGGGGTGGAGAGCTTCGCGCCCGCCCACACCACGACGCGCGAGCGCGCCACGAGCGCCGACGGCACCGAGGTGCCCTACTTCCTGGTCACCCCCGACGACGGCCGCACCGGCCCGCGCCCGACCCTGCTGTGGGGCTACGGCGGGTTCAAGATCCCGATCTTCGCCGACTACCGGCCCGGCTGGTCCGCGTGGCTGGCGGCGGGCGGGGCGATCGCGATCGCCAACCTGCGCGGCGGCGGCGAGTTCGGCACCGCCTGGTACGACGCCGGGCGCCTGGCCCACAAGCAGAACGTCTTCGACGACGTCATCGGCGTCGCCGAGCACCTGGTCGCGATCGGCGCCACGACGCCCGGGCAGCTCGGGCTGTACGGCCGCTCCAACGGCGGACTGCTCGTGGGCGTAGCGATGACCCAGCGACCCGACCTCTTCGGCGCGGTGGTGCCCGGCGTGGGCGTGCTCGACCTGCTGCGGTTCCACCAGTTCACGATCGGCGCAGCCTGGATGAGCGACTACGGCGACCCCGACACCCCCGAGGGCTTCGCTGCGGCGCACGCCTACTCGCCGCTGCACAACGTCCGCGAGGGCACGGCATACCCGCCGACCCTCGTGCTGACCGCCGACCACGACGACCGGGTCGTCCCGCTGCACAGCTTCAAGTTCGCCGCGGCGCTGCAGCACGCGCAGGGCTCGGACGCCCCGGTGCTGCTGCGCGTCGAGGGCTCGGCCGGGCACGGGGCGGGGAAGTCACTGCAGATGGTGGCCAGCGAGTGGGCCGACCTGCTCGCGTTCGTCGCGCACCACACGGGGCTCGACGCGCCCGGGGCCTGACCGCAACGCCGGACACGGCGTTATCGAGTTGTTAAGGTCGAGGCATGACCGTGGTCCGGGCCGAGGAGGTGCGGCTGGCGCAGGCGCGCCGGCCGTCCACCTTCGCCCTCAAGGTCATCATGGCCGTCACGGGCGTGGTGTTCGTCGCCTTCGTCTTCGTGCACATGGTCGGCAACCTCAAGGTGTACGGCGGCGCCGAGTCGCTCGACGGCTACGCGCGCTGGCTGCGTGAGGTCGGCTACCCGCTGATCCCGCACCGGGGCGTGCTCTGGGCGCTGCGGGTCGTCCTGCTGGCCAGCCTGGTCGCGCACGTGGGCGCGTCCCTCGTGCTGTGGCGCCGGGGCCGGCAGGCGCGAGGCCGGTTCCGCCGGCGTCGCTCGACCACGGCGACGGCGTGGGTGGCCCGCACGATGCTGCTCGGCGGGCTGTTCATCCTGGCGTTCGTGGTGGTGCACCTGCTCGACCTCACGATCGGTCAGGTCCTCGCCCCCGGTTCCCACCGGCACGCGGAGGCCGACGGCACGATCCACGCCTACCACAACCTCGTCGAGAGCTTCTCCCGGCCGTGGATGGCCGCCTTCTACGTCGTGTCCATGCTCGTGATCGCCCTGCACATCTGGCATGGCTGGCGCACCGTGCTGCAGGACGTCGGCGCCACCGGCCGCCGGCTGCGCGCCGTCTGGGCCACCCTCGGGGCGCTGATCGCGTGGGCAATCGTGCTGGGCAACGCGCTGATCCCCGTGCTGGTGCAGCTGGGGGCCATCGCATGACCTGGACGATCGCCGACGCCCCGCTGGACGCACACGTCCCCGCCGGCGACCCGCTCACCGCCTGGGAGCGCCGCCGCGCCGAGTACCGGCTCGTCAGCCCCGCCAACCGCCGCAACCTGACCGTCATCGTCGTGGGCACCGGCCTCGCCGGGGCCGGCGCGGCCGCCGCGCTGGGAGAGCTGGGCTACCGGGTCGAGTGCTTCACCTTCCACGACGCGCCCCGGCGGGCGCACAGCGTCGCCGCGCAGGGCGGCATCAACGCCCCGAGGGCGCGCAAGGTCGACGGCGACTCCGTGCGCCGGTTCGTCGCCGACGCCGTCAAGGGTGGCGACTTCCGCGGCCGCGAGGCCGACGTCGTGCGGCTGGCCACCGAGTCGGTCCGCGTCATCGACCACCTGCAGGCCATCGGCGCGCCGTTCGCGCGCGAGTACGGCGGCCAGCTCGCCACCCGCAGCTTCGGCGGCGTCCAGGTCTCGCGCACGTACTACACGCGCGGCCAGACCGGCCAGCAACTGCAGGTCGCGGCGTCCCAGGCCCTGCTGCGGCAGGTCTCCCGCGGGACCGTCCGGCTGCACACGCGCACCGAGATGCTCGACCTCGTCGTCGCCGACGGGCGCGCCCAGGGCATCGTGACCCGGGACCTGGTCACCGGGGCCATCGGCGTCCACACCGGCCACGCCGTGGTGCTGGCGACCGGCGGGTACGGCTCGGTCTACTTCCACTCGACCCTCGCGGTGAACTCCAACGCCACCGCGACCTGGCGGGCGCACCGGCGGGGCGCGCTGTTCGCGAGCCCGAGCTTCGTGCAGTTCCACCCCACCGCGCTGCCGGTGAGTTCGCCTTGGCAGTCCAAGACCACGCTGATGAGCGAGTCGCTGCGCAACGACGGCCGGATCTGGGTGCCGGTCGCCGCGGGCGACGAGCGGCCGCCGGGCGAGATCCCCGAGGCCGAGCGCGACTACTACCTCGAGCGCCGCTACCCGGCCTACGGCAACCTGACCCCGCGCGACATCGCCTCCCGGGCGGCGCGCGACGAGATCGTGGCCGGCCGCGGCGTGGGGCCGCTGCGCAACTCGGTCTACCTCGACTTCCGCGACGCCATCGCGCGGCTGGGGCGCGCGGTGATCGCCGAGCGCTACGGCAACCTGTTCGCGATGTACACCGACGTCACCGGCGAGGACCCGTACGTCGAGCCCATGCGCATCGCACCCGGCGCCCACTTCACGATGGGCGGCCTGTGGTCGGACTACGACCAGATGACCACCGTGCCCGGCCTGTTCGTCGGTGGGGAAGCCGGCTCGAACTACCACGGCGCCAACCGCCTGGGCGCGAACTCCCTGCTCAGCGCGTGCGTCGACGGCTGGTTCACGCTGCCGTTCTCGGTCCCGAACTGGCTGGCCCCGCTCAACGGGACGCCGACCCTCGCCCCCGACGCCCCGGAGGCCGTGGCCGCCGTCGACGCCGTCCGGCAGCGCACCGCGCAGCTGCTCGAGAACGCCGGGACGCGGCGGCCCACGTGGTTCCACCGGCGGCTGGGGGAGATCCTCTACGCCGGGTGCGGCGTCTCCCGAACCGAGGCAGGCCTCCGCCGTGCGCTGGACGAGGTGCGCGAGCTGGGCGCCGAGTTCTGGGCCGACGTCCGGGTCGGCGGGCCGGGGGACCGGCTCAACCAGGAGCTCGAGCGCGCGGGCCGGGTGGCCGATTTCCTGGAGCTGGCCGAGCTGATGGTGCTGGACGCGCTCGACCGGACCGAGTCGTGCGGGGCGCACTTCCGCGAGGAGTACGCCACCGACATGGGCGAGGCCCGCCGCGACGACGCGCGCTGGGCGAACGTGTCGGCGTGGGAGACCACCGCGTCGGGGGCGCACGTGCGGCACACCGAGCCACTCGCCTTCGACCTCGTGCCGCTGCAGGTGAGGGACTACCGATGAGGATCGAGGTCGAGGTCTGGCGCCAGAACGGCCCCCGCGAGCGGGGTCGGTTCGAGACGCACGTCGTCGAGGACGCCACCCCCGAGATGAGCCTGCTCGAGCTGCTCGACCGGCTCAACGACACCCTCGCCGAGGCGGGGCAGGAACCCATCCAGTTCGAGTCCGACTGCCGCGAGGGCGCCTGCGGCGCGTGCGGCGTCACCGTGAACGACGTGCCCCACGGCCCGGTGCCCAGGACGCCGTCGTGCCGCCAGCACCTGCGCGCCTTCGGGGGCATCACCCGGCTCCGGATCGAGCCGCTGCGCTCGGCCGCCTACCCCGTGGTCCGCGACCTGGTGGTCGACCGGTCCGCCCTCGATCGCCTCATCCAGGCCGGCGGGCACGTCGACGTCGCCACCGGGACCGCCCCCGACGCCGACGCGGTGCTGGTCACCCACGACGACGCCGAGCTCGCCCTCGACTTCGCCGCGTGCATCGGCTGCGGCGCCTGCGTGGCCGCCTGTCCCAACGGCGCCGCGCACCTGTTCGCCGGCGCCAAGTTGGCCCACCTCGCGCTGCTGCCGCACGGACGCCTCGAGCGCGGTCGCCGCGCCGTCGCGATCGTCGACCAGCTGGACGCCGAGTTCGGTCCCTGCTCGACCTACGGGGAGTGCGTCGAGGTCTGCCCGGCCGGGATCCCGCTGACCGCGGTGGCCGCCGTCCACCGCGAGCGCCTGCGCAGCGTGTTCCGCGGGCGCGCCGACTGAGTCGGTGCAACGGATCGCGGCCCCGATGCGTGGAACAGCCATGAAGCGTTCGCTGCCCGCGTCCCTGCTCGCCCTGGCCGCCGCCCTCGCGCTGGCCGGCTGCACCACGTACACCGGCACCCCGGCCGCCCCGCCGGCGTCCGAGACCGTGCCGACCGAGCCGGGCTGGGAACCCACGCCGTTCGACTGCGCGACCCTGGCCACCGAGGGCGACAAGCCGGAGCAGCTGCCCGAGGGGGCCGCCCGCATCACGTTGTGCGACGAGCCGGGGCACGAGATCCGGCAGACCACCCCGCCCGACGCGCTGGTCTCCGACACGGCCGCGGTCGTGTCGGCCTACAACACCCAGGAGCACGCGAACCTCGCGGTGATGGCGTGCACCGCCGACCTCGGCCCGGCCTACCGGATGGTGTTCGAGTACCCCGGCGGCGAGACCGTCTCGGTGCGGGGCGAGATGTACGGCTGCCGCGTCGTCGGCGACAAGACCGGCGCGCAGGCGGTGCTCGGCGCCTTCACCACGGCCCTCACGGCCCAGCGCGAGCACGTCCCGGTCACCGTGTCCGACCCGCTGGCCAACGCGACCTGCGCGACCGACGCCTCGTGGGCGTCGTGGCTGACCCCCGCCATGGCCGACACCGTCGCCGGCTACCGCTGCGCCCAGGCAGGGGCCCAGGCCGCGACCGAGCCCACACGCTTCGATGAGGCGGCGTGGGCGACGATCCGCGACGACTGGACCGCCAACGCGGCGAAGGGTTCCCGCACCGACGACGAGATCAACTCCTGCCAGCAGGTCCACCTCGACCAGCTGGTCGGGCTGAACGCCGCCGGTGAGAAGGTCTCCCTGAACGGCATGTGCGGCGTCTTCGAGGTCTGGTCCGCCGGCGACCTGGAGTCGTGGGTCTGGCGACCCGGGCCCGCGGCGTCCGAGCTGTTGGGCCTGGGCGGCTGAACCCGCCCTAGTAGCATGGGCGGGCCATGCCCACAGCCCAGCCCACGATCACGTTCGACGCCAACCTGCCCATCAGCGCAGCGGTCGACGAGATCCGCGACCTCATCGAGCGCAACCAGGTCGTGGTGGTCGCGGGCGAGACCGGGTCGGGCAAGACGACGCAGCTGCCGAAGATCGCGCTGCTGGCCGGCCGCAAGCGCATCGGGCACACCCAGCCCCGGCGCCTGGCCGCGCGCACGGTCGCCGCCCGCATCGCGCAGGAGATGGGCGTCGAGCTCGGCGACACCGTCGGGTACCAGGTCCGGTTCACGCGGCAGGCGACCAGGCAGACCAAGGTCAAGCTGATGACCGACGGCATCCTCCTCGCCGAGATCGGCCACGACCGCGACCTGCGGCACTACGACACGATCATCATCGACGAGGCCCACGAGCGCAGCCTCAACATCGACTTCCTGCTCGGCTACCTCAAGCAGCTGCTGCCGCGCCGCCCCGACCTGAAGGTGATCATCACCTCGGCGACCATCGACACCGCGCGGTTCTCCGAGCACTTCGGCGACGCGCCGATCGTCGAGGTGTCGGGCCGCACGTACCCGGTCGAGCTGGTCTACGAGCCCCTGGAGAACGAGAACGACCTGGTCGAGGGCATCACCAGGGCGGTCACCCAGCTGCACGCGCTGGCCGAGGGCGACATCCTCGTCTTCTGCTCCGGCGAGCGCGAGATCCGCGACGCCGCGGAGGCGGTCAACGGGCTGAAGCTCTCCAACACCGAGGTGCTGCCGCTGTACGCGCGCCTGAGCGCCGCCGAGCAGGACCGCGTGTTCAGGCCCCACTCCGGCATGCGCGTCGTGCTGGCCACCAACGTCGCCGAGACGTCGCTGACCGTGCCCGGCATCCGCTACGTCGTCGACCCCGGCTACGCCCGGATCAGCCGCTACTCGTCGCGCACCAAGGTGCAGCGCCTGCCGATCGAGGAGATCAGCCAGGCCAGCGCCAACCAGCGCGCCGGCCGGTGTGGACGCCTCGGGCCCGGCATCGCGATCCGCCTCTACTCGGAGGAGAACTTCGAGGCCCGGCCGGAGTTCACCGAGCCCGAGATCCTGCGCACCAACCTGGCCAGCGTCATCCTGCAGATGGCCGACGCGCGGCTGGGCGCGATCGAGGACTTCCCGTTCGTCGAGCCTCCCGACCGCTCCCAGGTCCGCGACGGCCTGCGCCTGCTCAAGGAGCTCGGCGCGCTGGCCGACCCCCGCCAGGGCGAGGCCGAGGGGCAGCGGCTGACGAAGACGGGCCGGCTGCTGGCCAAGCTGCCCGTCGACCCCCGGCTGGGCCGCATGCTCGTCGAGGCCGGACGCCGCGGGTGCGCGTGGGACGTCCTCCCGGTCGTTGCCGCCCTGGCCATCCCCGACGTCCGCGAACGTCCCACCGAGAAGCAGGCCGAGGCGGACGCCCTGCACCGGCGCTTCTGGAGCGAGACCGGCGCGGCCAACGCCGCACGGGGCGAGGCGCACGGCGACCGCGACGCCTCCGACATCGCCGCGATCTGGCGGCTGTGGGACTACCTGCGCACCCAGCGCAACGAACTCTCCGGGAACGCATTCCGGCGGATGTGCCGCGACGAGTACCTGAACTTCCTGCGCATCCGCGAGTGGCAGGACCTCGTCTCCCAGCTGCGCGAGATCATCGGCGAGCTGGACCTCGACACCCAGGCGTCCAACGCCGACGCCGACACCCGCCGGGCCCGCGCCCGCCAGCCCCGGCAGGCGAGCGCCCACACCCCCGACTGGGACGCCGTGCACACCGCGATCCTGGCCGGCCTGCTGTCCCACGTGGGCCTGCGCGACGAGCGCTCGACGGTGCCGAAGACGCAGCAGCGGCGGGGGCGGCGTCCGATGGCCGAATACCTCGGCGCGCGCGGGGCGCGGTTCGCGATCCAGCCCGGCAGCGCGGCGGCCAAGGCCGAGCCCCCGCTGGCCATGGCGGTCGAGCTCGTCGAGACCACCCGGCTGTGGGCGCGCACCGTCGCGCCGATCACCGCCGAGCAGGTCGAGGCCGTCGGCGGCCACCTGATCACCCGGCAGTACTCCGAGCCGCGCTGGTCGGTGCGGGGTGGGCAGTGCGTTGCCGACGAGCGGGTGCTGCTGCTCGGCGTGCCGATCGTGGCGGGCCGCACGGTCAGCTACGGGCGCATCGACCCCGTCGTGGCGCGCGAGGTTTTCATCCAGTCGGCCCTGGTCGAGGGCCAGTGGCAGACCCGCCACCACTTCTTCAAGCGCAACGAGCGCACTCGCGCCGAGGCCGAGGACCTCTCCGAGCGCACCCGGCGCCGCGACATCCTCGTCGACGACCGCGCGATCTTCGCGTTCTACGACGACAAGGTGCCGGCCGACATCGTCTCGGTGGCGCACTTCGACCGCTGGTGGCGCACCAAGCGGCAGCAGGACGAGACCTACCTCGACCTCGTGCTCGACGACCTGGTCGACGCCGACCAGGTCGACGCCGAGGCGTTCCCCGAGACGTGGACCGTCGGCCCCGCCGACCTGCCCGTCAGCTACCTGTTCGAGCCCGGCGCGCACCGCGACGGCGTCAGCGTCGACATCGACGTGACCGTGCTGAACCAGGTCGACCCGGCCCCGTTCACGTGGCAGGTGCCCGGCCTGCGCGACGAGCTCGCCACCGAGCTGATCCGGTCGCTGCCCAAGGCCGTCCGTACCCGGTTCGTGCCGGCCCCCGACTGGGGACGCCGCGCGCTCACCTGGCTCGACGACCACCCCGAGCGGGCTTCGCTGGCCTTCCCGGACGCCCTCGCCGCGGCCCTCGGCGCCCTCTCGGGCGACCCGCTGGACGCCACCCTCTTCAACGAGTCGGTCCTGCCCGACCACCTCACCGTGCGCTACGTCATCACCGACGGACGCCGCGAGCTGGGCGCCGGCAAGGACTTCGAGTCGCTCCGCAAGCAGTTCGCGCCCCGGCTGAACAAGCGGCTGAACGCCGCGGCGTCCGGGATCGCGCACGCGGGCGCGAAGACCTGGGCGTTCGGGACCATTCCGGCCACGACCGAGGTCGACCGCGACCCGACGCCGCTGGTGGGCTACCCGGCGCTGGTCGACCAGGGCGACACCGTGGGCGTCCGGGTGGCGAACACCGCGGCGAAGGCGACGCGGTCGCAGGCACTCGGCCTGCGCCGGCTCGTCACCCTCGTGGCGCCCGACCCGACCCGCAGCGTGTTCGCGCGCCTGTCCAACACCGAGAAGATCGCGCTGTCGGCCGGGCCGTACGCCAACCTGAACGCCCTGCTGGCCGACGTGCGGCTCAAGGCCACGGGCGACCTGATGGCCACGCATCGCATCGACCCCGACGCCGTGCGCGACGAGGCCGCCTTCCGCACGGTCGTCGACACGATCCGCCCCGACGCCGCCGAGCGGATGCAGGCGATCACGCGGTCGGCCGCCAAGACCCTGGGCCGCTGGGCCGAGGTGCGCGCCGAGCTGGGCCGGCGTCCCGACGGCGACACCAAAGCCGACATCACCGCCCAGCTCGACAACCTCGTGTTCGCGGGCTTCATCGCCGCCACGCCCGAGCCGCACTTCACCCGCCTGGAGCGCTACCTGCACGCCGTCGACGTGCGGCTGAAGGGCTGGGCGTCCAACCCGGCTCGCGAGGCACAGAACCTCGACGTGATCGCCGAGCTGGAGGACGCTTACGAGGCGGCCATCGCCCGCTACGAGGTGGGGGAGCTGCCCCCGGCCGCCGCCGAGGTGGGCTGGCTCCTCGAGGAGCTGCGCGTCAGCCTGTTCGCCCAGTCGCTGGGCACCGCCCAGCCGGTGTCGGCCAAGCGGGTGCGCACGGCGATCAACTCTCTGTAACCGCTCCTGCACATTCGTCTATGGAATCGAACGGTGACATTTGGTAAAGTCACTGATCGGTGACAGGAGGTGGTCGCGATGGCCGATGCCGGGACCCCGATCGAGTTGGGCCGGGCAGTGCAACGCGCGCGCACGCGCCTCGGCCTCACCCAGGCCGAGGCGGCAAAGAAGGCCGGCGTCTCCCGACGCTGGCTGATCGAGCTCGAGCGTGGCCACGGCAACGCCCAGATCGGCAAGGTGCTCGCCGCGCTGCAGGCGCTGGGCCTGACCCTCGAGGTCGTGCCGCACGAACTGCCCACGGGGCGTAGCGAGCTCGACGACATCATCGAGGGAACGCTCCGATGAAGGACCTCGCGGTCTTCCTCTCCGGGCGTCGCGTCGGCACGATCACGCAGGCAGCGGGGCTCCGCTTCCGTTACGACGAGGAGTACCGGGCCGCCGACGACCCGACCCCGCTGTCGCTCTCCATGCCGCTCTCCGAGGCCCAGCACGGCAACCGGGTGACGCTGGCCTGGGTGAACGGCCTGCTGCCTGCGGACCGCGAGGTCCGGGCCCGGATCGCCGAGCGGGGCGGGGTCCGGGCGGCCGACCCCGCCGCGCTGCTCACCGTCATCGGGCTCGACTGCCCGGGCGCCGTACAGGTCGTCCCCGTCGACCGTGTCGAGGAGATCCACCGACCGGCGGCGCTGGCGCCCGTCGACGACGAGTGGATCGGCGCACGAATCGCCCTGTTGCGCCGCGACGAGGCCGCTTGGCAGATCGCCGACGAGCGGTGGAGCATCGGCGGCGGGCAGTCGAAGTTCACCCTGGCTCGGGGCTTCGCGGGGGAGTGGTACGACCCGCAGGGGGCCGCGGCGTCCACCCACATCGTGAAGCCCGGCGTGCCCACGGCACGCCTGCAGGCGCTGAACGAGCACGCGTCGCTCACCGTCCTGCGGGCACTCGGGATCCCGGCCGCCCGCAGCGAGTACCTGGAGTTCGCGGGGCAGTCCGCCCTCGTCGTCGAGCGGTTCGACCGGGTGCGCCGCGAGGGCGAGGTGCTCCGGGTCCACGCCGAGGACCTGTGCCAGTCCCTGGGCAACCAGACGACCTACGAGCGCTACGGCGGCCCGACCGCCCGGGAGGTGGTCGATCTGCTGCGCCGGCACGCCCCGGGGGCCCCTGAACGCTTCGCCGAGGCGCTGGCCGTCGGCTACCTGCTGGGGTCACCCGACGGGCACGCGCGCAACTACTCGGCCCTCCTGGCCGGGGGTCGCGTGGCCCTGGCCCCGCTCTACGACGTGGCCTCCTCGCTGCCCTACGAGATCGCGGGGGTGGGCGTCATGCACCAGCGGAAGGTCGCCCTGGCGATCGGGGGCGAGCGCACGTTCGGCCTGGTCGGGGTCGACCAATGGCAGCGGTTCCTCACCGCCAACTCCCTCGACGTCGAGTGGGGCCTGGGCCGTGTCCGGGAGCTTGCCGAGCAGCTGCCGGACGCGCTGGCGTCCACCTTCGACGCCCTGGCCCACCTGCCCGGCGCCGATGAGTTGCGGCCGCGGTACGTCGACGGCGTGGCGTGGTCGTGCGGGCGCACGCTCGACCTGTTGGAGCAGGCTGGCCGCTAGGGTGGAACGCATGCTGGATCCACGCGCGTTGTACACGATCGAGGACGACGTCTGGGCCAGCGTGGAGGGCACCCGGCCCACGCTGGTGCACCTGCTCGACGGCTACGTCGACGCCGGCCAGGTGGCCAAGCAGCTGAGCGAGCACCTGTTAGGCTCGATGCACCCCGAGCTGATGGTGACCTTCGACCACGACCAGCTGCACGACTACCGCTCCCGCCGCCCCGCGATGGTGTTCGACACCAACACCTGGACGGGCTTCACCGACTACCAGCTGGCGATCCACAAGGTCACCGACGCCTCCGGCCGCACGTTCCTGCTGCTCAGCGGCCCCGAGCCCGACACCCAGTGGAACCGCGCCTGCGCGGCCGTCCTCGGCATCGCCGAGCAGCTGGACGTGCCGCTGCTGGTGTCGGCCCAGGGCGTCCCGATGGGGGTGCCGCACACCCGGCCCGTGCTCGTGACCGGCCACGCCACCGACCCCGACCTCGTGCAGGACAACCCGGTCTGGATCGACCGGGTCACCGTGCCCGGCAGCTTCTCGGCCATGCTCGAGTGGCACGCCGGCCAGGCCGGACGCCTCGGGCGCGGCTTCGTCGCCCACGTGCCCCACTACCTGGCCCCCGGCCACTACGCGCCGGGCGCCCTGGCGGTCCTGGAGCGCCTCCGCGAGGCGACCGGCCTGGACCTGCCGCCCGGCGAACTGGCCACGCGCGCGCTGCAGACGCTGGCGCAGCTGGAGGGCGAGGTCGAGTCCGACGGCGAGCTCGGCCCCCTGGTCGAGGCGCTCGAGCAGCAGTACGACGAGTTGCAGGCGACCGGACGCCCCGACGTCCCGTCGGCGGACGAGATCGGGGAGGCCGTGGAACAGTTCCTGGCCGAGCAGGACGAGAAGGGGGAGTGACATGCCACGCACCGTGGCGGAGTTGGTGGACCTGTTGGCCCTGGAGCAGCTGGAGGTGGACCTGTTCCGCGGCAGCCAGCCACGCACCTCGGCGCAGCGGGCCTTCGGCGGCCAGGTCATGGCCCAGGCGCTCGAGGCGGCCTACCACACGGTGCCCGAGGGCCGGATGTGCCACTCGCTGCACGGCTACTTCCTGCGCCCCGGCTCGACGGCGGCGCCGATCATCTACACGGTGACCTCCCCGCGCGACGGCAGTTCGTTCTCCTCCCGGCAGGTCGAGGCGCGCCAGCACGGCAAGAGCCTGTTCGTGATGAACGCCTCGTTCAAGGTGCCCGAGCAGGGGCTGGAGCACCAGTGGCCGGCCACCCCCGGCGTCCCCGACGTCGACAACTGCCCGCCGCTGTCGGAGGTGCTGGGCCGCCGCTCCGCGATCCACGCCGCCGCGTGGGAGGAAGAGTGGGGCGCCCTCGACGTCCGCTACGCCGGCGACGCGCGCAAGGGTGACTACACCTCACACGCGGCGATGCAGGTGTGGCTGCGCACGCACGAACAGTTGCCCGACGACCCGCGGCTGCACCAGGCGATGCTCGCCTACGCCAGCGACCTGACGCTGCTGGGCGTCTCCACGGTGGGCCACCCGGTGGAGTTCATGAGCGCCGACATGCAGGTCGCCACGATCGACCACGCGATGTGGTTCCACCGGCCGATCCGCGTCGACGACTGGATCCTCTACGACCAGTTCTCGCCCTCGGCGTCCAACGGCATGGGCTACTCCCGAGGCCGGCTGTACTCCGACGGGGTGCTGGGCGTCTCGACGGCCCAAGAGGGCTTGATCCGCGTCCTCGACCACGACGGACGCCCCGCCCGCGGCTGAGCACGCACCCACCCGGACATGACGACGGGGCCGGACCTGTGGCGGGTCCGGCCCCGTCGTGGTGGGGTGCCGTTCGGTGGACTGTGGGTCAGGCGGCCAGCGTCGTGTCGCGCAGCTTGGCGATCGCCTGGCGCTCGATCTGGCGCACGCGCTCGGCGGTGATGCCCCAGACGCTGGCGATGTCGGCCAGCTTGGCCTGGCGGCCGTCCAGCAGGCCGTAGCGGCGGCGCACGACGTCGGCGGAGCGCTCGTCGAGGCTGTCGAGCATGTGGTCGAGGCGGGCGCGGTCCTCGGCGTCGAGCACGACCTCGTCGGGGCCGGGCGTCGTGTCGCGGGCCAGCAGGTCGCCGAGGGCGGTGTCGCCGTCCTCCTCGACCGGGGCGTCGAGCGAGACGTGGTCGCGGGCCAGGCGGAGCAGTTCGACGATGCGCTCCTCCTCGAGGCCGAGCTCGTCGGCGATCTCGATGACCTCGGGCTCGCGGCCGAGCTTCCGCTCGAGGTTGCGGCGCGTGGCGGAGACCTGGTTGATCTGCTCGGCGACGTGCACGGGGAGGCGGACGATGCGGCTCTGCTGGGCGATGCCCCGGCTGATCGACTGGCGCACCCACCAGGTGGCGTACGTCGAGAACTTGAAGCCCTTGGTGTAGTCGAACTTCTCGACGGCGCGGATGAGGCCGGTGTTGCCCTCCTGCACCAGGTCGAGCAGCGGCATCTGCGAGCGGCCGTACTTGCGGGCGACGGAGACGACGAGGCGCAGGTTCGCGGTGACGAAGCGCTTCATGGCGGCGCGGCCCTGCTCGACGATCTCCTCGAGTTCCTCCTGGGTCGCCTTCACGGCCTTGCGGCCGCCGCGCTCCTTGGTGGTGAGGGTGCCGTCCAGGATCGCCTCGGCGTAGAGGCCCGCCTCGATCTCCCGGGCGAGCATGACTTCCTCCTCCGCCGTGAGCAGCGGGGTCTTCGCGATGCCGTCCAGGTACAGGCCAACCGAGTCCTTGCCGTCGATGCCCTCGGTCGAGCGTGAACGGTGCGAGGTCGAGATCATGCGGTTCATCCTTTCGTCGTCACCCAGTACAACGCCAAACGCGCCGGAATTGTTCGGTCACGACCCCGATCGGGCCCTGAGGGGGGCCCTGAGCCGCCAAATCAAGACCAGAGTCGTACAGCGATCCCCTGCCCGCGGTGGACGCGGCGGCCGCGGACCCGCTGGTGGGGCCCGCGGCGTCCGATCAGTTCGCCCCGGCCTGGTCGACCAGCCACGCCAGCTGGAACGCGCGCTCGCGCCAGCCCTTGTACCGGCCGGAGACGCCGCCGTGGCCGGCGACCATCTCGGTCTTGAGCAGGATCGGCCGGTCCTCGCCGTTGGTGGCGACGTCGCGGAGGCGGGCCACCCACTTGGCTGGCTCGGTTACCTCGACGCGGGTGTCGTTGAGGCTCGTCGTGGCCAGGATCGCCGGGTACTGCACGGCGGCGATGTTCTCGTAGGGGGAGTAGGCCTTCATGCAGGCGTAGACCTCAGGATCCTCGACGGGGTTGCCCCACTCCTCCCACTCCATGACGGTCAGCGGCAGGTCGGGGTTGAGGATCGTGGTCAGTGGGTCGACGAACGGCACCGCGGCGTGCACGGCCCGGAACAGCTCGGGGGCCAGGTTCACGGCCGCGCCGATGAGCAGGCCGCCGGCCGACCCACCCTCGGCGAGCAGCCGGTCGGGCGCGACGTGGCCCTCGTCGACCAGCACGTGGCCGCAGGCCACGAAGTCGGAGAAGGTGTTGGGCTTGGCGAGCTCCTTGCCGCCGTCGTACCACGGACGCCCCAGCTCGCCCCCGCCGCGCACGTGGGCGATGGCGAACACGAACCCCTTGTCGAGCAGGGAGACCCGGCTCATGGCGAAGTACGGCATGGTCGGGGCCTCGTAGGCGCCGTAGCCGTAGAGCAGGCCGGGTGCGGTGCCGTCGACGGGGGTGTCGCGGTGGCGCACCAGCGAGATCGGGACGCGCGTGCCGTCGGCGGCGGTGGCCCACAGGCGCTCGCTGACGTAGGCGGTCGGGTCGTAGGCGCCGTGGACGGGGTGGTCGAGCACCGGGGTCTGCTTGAGCAGGCGGCGGGTGCCGGTGGCGAGCTGGTACTCCCACACGCTGGGCGGGCTGACCATCGACTCGTAGCCGAGCCGGATCCGGTCGGTGTCGAAGTCGGGGGAGTCCTCCGAGCCGACGTCGTAGAGGGCCTCGTCGAAGGTGAGCTCGGTGAGCGTGCCCAGGGTGCCGTCGGCCTCACGCGGGATGACCGTGACGCCGGCCAGCGCGTTGGTGCGGTGGTCGACGACCACGGCGGTGGCGTAGACGCTGACGCCGGTGAGGCGGGTCTCGGGGCGCTCCTCGATGACGGTCTCCCAGTGCTCGATGCCCGGGGTCGCCAGTGGGGCGCGGCTGAGCTTGAACTGCGGGGCGCCGTCGTTGTGCAGGATCCACAGCGCGTCGGGTGCCATCTCCACCGAGTACTCCAGGCCCGGACGCCGCGGCTGCACCACGGTCAGGGGCCCGGTCGGGTCGTCGGCGCGGAGCAGGTGGGTCTCGGTGGTGGTCTTGGACGCGAGGTCGACGAACACCCACTGGTAGTCGCGGGAGGTGTCGACGCCGACCCAGAACCGCTCGTCGGGCTCGGTGAAGACCAGGGCGTCGGCGTCCGCGGGGGAGCCGATGCGGTGGCGCCAGACCTCGTGGGGGCGCCAGGCGGCGTCGACGCGGGTGTAGAGGAGCCAGTCGGGTCCGGCCCACACGCCCCCGGCGCCGATGCCCGTGATGGGGCCGTCGATCACCTCGCCGGTGGCGAGCTCGACCACGTACAGGTCGTAGCGCTCGTCGCCGCGGGTGTCGATCGAGTACGCCAGCCGGCGTCCGTCGGGGGAGACCAGAGCCAGCCCGATCGAGAAGAAGTCGTGGCCCTGTGCGAGCGCCTGCGCGTCGATGAGCACCTCCTCCTCGGGCGAGGGCTCGGTGACATCGGGGATGTCGTCGCGGTTGGTGGCCGGGATGCGGCAGGTGCGGCCGTAGTCGTCGCCCTCGCGGGTTCGGCCGTAGTACCAGTAGGCCGAGCCGTCGGTGTGGGTGACGTGCAGCGGCACCGACATGTCGGTCTGTTTGGTCCGCGCCCGGATGTCCTCGTACAGCTCGTCGGCCAGCGGGGCCAGGTGCTCGGTGTGGGTCGCCGTCCACGCGTTCTCGGCCTCGAGGTACGCCAGGAGCTCGGGGTCGGTCTTGTCCGCCATCCAGCGGTACGGGTCGGCGACCTCGTCGCCGTGGACGGTGCGGGTGAACGGGCGCTGGGGCGCGTCGGGCGCGCTGGTCATGGCATCGGGCACGCGGGCCAGCGTAGCCCGCGGTTGCCGAGCAGCCATTTGGGTGGGGGAGCATCGCGTGCAACAATGGCGGTTGCGCCAGCCGTTGACAGGTCCCGGCCGACGCATGCCCGCAACCCGGACGAGACGAGAGGGCTCACGTGACTCCACGCTCCAGCGCAGCAGGCGCGTCCGACTCCCCGAAGGCACCCGCGCGCACCCGTACGCGCAAGGCTGCCGCGGCCACCGAGGCCCCGGAGGCGGCCGAGGAGACCAAGCCCACCCGCACCACGCGGCGCACGACCACGGCCAAGGCCGCGACGACGAAGACGGCCGCCGCCAAGCCGGCGACGAAGGCCGCCGCCGCGAAGGCGCCTGCGAAGCCGCGCGGCCGGGCGGCCAAGGCCGCCGAGCCCGAGGTGGAGGAGACCGAGGTCGTCGACGAGACCGCAGAGGTCGACGAGGACGCCCCCGA
Organism: Propioniciclava sp. MC1595; assembly: GCF_017569205.1. Lineage (GTDB taxonomy): Bacteria > Actinomycetota > Actinomycetes > Propionibacteriales > Propionibacteriaceae > Propioniciclava. The sequence continues at coordinate 1,637,249 of NZ_CP071870.1, forward strand.
GGTGCTCGAGGACGAGGACATCGAGCTCGAGGAGGACGAGGTCGTCGAGGAGCCGACCGTCGCCGAGGTGCTCAGCCCCGCGGCCCTCAAGGAGGTCAAGTTCGAGCGTGACGGCGACGACGTCGTGCTCACCGTGGGCGGCAAGAAGCGTTCCCTGGACGAGGTCGACGAGGGCCAGTTCAACGAGGGCGAGGCGGCCAAGGAGGAGAAGAAGCTCGTCGAGGACGAGGGCTTCACCGTCTCCGACGCCGACGACACCGACGAGCCCGAGCAGCAGGTCATGGCCGCCGGCGCCACCGCCGACCCGGTGAAGGACTACCTGAAGCAGATCGGCAAGGTGGCCCTGCTGAACGCCGAGCAGGAGGTCACGCTGGCCAAGCGCATCGAGGCCGGCCTGTTCGCCGACGAGTCGATCACCGAAGGCAGCGTGAAGGCGGCCGACCTCGACGACTTCGAGTGGATCGCCGAGGACGGCAAGCGCGCCAAGAACCACCTCCTCGAGGCGAACCTCCGCCTCGTGGTGAGTCTGGCCAAGCGCTACACCGGCCGCGGCATGCTGTTCCTGGACCTGATCCAAGAGGGCAACCTGGGCCTCATCCGTGCGGTCGAGAAGTTCGACTACACCAAGGGCTACAAGTTCTCGACCTACGCGACGTGGTGGATCAAGCAGGCCATCACCCGCGCCATGGCCGACCAGGCCCGCACGATCCGCATCCCGGTGCACATGGTCGAGGTCATCAACAAGCTCGCCCGCGTCCAGCGCCAGATGCTGCAGGACCTGGGTCGCGAACCCACCCCGGAGGAGCTCGCCAAGGAGCTCGACATGACGCCCGAGAAGGTCGTCGAGGTACAGAAGTACGGCCGCGAGCCGATCTCCCTGCACACCCCGCTGGGCGAGGACGGCGACTCCGAGTTCGGTGACCTGATCGAGGACTCCGAGGCGGTCGTCCCGGCCGAGGCCGTGAACTTCACGCTCCTGCAGGAGCAGCTGCACGACGTCCTCGACACCCTCAGCGAGCGCGAGGCCGGCGTGGTCTCGATGCGCTTCGGCCTGACCGACGGCCAGCCCAAGACGCTGGACGAGATCGGCAAGGTCTACGGCGTCACCCGCGAGCGGATCCGCCAGATCGAGTCCAAGACCATGAGCAAGCTGCGGCACCCGTCGCGCTCGCAGGTCCTCCGCGACTACCTGGACTGAGCCGCCTCGAAGGCCGCCAGCAGGCGGTCTGAGAACAACACGAAGCGCACCCCGTCGACCCGGTCGGCGGGGTGTCGCCGTACCGCGGCCAGGGCGATGCGGGCGACCTCGTCGCCGTCCCAGCCGTAGACGCCCGCGCTGACCGCCGGGAAGCTCACCGTGCGGGCACCCAGCTCCTCGGCCACCTCCAGCGAGCGGGTGAAGCAGGACGCCAGCTGCTGCGGGTCGGTCTGCCCCGCGCGCCGGTTCGGGCCGACCGTGTGGATCACCCAGCGGGCAGGCAGGTCGAAGCCGGGGGTGGCCACGGCGTCCCCGACGGGCAGGCCGTCGGGCAGGGAGGTGGCCCGCAGCTCGCGGCAGGCGGACAGGAGGCCTGGGCCCGCGGCGCGGTGGATCGCACCGTCCACTCCGCCGCCGCCCAGCAGCGAGGAATTGGCCGCGTTGACGATCGCGTCGGTGGTCTCGGTGGTGATGTCGCCCTGCACGCACGTGATCCGCATGCCCCCATTCTGGGCCCCGGTGCGGCGGGCGCGGGTAGGGTCGGGCACATCATGAGCAGCGTTGATGTCTCCGTCCTCGACCTCGCGACCGTGCGGACCGGCTGGTCCACGTCGGACGCCCTGGCCGCCACCGTCGAATTCGCCCGGGCCGCCGACGAGCTGGGTGCCCGCCGGTTCTGGATCGCCGAGCACCACAACATGCCCTCGGTGGCGGCGACCACGCCGCCGGTGCTGATCGCCGCCGTGGCGGCCCGCACCGAGCGCATCCGGGTGGGTTCGGGCGGCGTCATGCTGCCCAACCACTCGCCCTACGTCGTCGCCGAGCAGTTCGCCGCGCTCGAGGCCCTGTACCCCGGGCGCATCGACCTCGGCATCGGCCGGGCGCCGGGCGCCGACCAGGTCACCGCGTGGGCGCTGCGTCGCTCCCAGGAGGGCCTGGGGCACGAGGACTTCGTCGAGCACCTCCAGCTGCTGCAGGCCTGGCTCAGCCCGCGGGGCGTCCGGGTCGGGATGGGGATGACGCTGACGGCCACGCCCGCGGCGTCCGGCTACCCCGAGGTGTGGCTGCTGGGCTCGTCGGACTACTCGGCGCGGCTCGCCGGCAAGCTGGGCATCCGGTACGCCTACGCCGGCCACTTCGGCCAGTTCGACCCCGCGGCGGTGTTCGCGCTGTACCGGGACTCCTTCTCGCCGAGCGAGGGTCTGGAGGCCCCGCACGCCATGCTGTGCACCTCGGCGCTGGTGGGGGCGACGGAGGAGGAGGCCGCCTACCTGGCCGGCCCGTCCACGATCAGCTGGATCAACATCCGTCGCGACACCCGCGAGGCGCTGCCCTCGCCAGAGGAGTCGGCGCGCCGCATCGACGCCATGGGCGGGGTGGACTTCTCGGGCACCAAGGTCGTCGGCACCGCCGACCAGGTCCGCTCGCGGCTGGAGGAGATGGTCGCCGACTGCGAGGTCCAGGAACTCATGGTGCTCACGACGGCCTACGACGTGCAGACCCGCATCGACACGCTGGCCGCGCTCGTGTGACACGACCCGGACACGCACACGGGGCCCCAGCGATCTGCCGGGGCCCCGTGGTGGTCTGGGGGAGCGGGTCAGCCGAGGCGGCTGGTCTCGTCCTGGATCTTCAGGGCGACCTGCTTCAGCTTGTCGGAGTGTGCGCGGCCGTGGTGGGCGCAGAACAGGAGCTCGCCACCGGACGTGAGGGTCACGCGGACGTACGCCTGCGCTCCGCAGCGGTCGCAGCGGTCCGCAGCGTTGAGGGATTCCATCACCGTTGTGCTCATGGGCCGTTCCTTCCTGGCTGTTCGGCTCGGGGCACCTGTTCCAACGCGTGCGCTGGGTGGTTTGTTCCCGTGCCCCGACGGTACCCGAGGAACCCAAGGGGGACCGGCGACGCGCGGAGTTGTGACGCGTTCGTCACGCGGGCCGGGTCGGTCCGAGGAACTGTCGGTGGCCGCAGGTAGTCTGCGACGGTGACCTCCAGCAGCACCAAGACGCCCCCCAAGCCGAAGACCGACAGCCGCGACTACGAGGCGCGGCACCTGCTCGTGCTCGAGGGGCTCGAGGCCGTCCGCAAGCGCCCCGCGATGTACATCGGCTCGACCGACACGCGTGGCCTGATGCACTGCATGTGGGAGATCATCGACAACTCCGTCGACGAGGCGCTGGCCGGGCACGGCAAGCACATCACGGTCATCCTCCACGCCGACGGCTCGGTCGAGGTCGGCGACGAGGCGCGCGGCATGCCCGTCGACATCGAGCCCCGCACCGGCCTGACCGGCGTCGAGGTCATCCATACCAAGCTGCACGCCGGCGGCAAGTTCGGCGGCGGCTCCTACAACGCCACGGGCGGCCTCCACGGGGTGGGTGCCTCCGTCGTCAACGCGCTGAGCTCGCGGCTCGACGTCGAGGTCGACCGCAACGGCGCCACGTGGGCCATGTCGTTCCGCCGGGGGGTGCCGGGCGTCTTCGACGGCCCGGGTCCCGACGCCGGCTTCACCCCCGACAACACCCTGCGCAAGATCGGCCGCGTCGCCAAGGCGAAGACCGGCTCCCGCACCCGGTACTGGCCCGACCGGCAGATCTTCCTCAAGGACGCGAAGCTGTCCGGCACCCAGCTCGCCCAGCGGGCCCGCCAGACGTCCTTCCTCGTCCCCGGGCTGAAGATCACCGTCGACGACCGCCGCGTCGCCGGCGACGAGCACGTCGACGTGCACCTGCACGAGGGCGGCATCTCCGAGTTCGCCGAGTTCCTGTCCGAGGGCGCGCCGGTCACCGAGGTGCTGCGCCTGCAGGGCTCCGACCGGTTCACCGAGACGGTGCCGGTGCTGGACGCCGCGGGCTCGATGACGCCCACCGACGTCGAGCGCGACCTCGACGTCGACATCGCGCTGCGCTGGTCGAACAGCTACGACAGCAAGCTCGCCTCCTTCGTCAACATCATCGCCACGCCCAAGGGCGGCACCCACGTCCAGGGCTTCGAGCGCGGGCTGGTGCGCGCGTTCGGCAAGGCCCTGGAGGGCACCAAGCTGATGAAGGCGGGGGAGGAGGTCACCAAGGACGACATCCTCGAGGGCCTCACCGCGGTCGTGACCGTGCGCCTGGCCGAGCCGCAGTTCGAGGGCCAGACCAAGGAGGTGCTGGGCACCCCGCCGGTGACGCGTCTGGTCGCGCGCATCGTGGAGCAGGAGCTCGGGGAGTTCCTCACCACGACCAAGGCCGCCCTGCGCCCGATGGCCCGGGCCGTGCTCGAGAAGGCGGTCGCCGCGTCCCGCACCCGCGTGGCCGCCCGCGTGCACAAGGAGAACCAGCGCCGCAAGAACGCGCTCGAGTCCAGCTCGCTGCCGCCGAAGCTGGCCGACTGCCGCAGCTCCGACAACGAGCGCACCGAGCTGTTCATCGTCGAGGGTGACTCGGCCATGGGCACGGCGAAGCTGGCGCGCAGCTCCGAGTTCCAGGCGCTGCTGCCGATCCGCGGCAAGATCCTCAACGTGCAGAAGGCCTCGACCGCCGACATGCTCAAGAACGCCGAGTGCGCCGCGATCCTGCAGGTGGTCGGCGCCGGGTCGGGCCGCACCTGCGACCCCGAGCAGAGCCGGTACGGGAAGATCATCTTCATGGCCGACGCCGACTCCGACGGCGCCCACATCCGCACGCTGCTGGCGACGCTGTTCTTCACCTACATGCGCCCGATGATCGAGGCCGGCAAGGTCTACACCGCCGTCCCGCCGCTGCACCGCTTCGAGCTGACCAACCCCAAGCGCGGCCAGGAGAAGTACATCTACACCTACTCCGAGGCCGAGTACCAGCGGAAGCTGGCCGAGCTGACCAAGCGCGGGGTCGGGTTCAAGGAGCCGCAGCGCTACAAGGGTCTCGGCGAGATGGACGCCGACCAGCTCAAGGAGACCACGATGGACCCGCGGCACCGCCAGCTGCGGCGTATCACGGTCGAGGAGGGGGAGAGCCTCGAGCAGGCCATCGCCACCTTCGAGAAGCTGATGGGCAACGAGGTCGCCCCGCGCAAGGAGTTCATCGTCGAGGGCGCCTACGCCCTCAGCGCCGAGCGCATCGACGCCTGATAACGGGCGCGCGGTGTCCGCTCCGTGGGCGCCGCGCACCCCGAAGTGCCCATGTCAGGGGGGCAGGGCTAGGCTCGCGAGCATGACCGATGACGGCATCTTCGACGACCTCCTGGCAGCCAACAAGCGGTACGCGCGGTCGGCCCCCCGCGAGTTCGACGGCATCGCCCACCAGGGCGTCATGATCCTGACCTGCATGGACAGTCGCATCGAGCCGCTGGAGATGGTCGGCCTCATGATCGGCGAGGCGAAGATCCTCCGTACGGCCGGCGCCCGCCTGACCGACCGGGGCCTGGCCGCCTTCATCATGGGCGTGCACAAGCTGAACGTGAACCGCATCCTGCTCGTGCCGCACACCAAGTGCGCCGCCTCGTCGCTGGACGAGGCGGGCATGCGCGCAGCGATCATGGGCGCCTCGGGCATCGACCCGGGCGACTTCGAGTTCGGCGTCTCGCCCGACCAGCTCGGCAACCTGCGCGCCGACTGCGAGCGGCTGCGCACCCACCCGCTGATCGCCGGGTTCGCCGAGGTCGGTGGCTTCCTCTACGACGTCGAGACGGGGCTGCTCTCCCGCGAGTGCTGAGGCCCGGCCTCAGGGGGACGTGAACTGGGTCATCGTCCACGACTGGCCCGGCAGCTCCAGCGCCGTGCACAGCCAGCGCCGCGCGTCCAGGTGCAGGGTGCCGACGGCCTCGTCGTCCCCGACCCGCCCGAGCACGACCTGCGCCGGGCCGAACAGGCCCTCGACGACGCGGATCGGCTCGTAGTCGTCCTCGCCGCGCCCCCAGACCGGCAACAGGTCGGGGCGCAGCATCCCGACGACGGGGTGCACCCAGCCGTCGGGGCGTCCGCTGGGCACCTCGGCGGCGCCCCCGGCCGGGATCAGGTGCCAGCACCGGACGCCGTCCGGCCCGCCCGTCCACTCCCGGTTCCAGGACCGGACGACCCAGCGCCCCGCACCCGCCACCGACACCTCGAGCGTGTGCTCGTCGTCGGCCACGAGGGCGCTCGCGACGCGCCCCGCGGCGGCCTCGGCGAGGCTCGTCAGGAGCGCGTCGACGTCCATGTCAGAACAGCGCGCCGTCGTCGGGCGCGTCGGTGGCGTCCTCGCCCGGGGTGTCGTCCACGCCGGCCCCGGCCAGCGAGGCGGGCGACGGGGCCGTCCGGACGCCGTGGGTCCGGGTCCCGATCCCACCCAGCGGCTGGGTGAGGGGGGTGCCGGAGCCGTCGCGGCGTCCGTCGTGCACGGTGGTGAAGTCGATCGGGGCGCCCGAGGGGGCCGCGGCCACGACCGGCGTCGGGCCGGCCCACGCCGCGAGCAGCGTGGTCTCGCCCTTGAGGAACCGGTGGCAGCGGACGCCGCCCGTCGCGCGGCCCTTGCCCGGGTACTCGGTGAACGGGGTCACCTTCGCCAGGCCGGCCTCGGTGCCGGGCAGGCCCGAGCCGGTGCCGGAGACCGTCACCACCGTGGCCTCGCCGTCGGGCACGAGCCCGAAGAACACCACCGAGGCGCCCTTGGCCAGCTTCACGCCCGCCATGCCGCCGCCGCCGCGACCCTGCGGGCGCACGCCGGCCGCCGGGAAGTGCAGCAGCTGGGCGTCGGAGGTGATGAAGCACAGTTCGCCGGAGTCGTCGGCCAGTTCGACCGCACCGACGACCTCGTCGCCGTCGTCGAGCCGGATGACCTCCCATGCATCCTTGGCCAACAGCTCGGGGTTGGTGCGCTTCACGACCCCGTTGCGGGTGCCGAGCGCCCAGCCGTACGTGGCGTCGCCCAGCGTGGTCAGCGCCAGCACCCGCTCGCCCTTGGCGAGGTCGAGCAGTTCGGTGGCCAGCGAGCCGCCCTGCAGGTTGGGCGCATCGGCGGTGATCGCGATGGAGGGCAGCTCGATCGCCTGCGCGCGCACGACGCGTCCGTGCGAGGTGAGCACGCCGTACTCGCCGCGGGCCGTGGTGCGGATCGCGGAGGTGATCACGTCGTGCTGGGCGCGGCGTCCCTGGGCGGGCATCTCCTCGGCGGTGTCGGCGCGGGCCAGCAGCCCGGCGGAGGAGAGCATCACCCAGCACGGGTCGTCGGCGATCTCCAGCGGGGTCGCCTTCGCCGCGGTGACGGTGGCGCCACCACCGGCGAGCAGGACGGTGCGCCGCGGCGTCCCGTGCACGCGGGCGACCTCGTCGAGCTCGCGCGCGACCAGCGCCCGCAGCTCGTCGTCGTTCTCGATGATGTGGGACAGGTCGGCCAGCCGCTGCTCGAGCTCGCCGCGCTCCTTCTCCAGCTCGAGGCGGGAGAACTTGGTCAGCCGGCGCAGCTGCAGGTCGAGGATGTAGTTGGCCTGGACCTCGTCGAGGTCGAAGACCTCCATCAGCTTGGCGCGGGCCTGGGCGACGTCGTCGGAGCCGCGGATGATCGCGATCACGTCGTCGATGTCGACGATGGCCAGCAGCAGGCCGCGCACCAGGTGCAGGCGGTCGGCGGCCTTGCGGTACTGGAACCGGGTGCGCCGCAGGGTGACGTCGAGGCGGTGGTCGGCGTACACGACGAGCGCGTCGCGCAGCGTCAGCGTCTGGGGCTGGCCCTCGACGAGGGCGACCATGTTGATGCCGAAGCTGTCCTCGAGCTTGGTCATCCGGTACAGCTGCTCGAGCATCGCGTCGGGGTTGATGCCGTTCTTGACCTCGATGACCAGGCGCAGGCCGTGGGTCAGGTCGGTGAGGTCCTTCATGTCGGCGATGCCGGTGATCTTCTTGTTGCGCACCAGCGTCGAGACCTGCTCCATGATCCGCTCGGGGCCGATCATGTAGGGCAGCTCGGTGATCACGATGCCCTTGCGGCGCGGCGAGGTCTGCTCGATGCGCGCCGTCGCGCGGATCTTGAAGGTGCCGCGCCCGCTCGCGTAGGCGTCCGCGATGCCCTCAAGGCCGACGATCTTGCCGCCGGTGGGCAGGTCGGGGCCGGGTACGTAGCGCATCAGGTCCTCGACGGTGGCGTCGGGGTGCTTGAGCAGGTGCTTGAGGGCCTGCACGCACTCGACGAGGTTGTGTGGCGGGATGTTGGTGGCCATGCCGACCGCGATGCCGGTCGACCCGTTGACCAGCAGGTTCGGGAACGAGGCGGGCAGCACGACCGGCTCGGTCATCTTGCCGTCGTAGTTGGGCTTGAAGTCGACCGTGTCCTGGTCGATCTCGCCGGTCATCGCCAGCGCGGCGGGTGCCATCCGGCACTCGGTGTAGCGCATGGCCGCGGGGCCGGCGTCCAGCGAGCCGAAGTTGCCGTGGCCGTCGACGACCGGCAGGCGCATGGCCCAGCCCTGGCCCAGGCGCACGAGCGCGTCGTAGATGGCGGTGTCGCCGTGGGGGTGCAGCTTGCCCATCACGTCGCCGACGACGCGGGCGCACTTGACGTGGCTGCGGTCGGGGCGCAGGCCCATGTCGTCCATCGAGTAGAGGATGCGGCGCTGCACGGGTTTGAGGCCGTCGCGGGCGTCGGGGATGGCGCGCGCGTAGATCACCGAGTAGGCGTACTCGAGGAAGCTGGTCTCCATCTCCTCGGTGACGTCGATGTCGGTGATTCTCTCCGTCGCCTCGTCGTCGACCGGCGGCTTCGCTACCACGTGCTTCCCCCACTCCTCCCGAGCTACCCGCTCGTCGTGCCATTGTGCCCAACCGCGACCGGACGCCGCGGGTGCCACTCCGCCGCCTGCCGCGGTTCAGGACAGGCCGAGGAACTCCCGCATCTGGCGCTTCAGGCCGCGGCCGTCGGGCGCCTTGAACACCGGGATGTCCCGGGGGAGCGGCTCGTCGCCGGCCAGCGGCTCGGTCGTGCCGTGGGCCAGGATCTGCTCGGCCGGGGTCAGCTGCCGGATCGCGATGGCCAGCACCCGGTCGGGGTTCGCGGTGGCGAACTCGCTGTAGATGTCGAGGTCGTGCTGGCCGTCGTCGCCCACGAGCAGCCACTGGATGCGCGGGAAGTCCACGGTGAGCTGGAGCAGCGCGTTGCGCTTGTGCTCCTGGCCCGAGCGGAACCACCCGGTGTTGGTCGGCCCCCAGTCGGTGAGCAGCATCGCGCCCTCGGGGTAGCGGTGCCGGCGCATGAACCGCTTCAGGAAGCCGTGGGTGTTCCACGCGCCGGTCGAGAGGTACATCACGGCCGCGCCGGGGTGGCTCCGGAGCACCTCGTCGTAGAACACGGCCATGCCGGGGATCGCCTGCCGGGCGGCCTCGGTGCGCATGAAGGAGTGCCACGCGGCGATGAAGGGGCGCGGGAGCATCGTGGACAGGATCGTGTCGTCGATGTCGGAGACCATCCCGAACCGGACGTCCGAGCCCACGACCTGCGCCTGCACGACCGACTCCTGCGAGGTCGCGGTGCGGATCGTGCCGGCCTGCCAGCCCGGCCCGAGGCCGTGGCCGCGCAGCCGGTGGTCGACGTAGCCGCCCCGGTCGGTGGTGCCGGTGACCTCCGCGTCGCCGAGGGTGATGGTGTAGCGGGCGTGCACGCACGCGGCGGTGAAGAAGTTGCGCCAGCCGCGGCGGCGCAGGAACTGCTCGGCGGCCTGGCCGAGGACCGTCTGGGCGAACGGCGGGGACAGCACGACCCGGCCCAGCACCCGGGCGAAGCCCTCGTCGCCGTAGGCCGTGTACGCGATCACCCGTTCCTGCCACCCGAACGCACGGAACAGCTGTTCGAGCCGCCGGTCGAGGAAGAGCTCGAGGCGGGCGGCGAAGAACGGCCGGTTGCTCATGGGGTTCACCGTAACCGGTCCGGGGGACCGGTTTCCCGCCCGCCCCACCGGCGTGGGACAATGCCGCCCATGACCACGCTCCCTGCCGACCTGCGCGCTGCCATCGTGGCCTCGGGGTACTTCCCCGAGTTCGTGTCCGCGACCGTGGCCCAGGCGATCGCCGACGAGGAGGTCGTGGACAGCCTCGTCCACCACGAGGCGACGTTCAGCTCGACCGAGCTGCACCGGCACGTCACCGTCCTGGTGCTGACGCCCACGCGGTTCATCGTGGCGCACACCGACGACGGCGAGCACCCGAACGTCCACCAGGCCCTGACCACCGTCGAGACGGTGTCCCTGAGGCACATCCGTTCCGTGGCGCTCACCCAGGTCGCCGCGAACCCCGAGCGGTTCGGCCGCGGCAAGCACGGCACCACCGAGACGTGGCTGGTCGTGAACTGGGGGGCGGTCCGCCGCCAGGAGGCCGAGCCCGCCACGTGCGGCGACCCGAACTGCGACGCCGACCACGGGTACACGATCCAGGACCTGGCCGACGACCTCACCGTGCGGATCAGCGCCGCCGCCGACGGCGAGGACGCCGTGTCCGGCCTCGTGCGGTTCGCCGCCCGCCTGCAGCGGGTGGCGGTCTAGTGGAGGCGCCCCTCGTCCCCGCCTACGGGGAGTCCACGCTGGCCGACGTCGTCCCGGCCCTCGCCGCGTCCCTCGGCATCGACGGGTGGTCCGACGCGCTGGGCCTGCCGGCGTCCGACCGCTGGGTGCTGCTGCTGGTCGACGGGCTCGGCGCGCACAACCTGGCCGCCGCCCTGGAGGAGGCACCCTTCCTGGCCTCGCTGCTGGCGCAGGACGCCTCGACCACGGTCACCTCGGGCGCACCCAGCACCACCGCGACCTCGATCACGAGCCTCGGCACCGCACTGCCCCCGGGGCAGCACGGCATCGCCGGCTACGCGTTCCGCAACCCGGTCGACGGCGGCTACCTCAACGCGCTGACCTGGGCCGACGGGCTATCGGCCCTCGACGTCCAGCCCCGGCTGACCTCGTTCGAGCGCCTGTCCCGGCAGGGCGTCACCCTCACCTCGGTGAGCCCCGCCCGCTTCGCCGGCACCGGCCTCACCGAGTGCGCGCTGCGCGGCGCCCGATTCCACCCGGTCCCCGACGAGGACGACCACCCGGCCCGCATCCAGTGGACCGTCGACGGCGCGGCGTCCGGGGACAGCTCGCTGGTCTACCTGTACGAGCGCTCGCTCGACCACACCGGCCACGGCATGGGCTGGCAGACCGAGCACTGGCGGGCAGCCCTGCGCCGCATCGACGCGCTCGCCCGCGACCTGCGCGAGGCGCTGCCCGACGACGTCCGCCTGCTCGTGACCGGCGACCACGGCATGATCGACTCCCCGCCCGAGCGCTGGGTCGTCGTCGAGGACGTGCCCCACCTCGCCGACGACCTCACCCTCCTGGCCGGGGAGGGCCGGTTCCGACAGCTCTACTGCGAGCCCCGCGACGTGGACGCCGTGGCCGCCCGGTGGCGCGCCGTCATGGGCGACCGCGCCTGGGTCGTCACCCGGGAGGAGGCCGTGGAGTCCGGCTGGTTCGGGCCCGTCGACCGCCGCCTGGCCCACCGCTGGGGCGACGTCATGGTCGTCTGCCGCGACGACTGGGCGGTCATGACCCGCCGCCAGCCCAAGGAGTTCGGCCTGGTCGGCATGCACGGCTCGCTGACCGAGTTCGAGATGCGCGTCCCGGTGCTGGTCGGCTGATGGCGCACCTGACGTACTTCACCGGGCCGATGAACTGCGGCAAGTCCACCCTCGCGCTGCAGGTCGACTACACCGAGTCCACGGCCGGACGCCGCGGGCTGCGGTTCACCTGCTTCGACCGCGGCGGGGAGGCCACGATCAGCTCGCGGATCGGGCTGGTGCGCGCCGCCATCGAGGTGACGCCCTCCTTCGACTTCTGGGCCCACGTCACCGGCGAGCTGACCGGTGGCCGCCGGGTCGACCACCTCGTCTGCGACGAGGCGCAGTTCTACACCGAGGCGCAGGTGGACGACCTGGCCAGGATCGTGGACGAGCTCGGCATCGACGTGTCCTGCTTCGGGATCCTCACCGACTTCCGCACCGAGCTGTTCCCGGGCTCGCGCCGGCTGGTCGAGCTGGCCGACCGGATCGAGATGCTGCAGGCACGCCCGCGCTGCTGGTGCGGGGCCCCGGCCACCCACAACGCGCGGGTCGTGGACGGGGTCATGGTCGTCGAGGGCGACCAGATCGCGGTCGGCGACACCGAGGGCGGGGGAGCGGGCGTCGTCTCCTACGAGACGCTGTGCCGCGCCCACCACCGCGTGCGCCAGCCGGCCGTGGGCCGCGGCGTCGACGCGACGCCCGACCCGCTGCCGTTCGGCGAGGCCTGACTACTCCTCGGCGTCGCCGCGCGGCGAGCCGAACATGATCTCGTCCCAGCTGGGCACCGACGCGCGCTTGCGGCGGGTCCGGGGCTTCGGCTTGGGAGTCGGCTCCTCGACGTCCTCGATCAGCGCGAGCTGCTCGGGTTCCTCGGCGGACGCCGCGGGCTCGGCCTCGGCGGCGGGGACCGGCTCCGGCTCGGGTGCCGGGGTGGGCTGGACGGGCTCCATGCGTGGGACCAGGCCCGTCATCTCCTCGTCGGCCGACTCGTCCTCCTCCTCGACCTCGGGCTCGGGGTCCGGCTCGGCGACCGGGGCCGCCTCGAGGGGCGTGGACTCCTTCGGGTGCACCAGGCCGGCGTAGATCTTCACCGAGTCCTCGTCGAAGCTCGAGAGCATGTCGTAGAGGATGTCGAGGTCGCCGCGGGCGGGCGGGACGATGTCGAAGACCCCGTCCACCTCCTGCAGGTCCCCGTCGTGGAACGCGTCCTCGGCGTCGTCGTCGGAGGAGTCGGTGTGGGCCTCGGGGGAGGACACCTCGACGGCGTCCTCGGCGTACGGCTCGTCGGCCCGGGCGTCGTCCTCCGCCTCGGGCTCGTCCTGGGTGGCCTTCACGAGCGCCAGCTGGTCGGTGCTGCCGTCGCCGATGAGGGCACGGCCCTGGTCGTTGGCGGCCACGGAGAAGCGGCCCATGGCGTCGAAGACGAAGAGGCCCTCGCGGGGGGCGCCGTCCTGCTCGAAGGCGACCTTGACCTGCCAGCGGCGGTCCTCCAGCTTCCACGCGTCCCACTCCGCCTCGTCGGCGTCCACGCCCTTCGCGGCCAGGGCGTCGGCCACGGCGTTGCGCAGGGTGCGGTGGGAGGTGGTCTCGCCGCGGCGGCGCACCGGGTTGGTGCGGGCCAGGCCGGCGATGTAGTCACGCTCGGCGATCACCGGGTCGGCGAAGGCCGCGATCTTCTCGACCGGCACGCCGGCCGCCTCGGCCACCTCGTCGGGCGATGCCCCAGCGCGGATGCGCGCCTGGATGTCGCGCGGTCTGAGGGCACTCTCCATGGTCACTCTCCGGGGTAGGTCTCGCCGCTGGTCGTCACCGCAGCGTATCGTGCCCCCACGCCGTGACGGGGGAGCCGCTCCGGTGGCACGGGGCTCTGCCGCCACCGCTCCCGATGTGTCCGCCCTTGACGGGTGTGGTATATACGTCCGTGCGTGGTCCCCCGGGGCCAGTGAGGTCCATCCGCGTTTCGAAAGGCATCATGGCGACTGATTACGACGCTCCTCGCAAGACGGACGAGGAGAACGAGGACAGCATCGAGGAGCTCAAGAGCCGGCGCAACGACAAGAACTCGGGGAAGGTCGACGAGGACGAGGTCGAGGCCGCTGAGTCGTTCGAGCTGCCCGGCGCCGACCTCTCCCACGAGGAGCTGACGGTGCGTGTCCTGCCGCGTCAGGCCGACGAGTTCACCTGCGCGAGCTGCTTCCTGGTGAAGGGCCGCACCCAGCGCGCCCTCGAGAAGAACGGCCTGGTCTACTGCGTGGACTGCGCCTGAGCTAGGAGCCTGCTGAACAATCTGTCCGCGTGCCCACGGGACTGACCGGCAGCTGGCTGGAATTGTTGGGTTGTGCAGGGTGAGTCGAGTCCGCAGCGGGATGTGTTGGACGTGGAGTCGCTGGCGGGGCATTTGTTGCCGGCTGGCAGCGTGTTCCGGTTCTTGGCCGAGCACCGGCACCGCCTGTTCCCGGACGCGTTGTTCGCCGACCTGTTCCCGTCGGGGCGGGGCCGGCCATCGATCCCGGGCGAGGTGATCGCCTCGGTGATCGTGCTGCAGGCGTTGAACGGTTTGTCCGATCGGGAAGCCGTCGAAGCGCTCACGTTCGACCTGCGGTGGAAAGCGGCGTGTGGCTACCCGGTCGACAAGAAGGCGTTTGATGCGTCGTCGTTGACGGTGTGGCGGGCTCGGCTGGCAGCGTCGGAGCGGCCGCAGCGGATCTTCGAGGTGGTCCGGGACGTGATTGACGCCACGGGTGCGGTGAAGGGCCGGACGCGGCGTGCCCTGGACTCGACGATCCTGGATGACGCGGTGGCAAGGCAGGACACGGTCACCCAGCTGATCGCGCAGGTGCGCCGGGTGGGCCGGGAGGTGCCCGGCGCCCAGCAGGTAATCGAGCAGCGCTGCACCCGGCTGGCCGCGCTGACCGGCCAGGGGTACGACAGCACCGGCAAGCCGCGGATCGCGTGGGACGACCGCCAGGCCCGCGACGAACTGGTCACGGCGCTGGTCAACGACGCGCTCGCCCTGCTCGCCGGCCTGGACGCCGAAGCGATCACGGCTGCTGGCGGCAAGCCGGCCGAGGCGGTCGCGTTGCTCGCCTTGGTGGCCGGTCAGGATGTTGAACCAGCCGAGGGTTCCGTCGGCACGGATGGCCGGTGGCGGATCGCCCGCCGGGTCGCCCCGGACCGGGTCATCTCAACGGTCGACCCTGATGCGCGGCATGCGCACAAGACCGTGGAGCGCCGCCAGGACGGGTTCAAGGCCCACGTGGTGATCGAGCCCGACACCGGCCTCGCGACCATGGTCGAGTTGACCAAGGCCGCCGGGCCGGACAACAGCGACGCCACCGTCGGTGCCAGGCTGGTGGTGGCTGATCCGACCATCGACAGCCCGGTCGAGGTGCTGGGCGATTCGGCCTACGCCACCGGCGACATGCTCGCCGTCCTTGAGGCCAAGAGGTGGGTGCCGCTGGTCAAACCCTGGCCGATCCGGCCGGCCGTCGAGGACGGGTTCACCATCGACGACTTCACCCACGACCCTGCCGCCGGCACCCTGACCTGCCCAGCAGGAGTAACGAAGACCATCACCAAGACCCGCAAGGCGGTGTTCGGCATCGCCTGCCGGGCCTGCCCGTTCAGGCAGCGATGCACGACCGCCGCGAAAGGCCGCACCATCCAGCTGCACCCCCACGACCTGCTGCAACGCGCACACCGCCAACGGGCCGCCGGCGAGGGCTTCCAAGCCACCTACCGCCGGTACCGGCCCATGGTCGAACGCACGATCGCGTGGCTGGCCCGAGGCAACCGCAAAGTGCCCTACCGAGGCGTCACGAAGAACGACAACTGGCTCCACCAACGAGTCGCGGCGATCAACCTCCGCCGCCTCCTGAACCTCGGCCTCAGCTTCGGCAACACCGGCTGGGCGATCGCCTGACCAGCCCCGGAACGAGCTTGAACACCAACCACACGGGTCCACCACGACCCTCAGACAAGCGCGACGACCCCGCTGTCGCACTCAACTGCGCTGACTCACACTCGCGGCTCGACAGCCGCGGCGGCGTCCCACCCGCCACCCACGTCCAACCCGCCGTCAGATAGACGCCTTGTTCAGCAGGCTCCTAGAACTTCAGGTTGACGTGGCGCAGCGGGCTCGCCGAGCCCGTGAACGCCTCCCAGCGCCTCGCCGCGAAGCGGTTGATCAGCACCTGGGACAGCCCAACCCCCATCGCCATCGCCAGGACCCAGATCGCGGCGTGCGTGGTGGGGGTGTTCGGGTCATTGGGCTCGGGGGGCTCCTCACCCGTCACGAACTGCCAGGCGCCGTCGACGGCCTTCTTCGTGGCGACCGCCGCGACCAGGCCGACCACGGTCGAGTAGGCGTTCCACACGATCTTCTGCGAGAAGTCCATGGGACTCATCCTAGGGGCACCTCCCGCGCCCGCTAGGTTGGACGGGTGCACTATCGCGAACGTCTGAACGCCCCGGCGTGGTACTGGCTGGTGGGCGTCCTCTTCGGCGCCTCCACCATCATCGCGGTCGGGTTCTGGTACGGCCCGTGGGTCGCCTTCGGCGGCGGGCTCGTGGTGGCCGCCGTCATCACCGTCGCGCTGGCCTGGTTCGGCCGCACCGAGCTGGCCGTGGACGCCGACGGCCTGCGCGTGGGTCCGTCGCTGCTGGAGTGGCCCTGGCTCGGCGAGGTCGAGGTGCTGGACGCCGCGGCCACCCGCGAGTGCCTCGGGGTCGGGGCGGACGCCCGCGCGTTCGTCACCCAGCGCCCCTGGCTGAGCGAGTCGGTGCAGGTCACCGTCGACGACGCCGCCGACCCGCACCCCTACTGGCTGGTCTCGAGCCGCCGTCCCGCCCAGCTGGCGGCCGCCATCGAGACAGCCCGCGCGCAGGCGGCCTCGTGAGCGACCTCGAGGTCCTCGTCCGCCGGCTGGACGACGGCGTGCCGCTGCCGCGGTACGCCCACCCCGGCGACGCGGGGGCCGACCTGGCCACCGCCGAGGAGGTCGAGCTGGCCCCCGGCGACCGCCGCCTGGTCCGCACGGGCATCGCGCTCGCGGTCCCGGAGGGCTGGGCCTGCTTCGTGCACCCGCGCTCGGGACTGGCGGCCCGCCACGGCCTGACGATCGTGAACGCGCCGGGCACCGTGGACGCCGGCTATCGCGGGGAGATCATGGTCTGCCTGCTCAACACCGACGCCAGCCGATCCGTGATACTCCACCGGGGCGACTTGATCGCGCAGCTAGTCTTCCAACGCGTCGGACGGGCGGGATTCGCCGAGGCCGACGCACTGCCCGAGAGCGTGCGTGGCAGCGGCGGGCACGGGTCCACCGGTGGGGTCACCGCGTGGGCCGACGATTCGATCCCCACGGGGGAAGGCGGAGGTAGGAACCAGTGAGCGACGAGGCGATCGAGGACTTCGAGGACGAGCTCGACGAGCCCGGGACCGACGACGACTTCGACCCGCGCGCGGACGGCCCGTTCGACTTCGACGAGGTCGACCTGGACGCCGACGACGTCGAGCGCGTCACCTTCGGCCCGCTGATCATCACGCCCTTCGACGGGCTGGGCCTGCAGCTGCACGGCGACCCCGCGACCGGCACCGTGCGGGCCCTGCTGGCCGCCTACGGCGAGTCCGGCCTGGAGCTGGCGCTGTTCGCCGCCCCGCGCACCGACGGCCTGGCCGAGGAGCTACGCGAGGAGACGATCGAGGAGGCCACCGGCGCCGGCGGCCACGCCGAGATCGCCGACGGGCCGTTCGGCCCTGAGGTGCGCCGCGTCCTGCCGATGGAGGGCCCCGAGGGCGAGCAGCTGTTCCACGTCTCGCGCATCTGGCTCGTCGAGGGCCCGCGCTGGCTGCTGCGCGGCACCCTCATGGGTCGTGCGGGCATGGTCGAGGGCGAGGCCGAGCCGGCCGACGTCTTCGTCGAGTTCTTCCGCAACGTCGTGGTCAAGCGCGACGACGCCCCGCGCGTGCCCGGCGAGCTGATCCACCTCGCCCTGCCGCAGGGGGCCGACGCGCAGGGTTAGGCTGGCCGTCGTGGCCCTCTGGGAGCGCGTGCGCGGCCTGCTGCGCAGCAACGACGAACTGGCCTCGGCCGACCGGCACCGCCTCGCCGAGGACATCGGCGCGGACGCGATCGGGTCCTGTGTCGACCGCAGCCGCGTGACCGTGCGCGGCACGATCGACGTGCTCACGGTCAGCCCCCGCCAGGACACCCCGTGGCTGGAGGCGGAGCTCTCCGACGGTACCGGCCGGGTCACGCTGATCTGGATGGGGCGCCACGAAATCGCGGGCATCGAGGCGGGCCGCGAACTGGTGGCCCGGGGCCGGATCTCGATCGACGGCGGCGTCCGGCGCCTCTACAACCCCGACTACGAGCTGCTCTGAGCCCGGACGGTCAGTCGACCGGGTCCTCGTCGTCCTCCTGGACGACCCGCTCCCGCTGCACGCCCGGGGCCAGGAAGTGCGCGAGCTCCAGCTCGGCCTCGGGCTGGACGACGAACAGCAGCTCGTCCTCGCCCTCGAGGGCGGCGTCGGCCCGCGGCGGCTGCGCGGTGCCGTCGCGGATGATCGCGACGAGGACGGCGTCCCCGGGGAACTCGAGGTCGGCCAGCCGGCGCCCGACGGTGGGGCTGTCGGTCGGGAGGGTCATCTCGACCAGGTTGGTGCGCCCGCCGCGGAAGGCGAAGAGGCGGACCAGGTCGCCGACCGTCACGGCCTCCTCGACCAGCGCGCACATCAGGCGCGGGGTCGAGACGGCCACGTCGACGCCCCAGACGTCGTCGAACATCCACTCGTTGCTGGGGTGGTTCACCCGCGCCACGGTGCGGGGGACCGCGAACTCGGTCTTGGCCAGCAGGCTGTGCACCAGATTGGCCTTGTCGTCGCCGGTGGCCGCGATCGCCACGTCGTAGCGGTCGATGCGGGCCTCCTCCAGGGAGTCGACCTCGCAGGCGTCGGCCAGCAGCCAGGCGGCGCCGGGCACCGAGTCGGGCTTGATCGCGTTCGGGTCACGGTCGATGAGGAGGACCTGGTGGTCGTTGGCGAGCAACTCGCGGGCGATGGAGCGGCCGACGTTCCCCGCCCCGGCGATGGTCACGCGCATGGGGTCTCCTAGATCCTGACGGGGGGCTCGGCGAGCAGGCCCTCGATGCGGGGCACGTCCTCGTTGGTGGCGGCGATGTAGAGCATGTCGCCGTCCTGGAGGATGGTCGTCTCGGAGGGGATCATGCCCTGCCCGAAGCGGCTCAGGAACGGGATGCGGGCCCCGAGGGCCGCCTCGATCGCCGTGACGCGCTGCCCGACCCACTCGTCGTGGGCGCCCAGCTGGATGAGCCGGACCTGGCCGGACGGGTCGCGCCACTGCGGCTCCGACCCCTCGGGCAGCAGCCGGCGCAGCACCTGGTCGGCCGCCCAGCGCACGGTCGCGACCGACGGGACGCCCAGGCGTTCGTAGACCTCGGCCCGGCCCTGGTCGTAGATGCGGGCGACCACGTTGTTGAGGCCGTAGGTCTCGCGCACGACGCGCGCGGCGAGGATGTTGGAGTTGTCACCGGAGGACACCGCGGCGAACCCGTCCGCCTCGCGGATGCCGGCCGCGACGAGCACCTTGCGGTCGAAGCCGATGCCCTTCACCGTGCGCCCGTGGAAGTCGGGCCCCAGCCGCCGGAACGCGTCGGCGTCCTGGTCGATCACGGCCACGGAATGGCCGCGTCGCTCGAGGGCCCGGGCCAGGGACGAACCCACGCGACCACAACCCATGATGACGATGTGCACAGGCGTAGAGTGTACCCCGTGAACCTCACGGACGCCGTGAAGCGTCTGCTCGTCGGGCGCAAGCTGGCGAGCAACCAGTTGGGCGAGACCCTCCTCCCCAAGCGCATCGCCCTGCCGGTGTTCGCGTCCGACGCGTTGTCGTCGGTCGCCTACGCCCCCGACGAGATCCTGCTCACCCTGAGCCTGGCCGGCGTCGCCGGATTCGTCTTCTCCTGGCCGATCGCCCTGGGCGTCGCGCTGGTCATGTTCGTCGTCGTGCTGTCCTACCGGCAGACGGTGCACGCCTACCCGTCCGGCGGCGGCGACTACGAGGTGGCCACGGTCAACCTCGGCCCGAACGCTGGGCTGACCGTGGCGTCCGCCCTGCTGGTCGACTACGTGCTGACCGTCGCGGTGTCGGTGAGCTCGGGGGTGCAGAACGCCAAGGCACTGGTCCCGTTCATCGTCGGCCACGAGGGCCTGGTCGCCGCCGTGCTGATCCTGGTGCTGATGGCGATCAACCTCCGCGGCGTGCGCGAGTCCGGGACGCTGTTCGCGATCCCCACCTACGGCTTCATGGTCGCCGTGCTCGGCATGATCGTGGTCGGGCTCGTCCGCATCCTCGTGGTGGGGGAGCCGCTGGCCGCGCCCACCGCCGGCTACGACGTCGTCGGTGACCCCTTCTACTCCCAGCTCGAGGGCTTCGCGCTCGTCGCGCTGCTGGCCCGCTCGTTCTCGTCGGGCTCGGCGGCCCTGACCGGCGTCGAGGCGATCAGCAACGGCGTGCCCGCCTTCCGCGAGCCCAAGAGCCGCAACGCCGCCACCACCCTCGGCCTCCTCGGCCTGGTCGCGATCACGATGCTGGGCGGCATCATCGCCCTGGCCAACCTGACCGGCGCCAAGATGGTCGACGAGCACGCCGGCGTGGTGTTCACCCAGGGCGGCGTGGTGGTCGAGGGGCACCAGGAGACGGTGATGGCCCAGCTGGCGATGACGGTCTTCGACGGGTTCGAGCCCGGCTTCGTGTTCGTCATCGTGATGACGATGATCATCCTGTTCCTGGCGGCCAACACCGCCTTCAACGGGTTCCCGGTGCTGGGCTCGATCCTCGCCCGCGACGGCTTCCTGCCCCGGGCGCTGCACACCCGCGGCGACCGCCTGGCCTACAGCAACGGCATCATCCTGCTGGCGCTGGCCGCCGTCGGCCTGGTGCTCGCGTTCAACGCCAGCGTGACCGCGCTGATCCAGCTCTACGTGGTGGGCGTGTTCGTCTCCTTCACCGTCAGCCAGCTCGGCATGATCCGGCACTGGACCCGCCACCTCTCCGTCGAGACCGACCCCGCCGAGCGGCGCCGCAAGCAGCGCTCGCGCGCGATCAACGCCGTCGGCCTCACCTTCACCGGCACGGTGCTCGTCATCGTGCTCGCCAGCAAGTTCATCTACGGCGCCTACCTCGCCGTGCTCGCCATGGCGCTGCTGTTCGTGACGATGAAGGCCATCAGCCGGCACTACGACAAGGTCGCCCGCGAGACGGCGCTCGACCAGTCCGAGGCCCACACGCTGCCGAGCCGGGTCCGCGCGGTCGTCCTCGTCATGGAGCTCAACAAGCCCGCCCTGCGCGCGATCAACTTCGCCCGCGGCAGCCGGCCCAGCAGCGTCGAGGCCGTCACGATCGCCGTCGACGACGACCAGGTCCGCGCGATCCGGCACGCCTGGGACGAGCTGGACCCGGGCGTCCCGCTCAAGGTCGTGGCCTCGCCGTTCCGCGAGGTGGTCGGGCCGTTCCTCACCTACGTGAAGGGGCTACGCTCGGGCAACCCGCGCGACATCGTGATGGTCTACATCCCCGAGCTGGTCGTCGGCCACTGGTGGGAGCGCCTGCTGCACAACCAGACCTCCCTGCTGGTCAAGACCCGCCTGGCGTTCATGCCCGGCGTGGTCACCACGGCGGTGCCGTACCAGCTCGCCTCGTCGCGCTACGCGATCGAGCGGGCCGAGCGCGACGACGCCGCCGAGTGGCGCCGCCCCGGTACCGGCACCGTGCACTCGGGGGCATCTCTCGATGACTGAACCGGGGCAGTGGGCGGTCGGCGACCGCCTCGAGCGTGTGCGGGTGAACCGCATCGCCCACGGCGGCCACTGGGTGGCCCGCGTGGACGGGCGGGTCGTGTTCGTCCGGCACGCCCTCGAGGGCGAACTCGTCGACGTCGTCGTCACCGGCCTGGCCAAGCGGCACGCGCTGGCCGATGCGGTCGCCGTGCACGAGTCCAGTGCGCACCGGGTGACCCCGCCCTGCGCCATCGCGGCCGTCTGCGGCGGGTGCGACCTCCAGCACGTCGCGGTCGCCCACCAGCGCGAGCTCAAGCGGCAGGTCGTGGCGGAGCAGCTGGCCCGGCTGGCCGGCCTCGACTGGGACGGCACCGTCGAGGCCCTCGATCCCGACGACCTCGGCTGGCGCACGCGGATGCGCTACCACCGGGGGCCGGAGGGCTGGGGACTGCGGGCCAGGGCGTCCCACGAGGTGGTGCCCCTGCCGGCGTCGGGGTGCCTCATCGCGGCCCCCGACCTCCGGACGCCGCGGGCTGCGGTCGGTGCCGCCACCGCCGACGGCCCGGTCTGGGTGACCCCGGGCGAGGAGCTGGTCGTGCGGGAGCGCGCGGCGGGGCACGACTGGGCAGTCCGCGCCGACGGGTTCTGGCAGGTTCACCCGCGAGCCGCCGACACCCTCGTGGACGCCGTGCTGGCCGGGCTGGCGCCGCGGGCGGGGGAGCGCGCGCTGGACCTGTACTGCGGCGTGGGCCTGTTCTCCGGGGCGCTGGCGGACGCCGGCGTCCGGGTCACCGGGGTGGAGGGCGGCCGCGACGCCGTGGACCTGGCCCGCCGCAACGTGCCCGGGGCCCGCTTCCACGCCGGCTCGGTGGACCGGGTCCTGCGCCGCCTGACGGGCCGGACCGACCTGGTCGTCCTCGACCCGCCGCGGGTCGGGGCGGGCAGGGCGGTGGTCGAGGACGTGTGCGCGCGGCGTCCGCGGGCCGTCGCCTACGTGGCGTGCGACCCCGCGGCGCTGGCGCGCGACCTGGCCACGGCCCGGGCGTGCGGGTACGAGCCCGACTCGATCCGGGCGTTCGACCTGTTCCCGATGACGCACCACGTCGAATGCGTCGCGATCCTGCGCCCCGTGCAACAGGCGGCCACCGCTGGGTGAGCGACGGGCCGCTGGCTAGGGTGGTCGCGGAGGTTGAAGCATGTCCCACGTCGAGGCCCGCTGCCCGTTGAGGCCGGCGGACAAGTGCTCCCTGTGCCACCCCGGCGCCGACGGCCCGCACAACTGCGGTCTGGTCTACCTGATGATGAACGACGACGAACTGCGTGCCGTCTACGCCGAGGAGCGTCGCCGCGCGCGCGAGAGGCGGTCGGGGGCGTAGGCTCGGGTCCGAAACAGCAGACACCGCGAGGACGGGGGTGCTAGTATCTCGATGTCGAGATATCTGCTGGACAACGTCGAACAGGAGAGGTACGCATGAGCGTCAACAGTTTCGGTGCCAAGACCACCCTTCAGTCCGGGGGCAAGGACTACGAGATCTTCCGCGTCGACGCCGTTGAGGGCTCGGAGTCCCTGCCCTACAGCCTCAAGGTGCTGCTGGAGAACCTCCTGCGGACCGAGGACGGCGCCAACATCACCGCCGACCAGATCAGGGCGCTCGGCGCCTGGGTCGCGGACTCGGAGCCCACCGAGGAGATCCAGTTCACGCCCGCCCGCGTGATCATGCAGGACTTCACGGGTGTCGCCTGCGTCGTCGACCTGGCCACCATGCGCCAGGCCGTCGCCGACCTCGGTGGCGACCCCGACAAGGTCAACCCGCTCGCCCCGGCCGAGATGGTCATCGACCACTCCGTCATCGCCGAATACTTCGGCACCCCCGACGCCCTCAAGCTGAACGTCGACGTCGAGTACCAGCGCAACAACGAGCGCTACAAGCTGCTCCGCTGGGCGCAGGGCGCCTTCGACGAGTTCAAGGTCGTCCCCCCCGGCACCGGCATCGTCCACCAGGTCAACATCGAGAACCTGGCCCGCGTGATCTTCCCGCGTGAGGTCAACGGCGTGCTGCAGGCCTACCCCGACACCTGCGTCGGCACCGACTCCCACACCACCATGGTCAACGGCCTCGGCGTCGTCGGCTGGGGCGTGGGTGGCATCGAGGCCGAGGCCGCGATGCTCGGCCAGCCCATCTCCATGCTGATCCCGCGCGTGGTGGGCTTCAAGCTCTCCGGCAAGCTCAACGAGGGCGTCACCGCCACCGACCTGGTGCTCACCATCACCGACATGCTGCGCCAGCACGGCGTGGTCGGGAAGTTCGTGGAGTTCTACGGCCCCGGCGTCTCCCAGGTGCCGCTGGCCAACCGCGCCACGATCGCCAACATGTCGCCCGAGTTCGGCTCCACCATCGCGGTGTTCCCGATCGACTCCAAGACCACCGACTACCTGCGCATGACCGGCCGCACCGAGGAGCAGATCGCCCTGGTCGAGGACTACGCCAAGGCGCAGGGCCTGTGGCACGACGACGACCGCGAGCCCCGCTACTCGGAGTTCATGGAGCTCGACCTGTCCACGGTCGTCCCGAGCATCGCCGGCCCGAAGCGTCCGCAGGACCGCATCGAGCTGAGCAAGTCGAAGGAGAGCTTCAACGACTACCTGCCGAGCTACACCTCGAACCCGACCGCGTCGATCCCGGTGACCCTGGCCGACGGCCGCGAGTTCGAGCTGAAGAACGGCGCCGTGACGGTCGCCTCGATCACCTCGTGCACCAACACGTCGAACCCGTCGGTCATGCTGGGCGCCGCCCTGGTGGCCAAGAAGGCCTACGAGAAGGGCCTCAAGCCCAAGCCGTGGGTCAAGACCACCGTCGCCCCGGGCTCGCAGGTCGTCACCGACTACTACAACAAGTCCGGCCTCCAGCAGTACCTGGACGCCCTCGGCTTCAACACCGTCGGCTACGGCTGCGTGACCTGCATCGGCAACACCGGCCCGCTGATCCCCGAGGTCTCCAAGGCGGTCAACGACAACGACCTGGCCGTCACCGCGGTGCTCTCCGGCAACCGCAACTTCGAGGGTCGCATCAGCCCCGACGTCAAGATGAACTACCTCGCCTCCCCGCCGCTGGTCATCGTGTACGGCCTCGCCGGCACCATGGACATCGACCTGGCCAACGACCCGATCGGCCAGGACGAGCAGGGCAACGACGTGTTCATGGCCGACATCTGGCCGAGCCAGGCCGAGATCGACGAGGTCATCAACTCCTCGATCAGCGCCGAGATGTTCGCCACCCGCTACGCCGACGTGTTCAAGGGTGACGACCGCTGGCAGAACCTCGAGACCCCCGAGGGCAACCTGTTCGAGTGGGACGAGGCCTCGACCTACATCCGCCGCGCGCCGTACTTCGACGGCATGCCCGAGACCCCGGCCCCGGTCGAGGACGTGTCGGGTGCCCGCGTGCTGCTGAAGCTCGGCGACTCGATCACCACCGACCACATCTCCCCGGCCGGCTCGATCAAGTCCGACGTCCCCGCGGGCCAGTACCTGGTCGGCCACGGCGTCGAGCGCAAGGACTTCAACAGCCTCGGCAGCCGCCGCGGCAACCACGAGGTGATGATCCGCGGCACCTTCGCCAACGTGCGCCTGCGCAACCAGGTCGCCCCCGGCACCGAGGGTGGCTACACGCGCAACTTCCTCAAGGAGGGTGGCCCGGTCGAGTTCGTCTACGACGCCTCGATGGACTACCAGGCCGCCGGCGTCCCGCTGGTCGTCCTGGCCGGCAAGGAGTACGGCTCCGGCTCGTCCCGTGACTGGGCGGCCAAGGGCACGACCCTGCTGGGCGTCAAGGTCGTCATCGCCGAGTCCTACGAGCGCATCCACCGCTCGAACCTCATCGGCATGGGCGTCCTCCCGCTGCAGTTCCCGGCCGGCCAGTCGGCCGACTCCCTGGGCCTCGACGGCACCGAGACCTTCTCGTTCACCGGCATCACCGAGCTGAACGACGGCACCACGCCGAAGACGGTCAAGGTCGTCGCCACCAAGGAGAACGGGGAGGTCGTCGAGTTCGACGGCGTGGTCCGCATCGACACGCCCGGTGAGGCCGACTACTACCGCAACGGCGGCATCCTGCAGTACGTGCTGCGGAACCTGCTCAAGGGCTGATCCCGCCGAGCCCACGAGGCCCGTCCCCGACCGGGGGGCGGGCCTCCTGCCGTCTAGACTTCGGTGACGATGAGCGAGATCAGAATGCGCGTGGCCGAGGCGCCCGTCGGCGGGGCCAGGATCGCCTGGTCGTACCTCGCCACCCTCGTCGCCGTCCTGGTCGCCGGCCTGTTCTGGGCGATGTGGTCGCCGTTCGGGGCGACGGTGTGCGGCGACGGCGAGGACGTGCTGTGCATCCTGGGCTGGGGGAGCGCTGGGGCGATCCTCGGCGCGGTCGCCGGGCTGGGCCTGGCCGCGTTCGTGTTCCGGCTGGGCTGGGAGTGGTGGGCCGTCCTGGCCGCCCTCCTCCTGGGCTCCCCGTTGTGGTTCGACACCGTCCCGGACTGGCTCCGCGTCGTCGTGGCGGTCCTGGCCCCGGCGCTGGCGGCAGCGGCGACCTGGTCGGGCCCGCGGCGTCCGGCCTGGCGGCCGTGGGTGGTCGCCGCCCTGGCCGTGGCGGTCGTGGTGCTCGGCCTGCTCAGCATCCTGCTCTGAACCGACCCCGCTGTTGACCGGCGCCCACTGCGATCCTAGAATCGAACCCCCGTTCGAAGGAGGCTGCGGTGGCGGTGGGGTGGAGCTCTTCCCACGCGCACGGCTTCGGCCGGTACACGCGGGGGAGCCGGGGCGCCGTCCGCAGGGGCGGACGCGGTTCCCGGGCGAGGTGACCGGGTACGTCCCGCCGGGCTGGCCCGAGGGCGTCCGGCCGCCGCACACCGATGGGTGGGAGGACACGGCGGCCGCCTTCCTGCTCGACTGCTGCCCGGCCGAGTACCGCGGGTACGCGGTGCTGCGCCGCCACCCCGTGATCCTGGCCCGGTTCGCCGTCGCGCACGTCGAGTCGCAGGTGCAGGCCTGCCGCGACGGGATCGGCGGGGTGCGCGCCAGCCTCGGCCCGTTCGTGGGGCCGGAGGCGCTGGAGGCCGCGCTGGCGGCGTGGCACGAGCAGGCCGAGCTGCTGCGCCGGCGTCGACGCGAGGTCGGCCTCGTCGAGGAGGCGCTGCGCGGCCAGGTGTTCGTGCGCAAGCTGTGACCCGGCCGCGCCCAGGTGCAGGAGGGCGGTGGAGGCCCGGGAGGCTAGAATCGACCCCATGTCGTTCCTGGAGGCGGTGCACGGCCCGCGCGACCTGCGGGCGCTGAGCGCACCGCAGTTGGCCGAGCTGGCCGACGAGATCCGCACCTTCCTCGTGCGCAGCGTCAGCCGTACCGGGGGGCACCTCGGCCCCAACCTGGGCGTGGTCGAGCTGACCATCGCGCTGCACCGGGTGTTCGACTCGCCCCACGACCCGATCGTGTTCGACACCGGCCACCAGAGCTACGTCCACAAGGTCCTCACCGGCCGGCAGGACGGCTTCGCCTCGCTGCGCCAAAAGGGCGGCCTGTCGGGCTACCCCAGCCGCGCCGAGAGCCAGCACGACTGGGTGGAGAACTCCCACGCCACCACGAGCCTGTCCTGGGCCGAGGGCATGGCCAAGGCGTTCCGCCTGCGCGGGGAGGACCGGACGGTCGTCGCCCTCATCGGTGACGGGGCGCTGACCGGCGGCATGGCCTGGGAGGCCCTGAACAACATCGCGGTCGAGAACGACCTCAAGCTCGTGGTCGTGGTCAACGACAACGGCCGCTCCTACACCCCGACCGTCGGCGGCATCGCCACCCACCTGTCGACTCTGCGCACCGACCGCCGCTACGAGCCGACGCTGAAGCAGATCAAGCAGCGCGTGCGCTCGGCGCCCGTCATCGGCGGCCCGCTGTACGACCTGCTGCACGGCTTCAAGACCGGCGTGAAGGACATCCTCGCCCCGCAGGGCATGTTCTCCGACCTCGGCATCAAGTACGTCGGCCCGATCGACGGCCACGACATCGGCATGATGGAGCGCGCCTTCGAGGCCGCCAAGAACTTCGACGGGCCGGTGCTCGTGCACTGCATGACCGTCAAGGGCAAGGGCTTCCGCGCGGCGGAGGAGCACGAGGCCGACCGGTTCCACGCCGTGGGCCTGATCGACTCCGAGACCGGGGAGCCGCTGACCGCCAACCCGAAGCGGACGTGGACCGACGCGTTCCGCGACGAGATCGTCACCCTGGCCCGCGAGAACGCCGACATCGTCGGCATCACCGCGGCCATGCTGCACCCCGTGGGCCTCGACGCGCTGGCGCGCGAGTTCCCCGACCGGGTCTTCGACGTCGGCATCGCCGAGCAGCACGCGGTCGGCTCGGCCGCGGGCCTGTCCAAGGGCGGACTGCACCCGGTGGTCGCGATCTACGCCACCTTCCTCAACCGCGCCTTCGACCAGCTGCTGATGGACGTCGCGCTGCACAAGCAGGGCGTCACGTTCGTGCTCGACCGCGCCGGCATCACCGGCCCCGACGGCGCCAGCCACCACGGCATGTGGGACACCTCGCTGCTGACGATGGTGCCCGGGCTGCACCTGGCCGCGCCGCGCGACGAGCAGCGCCTCGTCGAGGCGTTGCGCACGGCCGTGGGCATCCACGACGCCCCGAGCGTGGTGCGCTACTCCAAGGACCCGCTGCCCCCCGAGCTCCCCGCGCTGCGCTCCCACGGCGGGGTCGACGTGCTCGCCAGCCCGCCGGACTCCCGCGTCCTGCTCGTCGCCCACGGCGTCTTCGCGCACCTCGCGGTCGACGCCGCCACGCGGATGTCGGCCCAGGGCGTCCCGTGCGCGGTCGTGGACCCGGTGTGGGCCCTGCCGGTCAACCCCGCGCTCGTCGAGCTGTGCGGCGCGGCCGACCTGGTCGTCACGCTCGAGGACGGCGGAGTCAGCGGCGGCCTGGGTGCCGCGCTCGCGCTGGCCTGTGGCCGGGCCGGGGTCTGGACGCCCCTGCGCCACCTCGGGGTGCCGCAGCAGTTCCTCGACCACGCCAGCCGCGGTGAGGTCCTCGAGGAACTCGGCCTGACGGCACAGGACGTCGCCCGCACCGTCGTGGAGTGGGCGCTGGAGTGCTCGGTCAGAGCAGCGGGGTCACCACCGGGACGACCAGCTCCCGCTGCCACGGCCTGACGCCCTCGACGGCCCAGAACGCGTCCACCGACGCCTCGGTCACCGGGGCGGGCGGCTCCCACGCCAGCCGGCGCAGCGCGTCGGGGGCGATGAGGTTTTCCACCGGCAGCTGCAAGCGCTCGGCCAGCTCGACGGTCGCGGGGCGCAGGCGTGCCCACCGGTCGGCGGCGTCGGGGAAGCGCGTCGGCCAGCCCTTCGGGTGGGGGATCCCCTCCGCCGGCGGCCGCCGTGGCGGCAGCTCGGCCTTGGGCACGGCGAGGCCGCGTTCGAGCGCGGCCAGCCAGTTGGTCTCGTAGCGCTGGGCCTGGCGCCAGCGGAAGCCGTCCACGGCGCGCAGCGCCTCCCGGGACGCCTCGAAGCCCGCCGCCTCGGCGCGCACGGCGATCCCGGAGATCGCCCGGTCGTTGAGGATCCGGCCCGGCGACTTGTCGAGCTTCTGGGCCAGGGCGTCCCGCTCCTGCCAGAGTTCGCGGACGACGGCCAGGCCGCGGGGCGTCCGGACGTCGTGGGTGCCGGAGGTGCGGCGCCACGGGTCGGTGCGCTGGGTCGGGGCATCGCCGGCGTGGAGGACGAGGTGCTCGAACTCCTGGGCGGCCCACTCGGTCTTGCCGGCGGCCTCGAGCTCGGCGGCCACCCAGTCACGCAGCGGGACCAGCAGTTCGACGTCGAGGGCGGCGTAGACCAGCCAGTCCTCGGGCAGGGGGCGGCGCGACCAGTCGGAGGCGGAGTGCTCCTTGGCCAGGGTCTTGCCCAGGGCGCGCTCGAGCAGGGACCCAAGCGCCACGCGCGGAAGGCCCAAAAGGCGGCCGGCCAGCTCGGTGTCGAACAGCCGGCGGGGGAGCATGTTCACCTCGGCGAGGCTGGGCAGGTCCTGGCTGGCGGCGTGCAGGATCCACTCGGCGTCGCCGACGGCGTCGGCGATCGCGGAGAGGTCGGCGCGCTCGCCGTCCTCGGCGAACGCGATCGGGTCGACGAGGTGGGTGCCCGCGCCCTCGCGGCGCAGCTGGATCAGGTAGGCCCGGCCGGTGTAGCGGAACCCGTGCGCGCGCTCGGTGTCGACGGCCAGCGGGCCGGAACCGGCCGCGAGCGCGTCGATCGTGGCCTGCAGCGCCTCGGGCGTGCGCACGACCGGGGGGACGCCGTCGGCGGGCCGGGACACCAGCTCGGGGGGCGGGCCCTCGACCTCGACGGGGTCGGTCTCGCGCGGGGTCTGCTCGCTCACCGGCGTCGCCGCCCCGTGCGGTGCAGGGGGATCGGGACGACGCCGTCGGGCAGCAGCGGCAGGCCCGACACCATGCACAGCAGGTCCTGCCAGGCCTCGACGTGGGTCAGGATCTCGTCGCCGCGGGTGAGCACAGGCGTCCACGACGCGCGGATCTCGACCTCGGCCTTGTCGGGGTCGCCCTCCATCGAGCCGAACGACTTGCTCGAGACGGCCGTCACGGTGCCGCTGGGTGCGGCGTAGTCGGCGCCGCGGCGCTCCAGCGCGTCCTGCAGCCACGACCAGCCGACCTCGGCCAGCAGCGGGTCGGCGGCCATCTCGGGGTCGACGCTGGCGCGCGCGAACGTCACGCAGCGGAAGGTGCCCTCCCACGCCGGGTTGCCGTCGGGGTCGTGCAGCAGCACGAGGCGTCCGTTGCCGACCTCCTCCTCGTCGGAGTCGACGTCGGCGGCGATGGCGGCGGCGAACGGGGCGATGCGCTGGGGGGCCGGGATCTCCTCGACGGTCAGCTCGGGGCGCCAGACCATGCCGAGGAGCGAGGCTGCTGCCTCGTCGAACAGGTCTGACTGCGGTTTCCCCAGGGCCACGCCCCTCAGGCTAGGTGTCGGACGCCCCCGGCTGCGGGTGGCGCGCCGGTCAGGCCGGCGGCTGGTGGACCAGGCAGATGGAGTTGATGCAGTAGCGCAGGTCGGTGGGCGTCTCGTAGCCCTCGCCCTCGAACACGTGGCCGAGGTGGCTGTCGCACGCGGCGCAGCGCACCTCGATGCGGGGGCGTCCGGGCAGGGAGTCGTCGCGCAGGTACCGGATGCGGTCGTCGCCGGCCGGCGCGTAGAAGCTGGGCCACCCGCAGTGGGAGGCGAACTTCTCCTCGCTGGTGAACAGCTCGGCGCCGCAGCCCTTGCACGCGTAGGTGCCGGGCTCGCTGAAGTGCTCGTACTCGCCCGTGCCCGGGCGCTCGGTGCCGCCCTCGCGCAGGACCTGGAACTCGAACGGGGTCAGCACCTCGCGCCACTGCTGCGGCGTGCGGTCGACCTTCGGCGTCTGGGTCATGGGTTCCTCCTGTGGGACAGGAGGCCCAGACTACGCGGAGAACGCGATGGCGCAGTCGGACTGGGTCGCAGCCGGAACCTCCGGGGCCTGGAAGTTGCCCTCCTCGTCGAAGGGGAGCAGGTCCATCGCGGCGAAGGCGTAGCGGGCCAGCACCAGCTCGGCGACCTCGGGCGCCGAACCCAGCGGGTCGGACACCGCGACGGCGCCGATGCGGCGCGCCTGCTCGGCCTGCACGGCCCAGCGCTCGTCGCCGGCCATGAAGAACGACCCGACGGCGATGTGGCGGCGGCCCTGGCTGCGGAGGCCCTGCATCGCCTGGGCGACCGAGGGACCGGAGCCGTCGGCGACGGCCGTGAGGCAGGGGAGCCGGTGGTGGGTGGACCACTGGCGGGCGCGGCGGGCCAGCAGGGCGGTGCCGCGGACGTCGCCGGTGGTGGAGGACGACAGGATCAGGCCGTCGAGCTCGAGGACGCGGGCGGCTGCCAGGGCGGCGCGCAGGCGGGTGTCGAGCAGGGCCAGCAGGGACGCCTCGGGGCCGATCGGGCGGGCGACGCTGATGCGGAGGCCGGGGTGCTGCTGGGCGGCCCGGGCCACGATGCCGCTGAAGCGGGGGTCGACCTCGATCGCGTGGGTGAGGTCGAGCGGGACGATCACCGTCTCGCGGACGCCGCGGGCGGCGAGCTTGTCGAGGGTCTGGGTGACCGAGGGGAGGCACGAGTCCAGGAAGGCGACGCTGCTGTCGACCTCGGGCCGCATGCGGCTCAGCTCGGTCTGGAGCGCCTGCGCGACGCGCACGACGCGCTGGTCTCGGCTGCCTTGGGCAGCCATCACGAGGGTGGGTGCGGTCATCGCCGTTCCTCCGTCGTTGCTAGCTGGTGGGACGGCGTCCTTGCCGCTTTCGACGTGGTCATCCTGACTGAAAAGTTGAGGGAGTGCCAATTCGAGTGTCCCATACAGCGGACACTGCGGCCGCATGCTGAGATTTCAAGCGGTGGCAAGGGGTGATGTGTTTGCCCGGAGTTGCACGGCGGGTGGTCCCGGGAACGAGAAAACCCGCCCCGGGTGGACCCTGGGCGGGTTTTCGTCGCGGTGGGCGATACCAGACTTGAACTGATGACCTCTTCGGTGTGAACGAAGCGCGCTACCAACTGCGCCAATCGCCCGCGGAGGAACACGATAGCCGAAGCCCCGCCGGTGTGCGAAATCGTGGGCCGACCCCACCGGGGCGCGCGTCCGTTTTGCAAAGCGCCGAACGATCCGTATATGGTGTTCCACGCCCCGAACGGCCCCGGTCGCTCGGCAAGCACGCGGACGTGGCTCAGCTGGTAGAGCATCACCTTGCCAAGGTGAGGGTCGCGGGTTCGAATCCCGTCGTCCGCTCGGAGAGGGCCTGAAGCCTCCAGCAGGCCGGGTACTTTTCCCCGGTGGAGTGGCCGAGAGGCGAGGCAACGGACTGCAAATCCGTGTACACGGGTTCAAATCCCGTCTCCACCTCGGGCGGTTGGCGCAGTTGGTAGCGCGCTTCCCTGACACGGAAGAGGTCATCAGTTCAAGTCTGGTACCGCCCACCAAGCAGAAGGCCCCGGCAGCAGCCGGGGCCTTTACGCTGTCCGCCATGGGCACCGAGGTCGGCCAGCAGCACTTCAGCCGTGAGCAGCGCCAGCAGTACCGGCACAAGGTGCTGGCGTGCCTGGACGTGCTGGAGGAGATGCTCCACGCCGGGGCGTTCACCGAGGAGGCCCACCGCACCGGGCTGGAGATCGAGCTGAACCTCGTCGACGCCGACCACCAGCCGAGCTTCGCCAACGCCGAGGTGCTGGAGGCGATCGCCAACCCGGAGTTCCAGACCGAGCTCGCGCGGTTCAACATCGAGTTCAACGTCCCGCCCGGCGACATCGCCGGCACCCACCTGCTCGACCTCGAGGCGTCCCTGCGGGCCTCGCTCAACGAGGCCGAGCGCCGCAGCACGGAGTCGGGCAACCACATCGTGATGACCGGCATCCTGCCCACGGTCATGCCCGAGCACTTCCAGGGCGACTGGATGAGCGGGAACACCCGCTTCGCGGCCCTCAACGACGCGATGCTGGCGGCCCGGGGGGAGGACATCCACCTCGACATCGAGGGGCCGACGGGGGAGCGGCTCGACGCCTTCGCCGACTCGCTGGCCCCCGAGAGCGCCTGCACGTCGGTGCAGTTCCACCTCCTGGTGGCCCCGCGCGAGTTCGCCCGCGCGTGGAACGCCGCGCAGGTGCTGGCTGGCCCCCAGCTGGCCCTGGGCGCGAACTCGCCGTTCGTGTTCGGCCACCGCCTCGACGCCGAGAGCCGCATCGCGGTGTTCACCCAGGCCGCCGACACCCGCCCGGTCGAGTACGCCAACCAGGGCGTCCGGCCGCGGGTGTTCTTCGGCGAGCGCTGGATCACCTCGATCTTCGACCTGTTCGAGGAGAACTCCCGCTGGTTCCCGGCGCTGCTGCCCGAGATCTCCGACGAGGACCCGCGCGCGGTCTTCGCCGCCGGCGGCACCCCCGAGCTGGCCGAGCTCAAGCTGCACAACGGCACGATCTACCGCTGGAACCGGCCCGTCTACGACGTCGTCGGCAACAAGGCGCACGTGCGGCTGGAGAACCGGGTGCTGCCCGCGGGTCCGACCATCGCCGACACCCTGGCCAACGCCGCGTTCTACTACGGGGCGCTCAACCGGATGGCCCGCGACGACCGCCCGGTCTGGACCCGCATGGCGTTCCGCAGCGCCCACGACAACTTCGACGCCGCCGCCCACCAGGGCATCGACGCCGACCTGTTCTGGCCCGGGCTGGGGGAGACCCCGGCCAGCGAGCTGGTCCTGCGCCACATCCTCCCGGTCGCCCAGGCGGGGCTGGAGGAGTGGGGCGTCGACGGCGCGGCCATCGACCGCTACCTCGGCATCATCGAGGGCCGGTGCCTGTCGGGCGTGAACGGGGCCGACTGGCAGGTGCGCTGCGTCGAGGCCCTCGAGGCGCGCGGGATGTCGCGGCGCGACGCGCTCACCGCCATGACGGTGGCCTACGCCGAACGCATGCACACCAACGACCCGGTGCACACGTGGGACCTGCCCTGACGGTCCCTCAGGCTGTGAACCACAGCGCCTGGTAGGGGCGCACGGGCAGCACGTCGGTGGCCAGGTTCCAGCGGTGGCCGCCCAGCAGTTCGGACGCCTCGCGGCCCAGCACGTCGCCCACCACGGCGGCGGGGAGCGCGACCTCGCCCTCGGAGACGTTGTACACCTGCACCATCGGCCCCAGAGGGTGGTCGCGGCGCAGCACCAGCAGGCGCGGGTCGGGGCTGGGCACGACCCGGCTCTCCACCGAGGCGTGCAGGTGCGGCGTCGACCTCCGGACGGCCAGGACGTGGCGCAACCCGGCCAGGATGCGTCCCGACGGGGACGCCGGGTCGGCCTCGGCCGCGGCCACGGCGGCCCAGTCCATGCGGGGGCGGTGCACCCAGCGGTTGTCGTCGTCGTGGCCCGGCTCGTCGGCCCAGCCGGCGTCGTTGAGCATCCCGACCTCGTCACCCATGTAGAGCAGCGGGACGCCGCCGAACCCCGCGATGACTGCGTGCAGCAGCAGGATGCGGGCCACGGCGTCGTCGATCCGGCCCGGGTCGCCGGCCGCCAGGGCAGTCTCCAGCCCCGCGAGGCTGGCCAGGGTGCCGCTGATCCGGCGGTCGCCGGTGGCGGGGTTGTGCTGGAACACCAGCCCGCGCGCGAAGGAGCCCGGCGCGAGGCCGGCGTAGAAGTCGGACAGGAACGCCCGGTGGGCGAAGCCGTCGAGGCCCACGGCCGCGGCGTCCGCGTCGGTGACCGCCCAGCCGATGTCGTCGTGGCAGCGCACGTAGGTGCCCCACGTGGTCGTCGTCGGCTTGGGGGCGAACCGGCCGAGGGCCACCTCGGTGAGGCGGGTGTCGCGGGAGGCCAGGGCGCTCCACAGCTGCACCATCAGGGAGTTGTGGTAGGCCATGTCGGAGACCCGGCCGTGGTGCTCGCCCACGCCGAGGTAGGGCAGCAGGTCGTCGGGGCCGACGATCGCCTCGGCCTTGAACGCGACCCCGGGCGCGGCGACGCGCACGGCCTGGCGCAGCGCGCGGGTCAGGTGGTGCACCTCGGGCTGGTTCTGGCACGAGGTGCCCATCCGCTTCCAGATGAACGCGATGGCGTCCAGGCGCAGCACCTCGACGCCGGCGTTGGCGAGGTGGCAGATGATGTCGAGGTACTCGCAGAACACGTCGGGGTTGGCCCAGTTCACGTCCCACTGCCAGGCGTTGAAGGTGGTCCACACCCAGGCGCCGAGCTCGTCGTCGAAGGTGAAGTTGCCGGGCGCGAAGTCGGGGAACACCTCGGGCAGGCTCGCCTCGTACGCGTCGGGCAGCCCCCGGTCGTCGAAGGCGAGGAAGTAGTCGCGGTAGCGCTGCTCGCCCGCCCGGGCGCGGCGGGCCCAGTCGTGCTCGGCCGCGACGTGGTTGAGCACGAGGTCGACCTCGAGGCAGATGCCCCGCTCCCGCAGCCGGGCGGTGAGGGCCCGCAGGTCGTCCATGGTGCCGAGGTCCTCGCGCACGGCGCGGTAGTCCATCACGGCGTAGCCGCCGTCGTTGGGGCCCGGGCGCGGGCGCAGCAGCGGCATCAGGTGCAGGTAGGTGACGCCGAGCCCGGCGAGGTGGTCGAGGTGCTCGCCCACCCCTGCGAGGGTGCCGGCGAACCGGTCGGCGTAGGCGACGTAGCCGACCTGGCGGGGGTCCTGCAGCCAGTCCGGCGCCAGCAGGCGGCGCTCGTCGAGCTCGCGCAGGTCGGCGGGGCGGGCGTCGAGGGCGGCCCGCACGAGGCCGCGCACCCGCTCGGTCACCTCGGGTCCGCGCTCGCCGTAGACGGCCGTCAGGGACGCTTCGACCTCGGGCCCGAAGCGCTCCCAGCGGAGGCGGAACGTGGTGTCGACGGAGCAGGACATCGGCGGGCCCTTTCTGCGCGCAGGATCGGGTCCCAGCTTGGCAGATCCACCCGGCGCGGGCGAGTCAGCGACGGACGCCGAGGCGTCCACGCCGATCGCCGTCGCCCCGGGGTGCCGCTCCAGCAGCCGGGCCAGGTCGCGGCCGGTGCCGCAGCCGGCGTCCAACACCTGCTCGTCGCCGGAAAGGCCGAGCCGGTCCACCACCCCCTCGCCCCACGCGACGTGGGGCAGGGGCAGGCGGTCGTAGGTGGCGGCGTCCCAGCTGCGTGTCACCGCTCCACGGTACCGCCGGCGGATGCGGCAGAATGTGGGGGTCCGACCACGAAAGGAACCACCCGTGAGTGCCTCGATCACCGTCATCCGCCCCGACGCGCGCGAGACGAGGACGTTCGAGACCACCGCGACCGGCCTCGACGTGTTCGGGAACGACCGCAGCGTGGTGGCCATGCGTGTCGCCGGCGAGGTCCTCGACCTGCACCGCGAGCTGCCCGACGGCGCCGAGGTCGAGCCGGTCCTGGTCACCGAGCCCGACGGCCTGTACATCCTGCGCCACTCGGCCGCGCACGTCGCCGCCCAGGCGGTGCAGAACCTGCGCGCCGACGCCAAGCTGGGCATCGGCCCGCCCATCACCGACGGCTTCTACTACGACTTCCTCACCGAGCCGCTCACGCCCGAGGACCTTGCCGCCCTCACCAAGGACATGGGCCGCATCGTGAAGGAGCGCCAGCGGTTCGTCCGGCGCGCCGTGGGCGACGACGAGGCCCGCGTGGAGCTGGCCGCAGAGCCCTTCAAGGTCGAGCTGATCGGCCTGAAGGGCAACAGCGGCGACGCCGAGGGGGCCTCCGTCGAGGTCGGGGCCGGCGAGCTCACGATCTACGACAACGTACGTCGCGACGGCTCGGTCGCCTGGAAGGACCTGTGCCGCGGCCCGCACGTGCCGCACACCGGCTACCTCGGCAACGGCTGGGCCCTGACCCGCACGTCCGCGGCCTACTGGCGCGGTGACCAGGCCAACGCCCAGCTGCAGCGCCTGTACGGGACCGCGTGGGCGTCCAAGGAGGACCTGCAGGCCTACCAGCACCGCCTCGAGGAGGCCGCCAAGCGCGACCACCGCAAGCTCGGCACCGAGCTGGACCTGTTCAGCTTCCACGAGCTGGTCGGCTCGGGCCTGCCGCTGTTCCACCCGCGCGGCGGCATCATCAAGCGCGCGATGGAGGACTACGTCCGCCAGGCCCACATCGACCACGGGTTCGACTACGTCGGCACCCCGCACATCGCCAAGGAGGACCTGTTCTACACCTCCGGCCACCTCCCGTACTACGCCGACGGCATGTTCCCGGCGCTGCTGGAGGACGCCGAGCGCGACGAGCAGGGCAACCTGGTCAAGGGCGGGCAGGCCTACCGCCTCAAGGCGATGAACTGCCCGATGCACAACCTGATCTTCAGCGCCCGGGGCCGCTCCTACCGCGAGCTGCCGCTGCGCTTCTTCGAGTTCGGGACGGTGTACCGCGACGAGAAGTCCGGCGTGGTGCAGGGCCTCACCCGCGTGCGCTCGATCACGCAGGACGACTCGCACAGCTACTGCGCCAAGGAGCAGGCCCCCGACGAGGTGCGGCACCTGCTGGGCTTCGTGCTGAAGCTGCTGCGCGACTTCGGCATGGACGACATCGTGCTGGAGCTGTCGACGCGCGACGAGGACGGCAAGAAGAAGGACAAGTTCATCGGGTCCGACGAGCAGTGGGCCGAGGCGACCGCGATCCTGGAGCAGATCGCCGCCGAGTCCGGGCTCGAGGTCGTCCCCGACCCGGGTGGCGCGGCCTACTACGGGCCGAAGATCTCGGTGCAGGCCAAGGACGCCATCGGCCGGACCTGGCAGATGTCCACGATCCAGTACGACTTCAACCAGCCGGAGCGCTTCGGCCTGGAGTACACGGCGTCCGACGGCTCGCGCCAGCAGCCGGTGATGATCCACTCGGCCAAGTTCGGCTCGATCGAGCGGTTCATGGGCGTGCTGATCGAGCACTACGCGGGCGCGTTCCCGGCGTGGCTCTCGCCGGTGCAGGTCGTGGCCGTGCCGGTCGCCGAGGCGTTCAACGAGTACCTCGGCGGCGTGGTCGAGCAGCTGCGCGCGGCGGGCGTCCGGGTCGATCTGGACGACTCTGACGACCGCTTCGGCAAGAAGATCCGCAACGCGGCCAAGGAGAAGGCGCCGTTCATCATCATCGCCGGCGGCGAGGACGTCGAGGCGGGTGCGGTCTCCTTCCGCTTCCGCGACGGCACGCAGCGCAACCAGGTGCCGGTCGCCGACGCGGTGGCCGAGATCACGGCCTGGATCGCGTCGCGCCGCAACGACAGCCCGACCGCCGCCGAGGGGGATCGGGGATGACCACCGAGCGTCCCCAGGGGCTGGCGGGCGTCCCCGACGCCTTCCAGCGCCTCTGGACGCCCCACCGGATGGTGTACATCGACGGTGAGAACAAGCCGTCGGACGCCGGCGAGGCCTCGTGCCCCTTCTGTCGCGCCCCCGGGCGCGAGGACGCCGACGGCCTGGTCGTGCACCGCGGCACCACCTGCTACGTGGTGATGAACCTGTACCCCTACAACCCGGGCCACCTGCTCGTCTGCCCCTACCGGCACGTGTCGGCGTACTCCGACCTCGACGAGGCGGAGACGGCCGAGTTCTCGGCGCTGACCCAGGAGGCCATGCGGGTGCTGGGGGACGTGTCGCACCCGCAGGGGTTCAACATCGGCATGAACCAGGGCACGGTCGCCGGCGCCGGGATCGCGGCGCACCTGCACCAGCACGTGGTGCCCCGCTGGCAGGGCGACTCCAACTTCATGCCCGTCGTGGCCCGCACGCGTGCCCTGCCCCAGCTGCTCGAGGACGCCCGCGCCCTGCTGGCGCGGCGCTGGGCGGACGGGGCCTGAGCCGTGGGCTTCCGACCCGAGCGGGTCCCCGACCCCCAGCGGCGCCCCGACGCGTCGATGGACCTGCTCAACAACCTCCGCGACACGGCGCTGGACCCGTCCTACCCGGCCGTCGCGGCCGCGGGCGGCGGGCGCCGGCGAGGCCCGGTGCTCCTGCCGGCCCTGCTCGTGGTGGGGCTGCTGTTCGGGGTCGCGCTGGCCAACCAGTGGCGCACCGCGCCGGCGGCCGCCCAGGAGCGCGCCGACCTGATCAGCCGCATCGCCACGACCGAGCAGCACATCGACTCCCTGCGGGCGCGCACGGCCGAGCTCGACCAGGGCATCCGCGAGCTGGAACGCGCGGGGGGCGCCCTCACCCCGGCCGAGCTGGAGCGCGCCGACACCCTGGCGACGCGGGTCGGGACGACCGCGGTCACCGGCCCCGGCGTCCGGGTCACGCTCGACGACGGGACCGACGCCTCGGTGCAGGGCAGCCAGGTGGTCGACGCCGACCTGCGCATGGTCGCCAACAGCCTGTGGGCCAACGGCGCCGAGGCGGTCGCGATCAACGGGCACCGGCTGTCCAGCCGCACGGCCATCCGGAACGCCGGCGACGCCATCACCGTCGACTACCGCTCGGTCACACGCCCCTACGTCATCGAGGCCATCGGGGACGCGCGGGTGCTGGAGGACGCCTTCCGGCGCTCCGAGGGCGGCGCCTGGGTCGAGGGGCTGGCGCAGCACTACGGCGTCCAGTGGAGCATCGGTAGGGTGGGTGAGGTCGCCCTCCCCGCCGACCCGGGTCTGGGCGTGGACCGGGCACGGACGAGGCGTTGAGGGGGAGCGGGTCATGTACGCGATCATCGGGTTGGCCATCGGCATCGGCCTGGGCATCCTGCTGCAGCCGTCCCTGCCGCCCCAGCTCCAGCCCTACCTGCCGATCGCGATCGTGGCGGCCCTGGACGCCGTGTTCGGCGGGTTCCGCGCCTACCTGGACGCCGTGTTCGACGACAAGGTCTTCGTCGTCTCCTTCATCTCCAACGTGCTGATCGCCGCCCTGATCGTGTGGGTCGGGGACCTGATCGGGGTCGGCAGCCAGCTGTCCACCGCCGTCGTGGTCGTCCTGGGCATCCGCATCTTCACCAACGTCGCCCACATCCGGCGGAAGCTGTTCCATGCCTGAACCCACCCCGGCGCCGGCACCCGACAACGCCTGGGCGCGGATCCGCAAGGACCTGCTCAAGCCCAGTCGCTCGCAGCTCATCGTGGCCGTCGTCCTGCTGCTGTTCGGCTTCGCCATCACCCTCCAGCTGTCGGGCGGCCGGGACCAGCGCTACACCAACCTGCGCCAGGACGAGCTCGTCGCCATGCTCGACGACGTCCAGGCCGAGGCGCGGCGCCTGGAGGGGGAGATCACCCAGCTCGAGGTCACCCGCCAGCGGCTGCAGTCGGGCGCCGAGTCCAGCGCCGAGGCCCGCGAGCAGGCGCTGCGGCGCCTGGACGCCCTCGAGCTGCTCGGGGGAACCGCCCCGGCTCAGGGTCCCGGCATCCGCGTGACGATCACCGACCGGGCGGGGAAAGTGACCCCCGAGATCCTCCTCAACACCGTCGAGGAGCTCCGCGACGCCGGCGCCGAGGTCATGGAGGTCAACGATGCGGTCCGCCTGGTCACAAACTCCTGGTTCGCGACCGTCGACGGCCAGCTGCAGGCCGACGGCGTGCGCCTGGGCAGCACCATCGTCATCGAGGCGATCGGCGACCCCGAGACGCTGAGCGAGGCCACCCGGTTCCGCGGCGGCCTGGTCAGCACCATCGAGGGCGAGCGCGTCGGGGGCACGGCCCGGGTCGTCGAGGTGGAGGACCTGGTCATCGACTCGGTGGTGGACCCGGAGACCCCGCGGTTCGCCCGACCCGGCTGAGGCGCGCCGCCCCAAACAGCCCGAACTCCACTAGGCTGACAATCGCCCGGTACGAGGCTGCCGGGGTCGAACGACCACGAGGAGAGGCACGTGTTCCCTGAGGATCTTCGCTACACCGAGAAGCACGAGTGGGTGCGGGCCGGCAACGGCTCCACGGTGCGTGTGGGCATCACCAGCTATGCGGCCGAGGCCCTCGGCGACGTGGTCTACGTGTCCCTGCCCCAGGTGGGGGAGGAGGTCGCCCTCGACGACGCGTGCGCCGAGGTCGAGTCGACCAAGAGCGTGTCCGACGTGTACGCGCCGGTCTCCGGCGTGATCACCGCGGTCAACGAGCAGCTCACCGACACCCCCGACGTCGTCAACGCCGACCCGTACGGCGACGGCTGGCTGTTCGAGGTCGAGCTGTCCGAGCCCAGCGAGCTGGACGACCTGCTGGACGCCGACGGCTACGCCGAGGTGGCCGGCGAGTAGGGTGGGACGGTTGCCGGTGGGACCACCGGCAACCGCAGTGGGGTCGGGGGAGGCCCCGGGGAAAGGATCAAGCATATGCTCACGTGCCCGGAGTGCGGCGCACCGGTCGCCGGAGGCGGCAACTTCTGCTCGAACTGTGGGGCGCCCCTGCGCGCGAACACCGGTGACACCACCCGCGTGATCCCGGTCGCCACGGTGCCCGAGGCACCGAACGAGGTGACCGACCCGAACCTCCCCATCATCAAGGACCTGGCCCCGGGCACCCGCGCCCTGGCCGTGGTCCGTGGACCCAACGTCGGGGCGTCCTTCGTGCTCGACCAGGAGGTCGTGACCGCCGGACGCCACCCGCAGTCCGACCTCTTCCTCGACGACGTCACCGTCTCCCGCCACCACGCCAAGGTGACCGAGCGCGGGGGCCACCACTGGGTGGCCGACCTCAACAGCCTCAACGGCACTTACGTCAACCGCACCCTCATCGACGGTGAGGTCGCGTTGCGCCCCGGCGACGAGGTGCAGATCGGCAAGTTCCGGCTCGTCTACCTGGTGGCGCCGACCGGGCGAGGCTAGATGCCACCTGCGACGAAGAGCATCGGACAGGTCCTGAAGGTCCTCAAGGAGGACTTCCCGGACATCTCGATCAGCAAGATCAGGTTCCTCGAGGGCGAGGGCCTGATCTCCCCTGAGCGTGCGCCG
The DNA here is from genome assembly GCF_017569205.1 of Propioniciclava sp. MC1595. Lineage (GTDB taxonomy): Bacteria > Actinomycetota > Actinomycetes > Propionibacteriales > Propionibacteriaceae > Propioniciclava. Next base: position 1,679,198 of record NZ_CP071870.1, read on the forward strand.
TCCGGCTACCGTCGCTACTCCGACCACGACGTCAAGCGGCTGCACTACATCCTCGACGTCCAGAAGAACCACTACCTGCCGCTCAAGGTCATCCGCGAGAACCTCGAGGCGATGGACGCCGGCGAGCAGCCCCCGGCGGCCGCGCCGTCCCAGCCGACCCTGCCCACGCCCGTCGCGGAGGGCCTGCCCCCGGCGTTGCCGCCGCAGCGACCGGCCATCGCGGGCAAGCGCACCATCCACATCACGCGCAAGGAACTGCTCCAGATCTCGGGGCTGACCGAGGTCACCCTGTCCGAGCTCGAGCAGCACGGGCTGGTGACCCCGCGCCGGGGCACCGCCTACTACGGCCGGGACGCGCTGACCATCGCCGTGGCCGCGCGCAAGCTCGCCGCCTACGGGATGGACGCCCGCCACCTGCGTGCCATCAAGCAGGTCGCCGAGCGGGAGGCCGCCCTCATCGACCAGGCCGTGCAGGCGCACAGCCGGCGCCGCAGCACCCCTCGACAGTCGGTGGCCGAGGTGATGCAGTTGGTCATGTACGCGCACGCCGCCCTGCTGCGCTCGTCCATCCGGTCCTGACGGGGGTACCACGGTGATCCCGATGCTGTTCAGCGAGGTGCGCGTCACCGCCGTCGCGGACACCCCGGTGCTCCTGCTGCGCGAGCAGCAGGGGGAGCGGCACCTCGCCGTGTGGATCACCGCCGCCGGCGGCAACGCGATCCTGTCGGCCCTCGAGGACTCCGACGAGGAGCACCCCAGCACCCACGACCTCATGATCGACGCGCTCGCGGTGCTGGACGCCGTCGTGGAGGCCGTGCACATCACGGGCGAGGACGAGGGCGTGTTCTCCGCCCACGTCGTGATCGGCGGCACCGTCGTGCCGGCCCGCGTCTCGGACGCCGTGGCCCTGGCCCTGCGCTGCGGGGCGACGATCCTGGCCGACGAGGACCTGCTCGACGAGGTGGGCGTGACCGGAGCCCCGCAGACCGGCCCGCCCGGACTCGCGGACGCCGGGGCGTCGGACGAGGAGATGGCGCAGTTCCGCGCCTTCCTCGACAACATCACCCCCGAGGACTTCGGGCCCTCGCGCGACCAACCCTGAGGTGGCGGTCGAGGGTTCGGCCCGCTGCGAGCCCCCACGCGGCGTGTCGGCGGGCGTCGTGGGACCGGGCCGCTACCGTCATACTGGTACGACGAGCGACGACGACGCAGAGCAGCTTGAGGAGGCATGGTGAACGCACCGGAGGCGAAGGCCCCGCGGCCCACGGTCGGGTTGCAGGACGCCCTCTTCGAGGGTGACTTCTCGCCCCTGCCGGAGGACATCGGCTTCCGCGGCCCCGTCGCCTGCAACGCGGCCGGCATCACCTACCGCCAGCTCGACTACTGGGCCCGCACCGGGCTGGTCGTGCCCGAGATCCGCGCGGCCGGGGGCTCCGGTACCCAGAGGCTGTACTCCTTCCGCGACATCCTCATGCTCAAGGTCGTCAAGCGCCTGCTGGACGCCGGCATCTCGCTGCAGCAGATCCGGACCGCGATCGACCACCTGCGCGCCCGCGGCGTCGAGGACCTGTCCTCGGTCACGCTGATGAGCGACGGCGTCTCGGTGTACGAGGCCATCTCCGACTCCGAGATCATCGACCTCGTCCACGGCGGCCAGGGCATCTTCGCCATCGCCCTCGGGCGCGTGTGGCACGACCTCGAGGGGTCGCTCGCGGCGCTGCCGACCGAGCGTGCCGAGGCCGAGGTGGCCGCCCCCGTGGCGACCGACGAACTGGCCGCCCGGCGGGCCGCGCGCACCGCCATCTGAACCCTGCACGCCGCCTCCCCGTTTGGGTAGGTTGGGGGGCATGGAACCGTTCCTCTCCCGTCACATCGGCCCCACCGAGTCCGACCGCGCGACCATGCTCGCCGCCGTGGGCGCCAGCTCACTCGACGCCCTGACGGACGAGGCGGTGCCCGCCGGCATCCGCGTGGACGCACCCCTGGACCTCGCCCCGGCGGTGTCCGAGGCCGCGGTGCAGGCCGACCTCGCCCGGATGGCCGCGCTGAACAACCCGCTGCGCGCCATGATCGGGCAGGGCTACCACGGCACGGTCACCCCGCCGGTGATCCGGCGCAACCTGCTCGAGAACCCGGCCTGGTACACGGCCTACACCCCGTACCAGCCCGAGATCAGCCAGGGCCGGCTCGAGATGCTGCTGACCTTCCAGACGATGGTGGCCGACCTCACCGGCCTGCCCACGTCGGGGGCGTCCCTGCTCGACGAGGGCACCGCCGTGGCCGAGGCCGTCGGGGTCGCCCGCCGCTCGCAGCGCAAGGGCTCGGTCGTGCTGGTGGACGCCGGCATCCTCGACCAGTCGCTGGCCGTCCTGCGCACGCGCGCGCTGGCCCTCCACGTCGAGGTGGTCGTCACCGAGGATCTCGTCCAGGGCCTCCAGCGCCACGACGCGTTCGCCGTGGTCGTGCAGACGCCCTCCGCCGACGGCTCGGTCCGCGACCTCGACGACCTGCGCACGATCGCCGCGAAGGCGCACGAGAACAACGCGCTGGTCATCGCCGCGGCCGACCTTCTGGCTCTGACCCTGCTGCCCGCGCCTGCCGAGTGGGGCGCCGACATCGCGGTCGGGTCTACCCAGCGCTTCGGCGTCCCGCTGTTCTTCGGCGGCCCGCACGCCGGCTACATCGCCGTCGGCGCCGGCATGGAGCGCCAGATGCCCGGTCGGCTCGTGGGCCTGTCCAAGGACCGCCACGGCACCCCGGCCCTGCGCCTGGCCCTGCAGACCCGCGAGCAGCACATCCGCCGCGAGAAGGCGACCTCCAACATCTGCACCGCGCAGGTGCTGCTCGCCGTGACCGCCGCCGCCTACGCGGTCTACCACGGCCCCCAGGGCCTCAAGGGCATCGCCGAGGCCATCGCGCGCAACGCCCGCCGCCTCGCCGCCGCGCTCGTGGCCGACGGCTACGAGCTGGTCTCCGACAGCTTCTTCGACACGGTCACGGTGCACGTCAAGGGCGGCTCGCGCCGGCTCGTGGCGGCCGCCCGCGAGGCCGGCGTCCACCTGTGGGCGCCGGACGGCGACCACGTCACGATCTCGGTCGGCGAGGACGCCACCGAGGACGAACTGGCGGCCGTGGCGTCCGTGTTCGGGGTCGAGCTCGGCGAGGCCGAGCACGGGTCGCTGGGCCAGCCGGCCCGCGAGAGCGCGTACCTGACCCACCCGGTGTTCCACGCCTACCGCTCCGAGACCAAGATGATGCGGTACCTGCGCGCGCTGTCCGACCGCGACTTCGCGCTCGACCGCGGCATGATCCCGCTCGGTTCGTGCACGATGAAGCTGAACCCCGCGGCGTCCATGGAGCCGATCAGCTACCCGGGCTTCGCCAACCTCCACCCCTTCGTCCCGGCCGAGGACGCCCGCGGCTACGCCGAGATGATCGCCCGGCTGGAGGCGCAGCTGGTCGAGATCACCGGCTACGACGCCGTCTCGTTGCAGCCCAACTCGGGCGCCCAGGGCGAGTTCGCCGGCCTGATGGCGGTTCGCTCCTACCACCGGGCCCGCGGCGAGGAGCACCGCACGGTGTGCCTGATCCCGGCCTCGGCGCACGGCACCAACGCGGCCTCGGCGGCGATGGCGGGCATGGACGTGGTCGTGGTGAAGACCGCCCCCGACGGGACGGTCGACTTCGACGACCTCGAGGCCAAGATCGCCAAGCACGCCGAGAAGCTGTCGGTGATCATGATCACCTACCCGTCCACGCACGGCGTGTACGAGTCCCGGGTGGCCGAGCTGTGCGACAAGGTGCACGAGGCCGGCGGCCAGGTCTACATCGACGGCGCGAACATGAACGCGCTGGTCGGCCTGGCGAAGCCGGGTCGCTTCGGCGGCGACGTGAGCCACCTCAACCTGCACAAGACGTTCTCCATCCCGCACGGCGGCGGTGGCCCGGGCGTCGGCCCGGTGGCGGTGCGCGAGCACCTCGCCCCGTACCTGCCCAGCCACCCGGTCGTGACGGACGCCGGCCCGCTCAGCTCGTACGGTCCCATCTCGGCCGCCCCGTGGGGGTCGGCGGGCGTCCTGCCGATCACCTTCGGCTACATCGCGATGATGGGCCCCGACCTGCGCCTGGCCACCCAGGTGGCGGTGCTGTCGGCCAACTACCTCGCCAAGCGGATCGCCGAGCGGTTCCCGATCCTCTACACCGGGGAGGGCGGCTGGGTGGCCCACGAGTGCATCGTCGACCTGCGGCCCCTGACCAAGGAGACCGGCATCACGGTCGACGACGTGGCCAAGCGCCTGATCGACTACGGCTTCCACGCCCCGACGATGAGCTTCCCGGTCGCCGGGACGCTGATGGTCGAGCCGACCGAGTCCGAGCCGCTGTACGAGCTCGACCGGTTCGTCGACGCCATGCACGCCATCGCCGACGAGGCCGCGCGCGTCAAGGCGGGGGAGTGGCCGGCCGACGACAACCCGCTGGTCAACGCCCCGCACACGCTGGCCGAGGTGGCCGCCGACGAGTGGAAACACCCGTACCCGCGGTCGGCCGGCGGGTTCCCCGCGGGCCAGGACCTGGGCGCGATCTCGACCGGCGGCCGGGACAAGTACTGGCCGCCCGTCGCCCGGATCGACGGCGCGTGGGGCGACCGCAACCTGGTCTGCTCCTGCCCGCCCATGGACGCCTACGAGGACTGACCCACCCCTCGGGGTGATTCCCCCTTGTCAACCGGCCCCGGGGTCGCGTTCGCCGAACGCGGCCCCCTAGGGTGGGCGGCATGGCGGAGTTCATCGAGAAGCTGAAGACCAAGCCGTGGGTGGCCCACCTGCTGGAGGCGGTCGCGCGCTTCGGCGAGCGCCTCGGCGGCCAGTTCGCGGCCGCGATCACCTACTTCTCGGTGCTCGCGATCGTGCCCGTGGTGATGGTCGCCTTCGCGGCGCTGGGCCTCACGCTGACCCTGTTCCTGCCCGACGTGCTCGACCAGGCCAAGGCGTGGATCACCGACACGGTCTCGGGGTCGGGTGACCTCGGCGACCAGCTGAGCGCCGTCGTCGACCAGGCCTTCAACAGCTGGCGGGGCGTCGGCATCGTCGGCCTGCTGTCGGCGGCCTGGGCCGGGGCCAACTGGGTGAACAACATCCGGTCCGCCGTGCGCGCCATGATGCGCCCCGACTTCGACATGGCCGAGGACAAGCCGAACATCGTCGTGCAGACGCTGAAGAACCTCGGCATCCTGCTGGCCCTGTTCGTGCTGGTCGCGCTCTCGATGGCCATGACCACCGTGGCCATGGCGGCCCGCGACCTGGTCGGCGAGTTCCTGGGCCTCGACCGCGTGCCGGGCGGCGGCGTCCTGCTCTCGCTGCTGCCGGTGGTCGGCACCCTGCTGGCGGGGTTCTTGCTCTTCCTGTTCCTGTTCAAGGTGTTCCCCGAGAAGCGCGTGCCCACGCCCGTGCTCGTGCGGGGCGCCGCGATCGGGGCCGTGGGCATGGCGGCCCTGCAGTACCTGACCGGGACGCTGGTCGGCGTGTTCTCCGGCAACGCCGCCGCCGCCGTGTTCGGCAGCGTGATCGTCACGATGCTCTACTTCAACCTCTTCGCCACCCTGATCCTGGTGGTGGCCGCATGGGTCGGCACGCACCCCGACTTCCTCGGCCCGCAGGTCACGCTGGGCGACCACGTGCCGGCCGAGCCGACCGACTACGCGACCAAGAAGGTCGCCGCCGAGCTCGAAGCCGCGCGGCTGCGCGAGGAGTCCGAGCGCGTCCCCGCCGAGGTGGCGGTGCGCTCGACGCGGGTCGGCATGGGCCTGGGCGCCATGTTCGGCGGCGCGCTGGCCGGCCTCGCCGCGCTGGTGGCGGCGGTGCTCGGGGGCCTGCGCAACCGCTGACCCCCGAGCCGAGCCGTCAGTGCGCGGCCGGCGGGGCCGCCACGGGGGCGTCCTGGCCGATGGCCTGCAGCATCTCCCGGTACCAGTCCTGGGTGATGTCGAACGGCTTGCCGCCGGCGATGCGGGCGAACTCGATCGGGCGCAGCTCGTCGCCGCGCTCCTCGTCGTGGCCGATCACGCCGGGCTCGCCGCGCAGGGCGGCGTCCACCGCGAGCTCGCACATGGTGTCGATCAGCTCGAGGTCGTAGGCGTTCGAGGCGGCCGAGCGGGAGTAGTAGCCCGACTTCTGGACCAGCGTCTTCTCCGCGCCCAGCATGGCGGCGAACTGCTTGCCGAACCACGCGCCGGGGTTGACCTTGTCGAGGCGCAGGTGGCCGAACGCGTCCCGCGCGACCTCCTCGCCGGCGGCCTCCATCTCGGCCACGATCGCCTCGACGCCGGCGCCCTCGGAGATGAACAGGTTGACACAGCCGACCTCGTCCATGACCTTGGCCAGGCGCTCGGCCTCGGCGCGCAGGTCGATGACGGCCTCGGGGACGAAGACGCCGTGGACGTCCCACGCCTTCTGGTCCAGCCCGATCGAGGGCAGCCACTCCTGGGCGGTGAGCCACTCGCGGTACTTGCGGGCGGTCGCGGCGGTCAGCCAGCCGCAGTTGCGGCCCATGACCTCGTGCACGATCAGCATGCGGCCGTTGGCGTTGTGCTCGGCCAGCACGTTCTGGGCGAAGCGGGCGCCCATGTCGGCGGCGGTGTCGGCGCCCAGGCTCTGGCGGATCGGCACCACGTCGTTGTCGATGGTCTTGGGCAGGCCGACCACCGTGAGCTCGTAGTCGTGCTCGTGCAGGTAGTGGGCCAGGTCGGCGGCGGTGGTGTTGGTGTCGTCGCCGCCGATGGTGTGCAGGATCGTGACGCCGTCGGCGACCAGCCGGTCGGCGGCGTACTGCAGTGGGTCGACCCCCTTCTTGACCAGGCCGCGCTTGACGAGGTCCTTGGCGTTGGTGAGCTTGACCCGGCTGTTGCCGATCGGCGACCCGCCGAACTCCTTCAGCAGGGTGGCGTTGGCGCGGACCTGTTCGTCCACGACGAGGTAGTCACCCGTGAGCAGGCCCTGGTAGCCGTGCCGGTAGGCGATGATCTCGATCTCGGGGGCCACCTGGGTGTAGCGCTCGATCAGGCTGCCGATCGCGGTGGACAGGCAGGGGGCGAACCCACCCGCGGTGAGCAGGGCGATCTTCTTGGTCATGCGTTACCTCTCGGGGTCATCAGTGTGGTCGAGCCGCGTGGGCGTCAGGGAACAGCCTATGCGGTGGCCGCCGCGATTTCAGGCCGGTCACCCTGTGGATCGGGGTCCGGACGCCGGTGCCCGGATGGCAGGATGGGGGAGCACCCACCCACCCAGGAGCACCCCGTGACGCGCACCCCCACGCATCCGTCCCGTCCCCGCTGGCGCGACCAGCGCGGCCAGGCCCTGTCGGCGTTCGTCGCCGTGGTCCTCTCCGCCCTGTTCGGCGTCGCCGGGCTCGTCGTCGACGGCGGCGCCAAGTCGGCGGCCCGCGCCGAGGCCGAGGCCGTGGCGTCCCACGCGGCCCGGGCGGCGGTGGACGCGAGCGCGTTCGCCCGCGCCACCGGCAGCACCCTTGACGTGGGCGCCATCACCGCCGCCGGCCAGCAGGTGCTGGCCGACCGCGGCATCACCGGGCAGGTCACCATCACCGACGGGGTGGTGCGCGTCACCACGACGACGAGCGCGAGGACGGTGTTCCTGAGCCTGGTCGGCATCAGCGAGTTGTCCGCGTCGGGCGAGGCGACCGCCGTCCTCGAACGCTGAGCCGGCCGCGTCAGCGCAGGCTGGACGCCATCCGCTCGACCGCCTCGGTGATGAGCGCCGGCGAGGTGGCCAGGTTCATCCGCACGAAGCGGCCGTGGTCGGGGCCGAAGTCGGACCCGCTGTTCAGGCCGACCTTCGCCCGCGCCACGAAGTGGTCGCGCGGGTTCTCCATGCCGAGCCCGGTGCAGTCGAGCCAGGCCAGGTAGGTGCCGGGCGCCCGCTGGTAGGTCACGCCGGGCAGCAGGTCGTCCACGAGGCGGCCGAGCAGGTCCTTGTTCGCGGCCACCTCGACCATCACCGCGTCCACCCAGGCCTGCCCGTGGCGCAGCGCGGCCGTGTGCGCGATCGTGGCCATCTGGCCGGTCGACTGGTTGGCCAGCGGCGGCAGGGCGTCGAAAGCCGCCACGGCGTCCGTGCCCCGGACGTAGAGCCCCGCCTTGAACGCGGGCAGGTTCCAGCCCTTGCCGGCTGAGAACGCCACGACCGCGTTCTGGGCGTCCGGGAGGGACAGCACCGGCACGAATTCGTTGCCGGGGTCGACCAGCGGCGCGTGGATCTCATCGACCACGAGCAGGACGCCGTGCTCGCGGCAGAGGCGGGCCACCGCGGAGAGCTCCTCGGCGGTGTGCACCGTCCCGTTCGGGTTGTGCGGGGAGCAGAGCAGGTAGGCGGTGGGCCGGTCCGGGCCGGTGAACGCGGCCTCGAGGGCGGCCAGGTCGAGGCGTCCGGACGCCGTGAGCGGCACCTGCGTGACGTGGCGGCGGTAGCCCTCGACGACCTGCCAGAACGGCGGGTAGACCGGCGGGTTGAGCACGACGTGGTCGCCCTCGGCGGTGTTGCCGAGCAGCAGCGACAGGATGGCGTTCATGACGTCGCCTGAGCGGCGCAACTGGTCGAGTTCGGGACGCCAGCCCCAGCGGGCGTCCGCCATGTCGGCGTAGGCCTCGGCGTACCGCGTGCCCCACGGGTAGCCGGTGTCGCCGGCCTCGAGCGCCTCGGTGACGGCCGTCACGACCTCGGGCAGCACGCGCACGTCCATCTCGGCGACCCACAGGGGCAGCACGTCGGGGGCGTACACGTTCCACTTCAGCGAGGTGCGCCGGCGCAGCTCGGATTCCGTGAGGTCGAAGAGGGTCATGGGGGCGATTCTCGCACCTGATCACTAGGGTGGTGCGCATGGCCCGCTACTTCGACGTCCACCCCGACAACCCGCAGCCGCGCGCGCTGGCGCAGGTGGTCGAGGTGCTCCAGGCGGGCGGGCTGGTGGTGTACCCGACCGACTCCGGCTTCGCGCTGGGGTGCACGATGGGCAACGCCGAGGGGCTGGAGCGGATCCGGTCGATCCGTCAGCTGAACCGGCACCACCACTTCACGCTGGTCTGCTCGACGTTCGCCCAGCTGGGCCAGTACGTCGAGATGGGCAACGACGTCTTCCGGGCGATCAAGGCGGCGACGCCGGGGCCCTACACGTTCGTCCTCAAGGCGACCCGGCTGGCGCCGAAGGCGATGCTGCACGACAAGAAGCGCACCGTGGGCGTACGCATCCCGGCGCACGTCACGGCCCAGGCGCTGCTCGACGCGCTGGGGGAGCCGCTGATGTCGAGCTCGCTCATCCTGCCCGGCGAGGAGGCCCCGCAGACGGACGGGTGGACGATCGCGGAGGAGCTGGCGCACCAGGTCGACGCCGTGCTCGACTCCGGCGACGTGGGGCTGGGCCCCACCACGGTCATCGACTTCACCGACGACGAGGTGGGCATCGCGCGCGTCGGCGCCGGGGACCCGACGCCGTTCGAGGAGTGACTCAGCTGTCCTCGGGGTCCCGGTACGGGGCCACGCCCGTGTCCTCGCCCAGGTGCTGGGCCACGTCCGGCACGATCCGCTGCAGCGACTTCGCGGTGCGCTGGTAGCCGGTGCCCTTCGGCCGCTTGGGGAAGACGATCTCGGGCCGGTCCACGTGCACGTAGGGGATCGACGCCAGCAGGTGGCTGATCATGTTGATCCGGGCGCTCTTCTTGTCCTCGGCCTCGACGACGTGCCAGCGGGCGGGTTCGACGTCGGTGTGCACGAACATCTCGTCCTTGGCGCGGCTGTAGTCCTCCCAGCGGGTCAGCGACTCCACGTCGGTGGGGGAGAGCTTCCACATCCGCATCGGGTCGGTCATGCGCGAGCGGAACCGCTTCTCCTGCTCCTTGTCCGACACCGAGAACCAGTACTTGAGCAGGATGATCCCGTCGTCGATGAGCATGCGCTCGAAGATCGGGCACTGGCGCAGGAACCGGATGTGCTCCTCGGCCGTGCAGTAGCCCATGACCTTCTCGACGCCGGCCCGGTTGTACCAGGAGCGGTCGAAGAACTTGATCTCGCCCGCGGCGGGCAGGTGCTCGACGTAGCGCTGGAAGTACCACTGCGTGCGCTGCCGCTCGGTCGGGGCGGGCAGGGCGACGACGCTGGCGACGCGCGGGTTGAGGTACTCGGTGATCCGCTTGATCGCGCCGCCCTTGCCGGCGGCGTCACGGCCCTCGAAGATCACCACGATCCGGGCGCCGGACGCCTTGACCCACTCCTGCATCTCGACCAGCTCGGCCTGCAGGCGCGTGAGCTCGGCCTCGTAGACCTTGGTGTCCAGCTTGTTCTTGCCCATGGTCCATCGTGGCATACGCTCAGCCCCCGAGGCGGCTCGTCAGCGTGAATCCGGCCTCGACGTCGGTGATCGCCGCGGTGACGATGCCGTGGCGGTCGATGACGTAGGTCTCCTCGATCTCGGGGCCCTCACCGCTGCGTTCCACGGGCACCGTCGAGAGGTCCTCGACGCCGCGCAGGGCCCGGTCGAAGGGGAACACGACCTCGGCCAGGGGCAACACGTCGCCGGTCGGCTGGCCGGTCGGGCCGAGCGCGGAGTATTCCACGAACCGGAACACCCCGATGTTGTGCACGGGCCGGTAGCGCCGGGTCATGACCACGTCGGTGTCGGGGCTGGTGCGCTGGTCGCGGTCGAGGATCGCGTCGAACGCGAGCTGGGTGCCCGAGTCCCACTCCCGGAACACGCCGAACCCGCGCGAGAGGCGGTCGGTCAGGTGGAAGCCCGAGTTCTCGTCCGCGGCGATCGCGAGGCCGATGGCGGTGGACGCCGCGGGGTACGGCGACCGGTGCACACGGCGTCCGAACCGCTCGCGGAGCACGCGGGCGACCAGCGGCAGGCTGGACGCGCCGCCCACGAGGTAGATGCCCGCCACCTCGGCGGCCTCCAACTGCCCGCCGTCGAGCCCGCCCAACAACGGCTCGAGTGCGTCGAGGGACGCCTCGACCAGCGGCGTGGCCTCGGCGTAGAAGCGGCGGACGTCCACGACGACGGGCGCGTGGCCCACCTCCAGCGCGATCCGCTTGGACTGCGGGGAGAGGTTCTCCTTGGCCACGCGGCACTCGGCGAGCAGGGACGCGCGCTCGCGGTCGGTGAGCTCCACCCGCGACCCGACCTCGGCGCGGGCGAGCCCGGCCAGCACCTCGTCGAAGTCGTCGCCACCCAGGCGGTTGATGCCGACCGAGCTGACCACCTCGTGGCTGAGGTCGTCCACCCGGACCAAGGAGGCGTCGAACGTGCCGCCGCCGAGGTCGTACACGACGACGCGGGTGCGGCGGCTGTTGACGCTGCGGGGCTGGCGGTGGGTGAACTCGAAGCCCGCCGCGGAGGGCTCGTTCAGCATGCCCAGGACGTGGAAACCGGCGCGGTGGAAGGCCGCGAGGGTGAGGAAGCGCTGCGCGGAGTGCGCGTGGGCCGGCACGGCGACGACGGCCTCGAGCGGCTCGTCGTCGGCCAGGAGACCCGCGATGTTGGACGCCGTGCGCAGCTGGTCCGCGACGTGTGACAGGAAGCCGGTCAGGACCTCGAGCAGTCCTGCCTGGTGGCCGTCGACGTCGAGCGTGGACTGGCCGGCGACGCCGCCGGAGGCCAGCGCGCGCTTGAAGGAGCGCACGAGCAGGGCACCCTCGGACGCCGCCCGCTCGGCCTCGAAGCCGTACACGAGCCGGTCGCCCTCGCGGGCGACGACGGAGGGGATGTGCTCGACGGAGTCGCCGTCGGGATCGGTGAAGCTCACGACCGGGTAGTTGCCCCGGTCCACGAGGGCGACGATGGTGCGGGTGGTGCCGAGGTCGATGCCGAGCTTCATGCCCGCGAGGCTACCCGGCGCTCTCCCCGTCCTCGTCCGGGCGCCCGTCGCCGAGATCGGCGAGGAACTGCTCGAACTGGTGCCCGATCTCGTCGGCCGACGGCAGCTGGGAGTTCTCGACGTTGCGCAGGTGGCGCTCCTCGGCGAAGGCGTCGTACCCCCGCTCCAGCGCGCCGACCATCTCGACGAGCTCCTCGCTCGCGGCGACCTGGTTGTCGATCTGGGCACGCACGATGCCGGCGGCCAGGTCGAACCCGTCGACGGGCACGGCCAGCTTCGCCACGTCGCGCAGGGCGCCCATGAGCGCTGCTGCGGCGGCGGGGTAGTCGTTGTCGGCGATGTAGTGCGGCACGTGGGCGACCAGGCCGAGCGCGCGCTGGCCGGCCTCGCCGAGGCGCAGGGTCAGCAGGCCGGTGAAGGAGGCGCTCAGCTGGAAGGTGCCCAGCACCGGCGCCTCGTCGGCCACCAGCTCGGGGTCGGAGGCGTAGCGCGTCACCGCGACCGGCCGCGTGTGCGGGGCCGGCGCGGGCATGGACTGCAGCAGCACCGTCCGCTCGACGCCGAGCTGCTCGGCGACGTGGCGGACGGACGCCGCCATCCGCTCCCACTGGAGCGCCGGCTCGGGGCCGTTGAGGAGCAGGAAGTCGGTGCCGTCGTGGTCGGTGAGCAGGCGCAGCGTGATCTCGGGCGCCTCGTAGGCGCTGAAGTGGTCACGGTCGAACGTGATCTGGGGCCGGCGGCCGGCGTAGTCGAGCACCTGGTCGGCGTCGAAGCGCCCCAGCACCCGGTTGGGCAGCTGCTCCAGCAGCAGGCGGTCCAGCTGGCGCTGGGTGTGCCCGGCGTCCACGTAGCTGCCCAGCGTCACCACCATCGTGGGGGTGCGCAGGGTCCGCTGGTCGACGTGGGGCTCCCACGTGAACAGGCTGGTCGGGTCGAGCACGGCGAAACCTCCTCATCGGCGTCCCCACCTCAACGCGGACGCCGCGGGCTTCATTCCCCCAGCCGCCTGGCCACCCGCTTCTCGACGCGCCGCTCCTGGCCGGCCGAGGTAAGGGCACGGTCCAGCGAGATCCGGCCGGGCCCGGTGAACAGCAGCGCCAGCCCGAGCGCGGCGTAGAGGAGGGGGACCTCGCCGGCCAGCGCGCCGGTGGCCGGGTCGAGCAGGGGACCGGCGCCGATCCCCGCAACCAGGAGGGTGGCACCGACGACCGCCTGGGCGGCCCCGGCGAGCCGGGTCGCCAGCCCCACGGCGAGGAGGACGGGCAGCACGAGCTCGCCGGCGACCACCAGCGTGCCGATGACCTCGGGGGCCTGGCCCAGCAGGGCGTGGCCGCGCAGCGAGTCGACGAGCTGCGGGTAGGTCGCGACGTGGTGCACTCCGCGCAGGACGAGGGGCAGCGAGAACAGCCGGAGCAGGAGGAGGCCGACGTCCGTGGAGGGCCGGTTGTTCCGGCGGGCGACCTCGAGGTCCCACGCCAGCGAGCCGCGGTGGTCCACGCGGGCCAGGTCGGGCTGGGGGCCTGGCGCGTAGGCCGGGGCGGGCGTGTACGCGTACGGGGGGGCCTGGACCGGCGTCGGCGGCGGGGCCCACTGGTCGCGGACGGCCTGCGTGTCGAGGACCTGGGTGCGTTCGGCGTCGGGGTCATCCACAGGGGTGTGGGGGTCGGCCATGGTCGAAAGCTACCATCGGGGGGCATGAAGCTCACCGAGGCGATGGCGTCCGCCTTCGACGCCCAGATCACGCTCGAGTTCGAGGCCTCGCTGGTGTACCGCCAGCTCGCGATCCAGATGGACACCTCCGACCTTCCGGGCATGGCGCTGTGGCTGCGCCGGCAGGCCGACGAGGAGATCGTGCACGCGAACAAGTTCATCGACCACGTGGTCGACCGCGACGGGCACCCCTCCATCGGCGCGATCAGGGCGCCGCAGGTGGACAAGTCGGCCAGCCCGGCCGACGTGTTCGCCGCCGCGCTCGGGCACGAGCAGAGGGTCTCGGAGTCGATCCGCGAGCTCTACCGCACCGGCGAGGCCGAGGGCGACCTCGACAGCCGCCCCCTGCTGAACTGGTTCCTCGAGGAGCAGATCGAGGAGGAGTCCACGGTCAGCGAGATCCTCGCGCAGATCAGGATGGTCGGTGACGACGGGCCCGGGCTGCTGCGCCTGGACGCCGACCTCGGCAGCCGGCAGGCGCAGGGCACCGAGCCCGCCTGATCACTCCTCGGTGTCGGGGTCGGGCTCCCGCACCCCGAGCACCAGACCGCCGAACGGCGGCAGGTCGACGGTGAAGCCACCGAGGTCGTCGACCACGCCGACCGGGGTCAGCGTGGCCAGGTCGACCACGCGGCCCGCCGGCGGGATGTGTTCGCTCTGCACGCGCGCGGTGAGCGCCTCCTCGGCGAAGTTGAGCACGGTCACCTGCGTGGAGTCGTCCAGCAACCGGTTGACCAGCACCAGCAGGCTCCGGCTGGCGACATCGGGCACGTCGACGAGGGCGCCGGTGGCCAGGTCGTTGCGCTTGCGGACCTCGAGCACCCGCGCCAGGCGGCGCGCGAACGACCCGGGGTCGCCCAGCTGCCGCGGCAGCGAGCCGTACAGGGCCTGCGCGCGCGGCATGCCCGAGGCCGACTTGGCGGCGTCGGGCGCGGCGTCCATCAGGTCGTACGCGCCCCGCTCGATCCAGCGGGTGTCGCCGTCCTTGATCAGGCCCCTCACCTGCGAGCGGTCGAGGGGGAGCGCGCCCACGAGGTCCCAGCCCGACAGGGCGAAGACGCCGGGCTGCCAGGCGTTGTACATGCAGAGCAGCAGGTGGGCGTCCATGATGCGCTGGGTGTCGGCCGGGCTGATGTCCTCGAGGTCGGTGATGCCGAGGGTGGCGGTGATGATGGACGCCGTGGTGCAGGCGATGCCGTTCTGGACGAAGACCGCGTTGTACGGGCCTGCCTCGCCGGTGAGCTTGTCGCGCAGCGTCTGCCGGATCGTCTCGGCGAGCACGGTGCCGGTGACCTCCTCGCCCCCGAAGGAGTAGGTGTCGTTGGCGTGCCGGGTCGCGAAGTGGACCAGCTCGTAGGTGAGCTCGTCGTGGTTCTGCAGGGCGTGCACGAGCGAGGCCTGGTCGACGCTCAGCGCGATCGCCTCACGCAGCGTGAGCCGCAGGAACTCGGTGTCGCCGGTCGCCAGGGCGACCTGGTAGGCCGGCCGGGTGACGAAGTCGTAGCTGAGGTCGGGGCCCACCGAGCCCGTGTTGCGGATGTCGTCGATCGTGAGGTTGAGCTCCTGGAAGGTGAACCCGCCGACCTTGCGCACCATCGACCCGATGAGCTGATTGGCCGCCTGGGACAGCGGGTGGCCCTCCGACCAGGCGGGCGCCTGCTCCAGGGACTTCTCCACGCCCAGGAAGCCGTTGGCGTCCAACCGCAGACCACCCGAGCCGAGGTCGAGCAGCGAGTGGAGGGCGTCGCCCATGACCAGCCGCATGCCGGCGAACGTCGGGTCGAGCCAGTTGATCGACGGCTGGCCCTCCTTGAAGTAGTGCAGGTAAACCCAGCGGCGCTCGACGCCCTGGTGGTCGCGGATGGGCGGGGTGGCCGACCAGTTGGTCTCCTTCACGCCCGGTTCGTAGAAGATGACCCGCTGGAGAGCGCCGATGATGTACCCCTCCTCGGCGAGCGCCCGCTCAGCCTCGGGGGAGAGGTTGACGGCGTCCGCCCCCTCGGGCACGTCGGGCAGCAGGTGCCACGCGTCTCTCGGGATGTCGACCATGTGGTAGATGCCCGGGTAGTCCTGGTAGTTGAGCTCGGCGAGGCGGAAGTCGGCCCCCTTGCCGGTGTGGCCGGGCACGATGTCGTCGATGATCGTGCCGCCGTGGGCGGCGGCGTTCTCGCACATGTCGCGGAACTCCTGCTCGGTGCCGAACAGGGGGTCGATCGCCATGCTGATCCGGTCGAAGTGGCCGTCGATGGACGGCGTGGGCTCCCAGCCCGAGATGCCGCCGGCCAGTTTCACCGGGCCGGTGTGGATGGCCTCGATGCCGATCTCCTCGAACGCCTCCCACAGCTCTTCGGAGCCGAGCGCCCCCAGGAACGACTGGCCCGGCGCGGTCATCTGCGACAGTGGGTAGGCGGTGTACCAGACGGACGCCTGCTCGACGGCGGCGCGCGGGTCGGGGGAGGCGTACACGTTGGCCCACATGAGGTGGTGGCCGGCCAGCTGGCGGCCCAGCGTCACCGCGTCGGCGAGCATCGACTGGTCGACCAGCCACTCGACGTAGGCGCGGTTGCGGCCGTCGGCCTCGAAGGGGCGCGCCCACAGATCCTCGGGCTTGGGCTGGTTGCGCCGGGCGCGCGGCCGCAGGCGGGCCGGGCGCGCTGCGAAGCGCTGCTGCTCGAAGCTGGGCTCGGGGGTGACGTCGCCCTCGGCGGGTTCGTCGGCCGCCATGGGCTGCTCGGTGGTGCTCACCGCTCCACGGTAGCGAGTGCGGCAGGGACTCGCGAGGGGCGCGCTCAGCGGTACAACGACTCCACGGGCCGGGGACCCTGCAGCGTCGAGCGCCGGATCCGCAGGATGCCCTCGTCATCGGGTTCCACCCGCCACCCGACGAGGGAGAGCGCCGATGGACGCCTCGCGGTCGAGGTCGTCCTGGACGAGGTTGACGGCCAGCACAGCGGCCAGGCCGCCGATCGCGAGTACACGCACGGTAGACCTGCGGCGAACGCGTCCGTGCGGGTTTGCCACGACACGACCGGAGCGAGGAGTTGGGTAGGCTTCCGGCGTCCAGTCGACTGGGGGAGAGCATGCAGAGGATCGGGTTCGACCGCGAGAAGTACATCGCCCTCCAGTCGGAGCACATCGAGGCGCGGCGCGAGCAGTTCGGCGGCAAGCTCTACCTCGAGTTCGGCGGCAAGCTGTTCGACGACATGCACGCCTCGCGGGTGCTGCCCGGCTTCCTGCCCGACAACAAGATCCAGATGCTGGAGCGCATCGTCGACGACGTAGAGATCGTCGTCGTGCTCAGCGCGGCCGACCTGGCCCGCAACAAGGTCCGCGCCGACCTGGGCATCGGCTACGACGCCGACACCCTGCGCCTGATCGACGAGTTCCGCGGGCGCGGCTTCCTGGTCGCGAGCGTCGTCATGACGCAGTGGACCGACGACAACCGCCAGGCCAAGGCCTTCCGCCGCAAGCTGGAACGCCTCGGCCTGCACGTGTACCGGCACTTCCCGATCAAGGGCTACCCGCACGACGTGGTCAACATCGTCAGCGACCACGGGTACGGCCGCAACGAGTACGTGGAGACCACCCGCGACGTCGTCGTCGTGACGGCCCCCGGGCCGGGCAGCGGCAAGATGGCCACCTGCCTGTCGCAGGTGTACCACGACCACCAGGCCGGGAAGGCGTCGGGGTACGCCAAGTTCGAGACGTTCCCGATCTGGAACCTGCCCCTCGACCACCCGGTCAACGTCGCCTACGAGGCCGCCACCGTCGACCTCGACGACGTGAACATGATCGACCCGTTCCACCTGGCTGCGTACGGCGAGCAGGTCGTGAACTACAACCGCGACGTCGAGGTGTTCCCCGTCCTGAAGGCGCTGTTCGAGCGGGTGCTGGGCCAGAGCCCCTACCAGTCGCCCACCGACATGGGCGTCAACATGGCCGGCTACTGCATCAGCGACGACGAGGTGTGCCGCGAGGCGTCCCGGCAGGAGGTGATCCGGCGCTACTACAAGGCGCTGGTCAACGAGCGCCGCGAGGAGCTCGAGCCGACCCAGTCCGACCGGCTGGCGATCATCATGGGCAGCCTCGGCATCGCCAAGGAGGACCGTCCCGTCGTGCCGCCCGCCCTGGACCTGGAGCGGCGGACCAAGGCGCCGGCGTCCGCGATCGAGCTGCCCGACGGCCGGATCGTGACCGGAAAGACCTCCCCGCTGCTGGGCAACTGCGCCGCCATGCTGCTCGACGCCCTCAAGGCCCTGGCCGGCATCGACCCCGAGGTGAAGCTGCTCGCCACCGAGACGATCGAGGCGATCCAGACCCTCAAGACCAAGCACCTCGGCAGCCGCAACCCGCGCCTGCACACCGACGAGGTGCTCATCGCGCTGTCGGTGAGCGCCGGCTCGGACGAGAACGCGCGTCGCGCCCGGGCCGAGCTGCACCGGCTCGCCGGCTGCGACGTGCACACCACGACCATCCTCGGCACCGTCGACGAGGGCATCTTCCGCAACCTGGGCGTCAACGTGACCAGCGAGCCGGTCTACCAGCACGCCCGCCTGTACCGAAAGAAGTGACGCCGGAATGCATGCCGTCCTGACCTGGCTGGCCGAGCACCCCGAGGTGCTGCTGTTCGCGCTCGTGGGCGCGGGCATGGCGGTCGGCCACGTCACCGTCCGCAAGATCTCCCTCGGCGCCGCCGCGGTGCTGTTCGTCGCGATCGCGGTGTCGGCGCTGGGCGCCAGCCAGGGGGTCGCCCTCGAGATCCCGGTCGCCTTCGCCCACCTCGGGCTGGCGCTGTTCACGTTCTCGGTGGGGGTGTCCTCCGGTGCGGCTTTCTTCAACAGCCTGCGCACGCAGGCGGTCGCGATGGTGGGCGTCGCCCTGGCCATCGTGCTGGGCGGGGCCGTCGCCTTCACGCTCGGCCCGCTGCTCGGCCTGACGGTCGAGGAGGCGGCCGGAACCTTCGCCGGCGCGGTCACCAACACCCCGGCGCTGGCAGCGGCCGGGAACACACCGGCGGCCACCGTCGGCTACTCCGTGGCCTACCTGCTCGGCGTGCTGGGGATGCTGGTCGTGCAGCAGCTGGCCCTGCGGCACGCCGCCGAGGACGCCGACGCCCCGGCACCCCTGACCCAGGTCAACGTGCGCGTCGAGCACCTCGCGCCGGGGACCACCGTGCGCGACCTGGAGGAGCTCCACGGCGACCAGATCTCGGTGACGCGCGTCCGCCACGAGGAGGAGGGCCCGGTGGCCCTCGCCTACGAGGGCGAGGAGCTCAAGGTCGACGACGTGATCACGGTGGTCGGCCCCGACGACGTGGTGGCGCAACTGGTGGGGGAACTGGGCCACAAGTCCAGCCACCACCTCGTCCACGACCGCGCCCTGCTGGACTTCCGGCGCGTCACCGTCTCCGACCCCCACCTCTCGGGCCGCACCGTGGCCGAGCTGGGGCTGGAGGAGAAGTTCGGCGCCACCGTCTCCCGCGTGCGCCGCGCCGACGTCGACATGGTCGCCAAGCCCGGCTTCGTGCTGCAGCTGGGGGACCGCGTGCGGGTCGTCGCGCCCCGCAGCCGCATCGTGAAGGTGAGCGAGTTCTTCGGCGACTCCTCCCGCGGCCTCACGATCATCAACCCGATCGGCCTGGGCCTGGGCATGGCGCTGGGCTTCGCGCTCGGGTCGGTGCCGCTCCCGCTGCCCGGCGGGGGCACGTTCACGCTCGGCTCGGCCCTGTGCTGCCTCCTGGTGGGGCTGGTGTTCGGACGCCTCGGCCGGATCGGCCCGCTCGTCACCACGCTGCCCTTCACCGCCACCGCCGTGATCAGCGAGCTCGGCCTGCTGCTGTTCCTCGCGCAGGCCGGCGCCCGGGCCGGGGGACAGATCCTCGACGCCTTCGCCGGCGGCCAGTGGCTCGCGATGCTGGGCCTGGGCGTCCTCATCACCGCCACGGTCGGGCTGTCCGTCTACGCCTTCCAGCGCACCGTGATGCGCATGGGCGGCACCGCCCTGTCCGGCCTGCTGGCCGGCGCCCAGACCCAGCCCGCGCTACTGGCCTACGCCAACGAGCAGACCAACCACGACTTCCGCGTGGCGACCGGCTACACCACCGCCTACCCCACGGCGATGATCACCAAGATCCTGGTGGCCAGCGTCCTGGGGCTGCTCGCCTGACACCGGCCGGCGTCCGGGACAGGTGAGGGGCGCCGCGCCTCGGGGGATCAGCCTGCGGCGGCCACGCGGACAGGGTCCAGGCCGGGCACCTCGACCACCTCGCCGCCGGTCAGCTGCCGGCCCCGGCGCGTCTCCACCTCGCCGTCGACGCGCACGACGCCCGTGAGCAGCAGTTCCCGGGCGTCGGAGCCGGAGTCGACCAGGTTGGCGAGCTTGAGGAACTGGCCCAGGCGGATCATGCCGTTGATCTCGAAGTCCTCCATGGACGCCATCATCCCACCGGGGCAGGGGACCTCCCTCATCCGCGACCGACCCTACTGGTAACCCTGCGTATCAAGGTTGGGCGTATACGAGCTGAGTCAGGCTGTGGTTCAGCCGAGGGGCCTGACATCGCGAGCGTGGTCACGGCCTTGGCAGCAACGCCGATCGCGGGCACCATGGCGCGTGCGCCGATCTGCTCGGCCAGGGGCGCGCAGCGGGACCGTGCTGCTTCATCTGTCGGAGAACGCAGCGCGGCACCGGCACCACTGCGCATCCGGCTCGGGCATGTTCCCCCGCGAAGGGCTGGGGCAGTCAGTTCCGGCCTTCAGAGCGACGCGGGGGAGGGAATCGAGGACGCGTGCTCGGCGGCATGTGGGGATGCGACTGAGGGTCTGCGCTGGCGCTGGCCTAGACTCAGCACTGAGCGGGGACGGTTGTCCACGCTCCTGGTCGATCCATCCAGGAAGGTTGGGACATGTTCTTCAGGGCTCGGGCCAGCCTGTAAGTGGCGAGTAACAGGACCGCGCTGGAACGTCGCGCGGTCCTTTGTTCTGCCCACTCGCCCGCTCATTCCTGAGGGAAGTTCATGTCTTCTACCGATTCCTCTTCTTCTCTGCGATCCTCGCTACCACGGCCCAGGTGGCCATTGCTATTGTCCAATGCCTTGGATGCCGCTGGGCGTCGGGGTGTCGACTTCGTAACTGATGTCTTGGCGGTACTGGTTCTTGGAGCCAGTGCTGCGCAGATGGGTTTGCTCAACGCCATCGGAACACTGGCATTCCTCGTGCTGGGGATCCCGATTGGGGTCCTGGTCGACCGCTCGCCCACGGTGCGGCTGCTCGCTGGCTCTGGCCTGGTCCGAGCAATGCTGCTGGCGACGGTGATCACTGCCCTGGCACTGGACTCGCTGACCATGGTCCACTTGTACCTGGTCGCTGGGTTAGTCGGCACCACTACGGTCGTCACCGAGACCACACAGACTGCCATTGCCCCTCGAGTCGCCGGACAGGACGCGGTGGCCGCCCTGGAGATGCTCGATCCTCCACGCGATGAGTTCCCGCCTCGCCCCGACGAGACCTGTCACTATTACGAGGCGGAAATCAGCTTCTTCGAACGAGTCGACGTCCACGTCGTCTGCTTCGCCTCCGACCAGGTCAGCAGGATCGGAACGGTTCCCGCGCCATGACCCCGGAGGATCGCACCGACACCCCGCCGATCCGTGTCCTGATCGCGGATGACGACCAGCTCGTCCGCACCGGCGTCGCCGCTATTCTCGCCTCCGCCACTGACCTTGACATCACCGCCCTCGCCAGCAACGGCCACGAGGCCGTCGACGCCGCGGCAACACACCGCGTTGACGTCGCACTGCTGGATATCCAGATGCCACGACTCGACGGCATCGGAGCTCTCCGTGAGATCCGGCACCGACTGCCCGAGCTTCCGATCGCCATGCTCACCACCTTTTCCGACGACCATCTCATCGCCGATGCGATCAACGCCGGCGCCCTCGGTTTCCTCCTCAAGTCCGACGAACCTCAGCAACTCATTGCCGGCGTCAGGGCCCTCGCGCACGGCGGAGGCGCGTTCTCCCCTCGAGTCGCCCGCTGGCTCGCCGCCGAGCAACGAGCGGGCCACCGCACCCGAACCGCGCGAGACGAACTCACTGCCCTGCTCACCGAGCGCCAGATCGAGCTCCTCACCCACATCGCTCGCGGACTCTCCAACGCCCAGATCGGCAGGGCCATGCATCTGTCCGAAGGCACCGTCAAGCAATACGTCTCCCAGCTCTTCAACACCCTCGGCATCGACAACCGTGTCCACGCCGCCATCACCGCCTACCGACATGGACTCATCACCTGAAGCCGACCCTGACCACACTAATGGTGGGTAGTGGCGCACTCGAGAGCATGGTCATCGTCGGCATCTAGATGGCGGTCGTCTACAGCGGCGCAATCTTTTAACCAAAGTGGACAGCGCGTCCGCGATCAGTCCCCGCTCCCCTGATCGTCGAAGGCAGTAGCGTCGTGACGGTTTCGATGCGCGTGATGATCGCGAGGGATGGCTACAAGCACCTCCTGCGCACGGTCGCGGCCAAGGACGACGACCGCGAGCCAACCCCGTAGGGCCGGCAAAGTAGTTGCGTTTCGATCGGGTAGTTTCTGCGGTTCCCAGATTACGGGCTTAAGGGTCGTTCGTGCTGTCCGCACAGGCCTCAGTCAACCTGCGTCTCGATGCAGTAGCGTCGCAGTTCTGCGATCATCGCGGTCTTGGGGGTGCTGACGAAGCGGAACGCATGGCTGAAACGGACGCGCATTCCTCCAGCCTCGAGGTAGCCGTCGCAGGAAGCGCGTCGTCCGTGGGTGACGACAGAAATGACCTCCACCCGCTCGGGAGAACGGCGGGCGCACCTCTCGGGCTGCACTGGGGCCGCTGTGTGTGGATTTCTCGATGAGCGTCCAGCTCATGTCATCGGCAAGCCACTCGGAGAGGGCCTCCAGCTCTCCCTTGGCCCGGTTCACAACGAAGTCTCCGTCAACGCACTTCCGTGAAGACTCATGGTGCTATGGCTCGATCCGATGCGCCCGGCCTTTCTCCGCGATCGGCACGCACATTTCGATGGGTCTATCAGGCTCCCAGCTGACCTGTCCTTGGTAGATGATGCCGAGTTTCCCGGTGGCGCCGTCTCGCTAGTCGGCCATGGCGAAGCAGTGTCGCCGCCGTGTTGCTCC
Source organism: Propioniciclava sp. MC1595 (assembly GCF_017569205.1). Classification (GTDB taxonomy): domain Bacteria; phylum Actinomycetota; class Actinomycetes; order Propionibacteriales; family Propionibacteriaceae; genus Propioniciclava. Next base: position 1,701,941 of record NZ_CP071870.1, read on the forward strand.
TGCTCACGTCTCACAACTCACATCGAGTCGCCGCTCGCCCATGAGCCGAACTTCGGGGACGCTGCTGTACCACGCATGATGAGAATCACGCAGGGCACGTAGAGTGCTGCGGCGCAGAGCCAGAGGAAGCCGTCGGCGTTGATGTAAGTGAGCGCGAAGATCGTTGTGAAAGCGACCGGTCCGAAGATCGATGTGACGCTGTTGATGCTGGCGAGCACACCCTGGAGGCGCCCTTGGTGCTGTTCATCGACGCGCTGGGAGAGAAGGGTTTGCAGAGCGGGGAGGCCGATGCCACCGATCCCCAGTGCCGCCAAGATAGGCGCCATGGAAAATGCGTCAGTGACAATCGCCAGGCCTACGAGACCCAAGGCGTCGGTAACACACCCGATGATGACTGTTTTTGCCTCACCGATCCACTCCACGATGCGGCCAGTAAGGAGGGCCTGCACGAGAACCTGTACGATCCCGAAGACGGACAGGGAGATTCCAACTTCGACGGGACTCCAGTCGAGGCGGTGTTCAGTAAACAGCACCCAGGTCGCACCTGGAGCCTGCCCAATGAATTGAACAAGGCCGAATGCGACTAATAGGAAGGTAATCCCAGGCACCGCGCTGAGGCCGGGGCGACCACGATGCTGAGCGAGCGACGCAGAGCGCGCAGGGGAATCAGGACGGGTCTCGCGTAACAAGATAAAGGTGAGTGCCAGATTGCTCGCTGAGAGAAGAGCAGCGAGCAAAAACGGCAGATGTGGCGAGATGGCACCGAACAGTCCACCCATGGCTGGCCCCGCGATCATTCCGCCGCCATAGCAGGCACTGAGTAAACCGAAACGCTTGGCGCGCTGGTGGGGTGGCGTGATGTCGGCGATCACGGTGGCGGTGACCGCATTGGTCGCTCCGGTTATCCCAGCCACTGCACGGGCGATATAGAACACCGACAGAGCGGATGTCGTGGCGAGCACGAGATAGTCGACGGTCGCACCGGCCAGGGAAACAAGCAGCACCCGGCGGCGGCCGAATCGGTCCGACAGTGTTCCCAGTACGGGGGCAAAGATGAACTGCATTACCGCGTAGAGCGCGATCAGCACTCCGACGTTCAGCGGAACCGCATCAGCGGTGACCCCTGCCTCGTGTAGCAGTGCGGGGAGAATCGGCATCACCAGGCCCATGCCGGCGGCGTCGAGGCTAGCCGTGATGAGGACCGTGGCCAACGAGCCACGAGCGGAAGTGAGAGATGACACCTTATCAACGATAAAGTTATCGATGATAAAGTGCAAGCATGGCTCAGAAACAAGCGCGACTCGATCGTGCAGCAGTCTTGCGCGGTGCGAGGCATGTGCTCAATAACACGGGGATCGACGGTTTCACCACGCGGGCGCTGGCTGCGCATCTGCGGGTGCAGCAGCCAGCGCTCTACTGGCACTTTCGGACAAAGGGCCACCTGCTCGGATCGCTCGCAGCTGATGTGCTTGATCGCGAACACCACGCCTCACTCCCAGAGTCAGGGGAGCGCTGGGACGACTTTCTCCTGCGCAACGCGCGGAGCTTCCGGACAGCGCTTCTGGCAGTCCGGGATGGAGCACGGCTGCACGCAGAGTTTCACCGTCAAAAGAGTGACCAGATGCCAGCGGGCTCGGATGCCCCCGAAAGTCAGATCGAGTTTCTCGTGTCCGAAGGATTCGCTGAGGTCTCTGCGGTCCGAGCTCTCATGGCTATCAGCCGCTATACGGTCGGTTTCGTACTAGAAGAACAAACAGCGCTCGACAACGGATGTGAGCCTGTCGATCAAGACCTAGATTTCGAGTTCGGGTTAGTTGCAATGGTTGAAGGGCTGGCATCAAAGCGATGAGGGATGCTCGCGCTTTGGGTCTCTGCGTCAGTAAGGTCAATCCTTTCCCGCTCCCGCAGCAGCTCCTCCGCGATACTGACGTTTTGCTCATGGCTACGGAGCTCACTAACGAGCAAATCAGGGACCGTATGCATGTCGCGTCGCGATCGCGGAACGGCACATCAGCAGCATCTTCACCATGCTCGACCTTAACGAGCGCACAGGAAACAAGCGCGTCATCGCCGTCCTCGAGTACCTCAAGAACTAAGCGTCGAGTGCGTGACCGGCGCGATGACCATAGGTAACGGCGGTTTAGCATCGGTGCCGCATCTTGACACGACTCAATCCGCGACAGCTAACCTCCGCATATGGAGTTCGACGGAATGGAGATCCCCGACGATATCGAGGTCACGGTCTGGGGGAGCAACGAGCACCGGCTCTGTAACGTCTGCCGCGCAGAATGCGACCCCGAGCCGAGCGGCGCCGACGGGTACGGCGTGTGAATCGTCTACGTCTGCCGCGACCACGGAGTCCAATCCGTCGTGGACCCATTCGAGCATCTCCGTTGAAGCGCGCTCTTCGCTATCTCCCTGCATTGACGCAAACATCGCGCTCTCCGCCTTCCGAGGGTAGATCCCAAGATCTGCGGCGCACCTGCCCAGTGTGACCTGAGTTGGGTCAAGCGGCTTAGTGCCTTGAGCTGGCTTGTTTGAGGTCTTCAAGGACGGCCTGCTCGTCGTCGCCGAGGGCTGGTGGCAGGGTCTGGATAGCGCCGTTGGCCTGGATCGTTGCTGAACGCAGCGGACGGAGTTGGCGCAGGACTCGACGTAGCGACAGGCCGGTCCGGTCCTGGACGGTGCGGCCGATGGCTAGGGCGGTGAACACGATGGTCAGGTGCGCCTCGATGGAGTCGCGTCGTCTGGCGAAGAGTGGGCGGGCCCTCAGGTCACTCTTGGACATCCTGAAGGAGTGCTCCACGTGCCACAGGTCGGCATAGGAGCTGATCACCTCGGCAGCGGGCAGCACCGTGGCCGGGATGTTGGTGACCAGGCCTTTGAGTCCTGCCAACCGCCGGGCTCGGGCCAGCGCGGCTTCGTCCAGGACCAGTCCGTCGGTCTGTGTCTTGACGAACCTGGGCGTCCGGGCTGGTTTGTCCCCCTCGATCGCTGCCCGGGCCCGGTTCTCCTGGGCGGTGAGGGTCTTGTTGTCCCGGGCGAACCGCTTGGCCGAGTAGGACCACACCGCCCGCCACGAGTTGCGGTGCTGCTCGGGGTCCCAGACCGGCTCGCGACGCTTGGCGGTGTCGTTGTCGGTGTTCTTGCCGACCTTGGGGGTCAGGGTGTCGATGACCTGGCCGTCGGTGAACACATCCCCGTGCCAGCGGAAGTGGGAGGCCAGGTCGATCGGGGCCTTGGTGGTCTTGGACCCGACGATGAAGGTGTGCCCGGCCTGATCCAGGGCCTTCAAATTGGCAGCCGACAGCATCCCGGCGTCAGCGACCACGACCAAGTCCTCGATCTCGTGCCGGGCGGCGAAGGCCTCGATGATCGGCACGATCGTGTGCGTCTCGGCCTTGTTGCCCTCCCAGCACCCGATCTCCAACGGGAAACCGTGCCGGTCGACCAGCAGACCGACGATGATCTGCGGGTCGACCCGGCGTTCCTTGGAGTAGCCGACCTTGCGCAGGGCATCTTCCTCAGCGGCTTCGAAGTGCAGCGTGGTCACGTCGTACAGGCACAACGACACATCCCCGCTGGCCCGGGCCTGCTCGAAGCACAGTTTGGCGACCTGGTCGCGGTAGGCCCCGTCCTGGCATCGGCCCAACGTGCGCTTGCGCGTCGACAGGCTGGCCGCGGTCCGACCCAGGTCTGCCAGCACCCGGTCCACGTCCAGCAGGCTGGTCGGCTCCACCACCCGCGCGATGACCAGGTCGCGGAACACCTCATCGTCCAGGACGTCGAAACCCAGGTCGGTGTACACCCCGGCCAACGCCTCATACAGCAACGCCGAGGACGTTCGCAGCACACGAGGCGCGGCCACCACCGGGCGCCGCACCGGGCCCTTGACCTGCTCCCCGAACAGCGTCTCGGCCGGGGCCGGCACCATCGCGGCCCAAGGAACTGGCAGCGACAGCCCCAGATCCAACTGCCCCTGGGCATCGTCCTGGAGCAGCTTGCTGGCCTGGGCCATCAGCAGCCCAAGCTCGGCCTCATCGTGCGCCGACCCCACGTGCCGCACGATGCGACGTCGACCACCCACCGACTCAGCGATCTGCACCGCGGTCGCCCCCGAGGCCGTCCGCACCCGCCGAATCCACGCCATGCCTAGATCCTAGAGTCCCGCTTAGTGCCTAAACGAAGCACCAAGCCACGGCATCACCGCAAGTCACGGCCCCTACCTATGCAAGAATCGCCGAACGGTGACCCAACTCAGGTGTGACGATCTCGATCAGGGTCATGACCGCTGGGGACGGGTACCGGTACCTGCTGAACGCAGTTGTCGCTGGCGACGGGGATCGCGATGCGTCGTCAGCGCTGACAAGGTACTACCTTGAAGCAGGAACGCCTCCCGGCATCTGGCTCGGGGCCGGCCTCCCAGGACTCGCCGGAGAGATCGCCGTCGGTGCCTCGGTGAGCGAGGAGCAGTTACGGCGCCTCATGGGGCACGGGCAGGATCCGAACAGCGGCGAGCAACTGGGGCGTCCGTACCGAAAGTTTGCCACCGCGGGCGAGCGGACGCAGCGCCGCCTCGATCAGCTCCCGAAGTCCCTTACCGCAGGTGAGCGTACCGCGCAGCAAGCGCTGATCGAGGCGGAGGAAGCACAGAAGCCAACGAATGCGCCGGTCGCAGGGTTCGATCTCACGTTCTCGGTCCCGAAGTCCGTCTCGACCCTCTGGGCAGTTGCCGACGGCGGCACGCAAGCACTCATTGCCCAAGCTCACCACGCAGCGATCCGAGACATGATCGCCCTACTCGAGCGCGACGTCGCGATGACCAGGGTCGGCGCGAAAGGGGCGCGTGGCGCCGTCGCGCAAGTCGACGTGCGGGGTGTGATTGCGACTGCCTACGATCATTACGATTCTCGGGCCGCGGATCCACAACTCCACACGCACATTGTCGTCGCCAACCGCGTGCAAGCAGCTCATGACGGGAAGTGGCGCACGCTCGATTCTCGCGCTATCCACGCCGCCGTCACCGGCCTATCGGAGCATTACAACGCGGTCCTCTCGGACCATCTCACTCAGATCCTCGGCGTCGGGTGGGAAGCCCGTGAGCGCGGTGCGGGGCGCTCCACGGCGTGGGAGATCGTTGGCGTGCCGCAGGAGCTGATGGACGAGTTCTCTTCCCGTACTCGCGATATCGAGCAGGTCAAAGACCGGCTGGTCGACGACTACGTCTCGAAGCACGGGAGGCAGCCGTCCCCGAAGCTGGTGTGGCAGTTCCGGCAGCAGGCCACGCTCGAGACTCGGCCCCCGAAGCAGCAGCACTCTCTCAGCGATCTCACCTCCCAGTGGCGAGAACGCGCGACCGCGTTGCTGGGTGAGGACGCGCCAACCTGGGCGTCGGCACTGCTCGCCGGTAGTGAGCACGAACCGTTGCTGCGGGCAGACGATATCCCGTTGGAGGATCTCGAGGAGGTCGCCGAGGTCGTGGTGCAGCAGGTCGGTGACCGGCGAGCGACGTGGAAACGGTGGAACCTCCACGCGGAGGCCGTGCGACAGACGATGGCTCTCCGCTTCGCGTCCGCGAACGACCGGGACGTCATCACCCAGCAGATCGTCGATGCCGCAGAACGGGTCTCGCTGCGCCTCACTCCGCCCGAGCTCGCGAAGAGCCCCTCGCTGTTTCGTCGCGCGGACGGGTCGAGCGTGTTCCGACCCAAAGCCGGAACGGTGTTCTCCTCCGAGCAGGTGCTCGCGGCAGAAGACCGACTCCTTGGCGCGTCGAATGATCGGTCGGCGCCGACCGTACCGCTGGCATGGATCGAGGACGCTGCCAGAACGAAGAACCGCGACGGGCACACCCTGTCGGTGGACCAGGAGCAGGCGATCGCGAAGATCGGCGTCTCCGGCCGCGTCCTCGACGTACTCGTCGGCCCCGCAGGGACTGGGAAGACCACAACGATGCGTGCCCTGCGCCGAGCCTGGGAGCGACGCTACGGGCCAGGCTCGGTGACCGGGCTCGCGCCCTCGGCCGCTGCCGCCGACGTCCTCGCCGGGGATCTGGAGATCGGGACGGAGAACACGGCGAAGTGGCTGCATGAGCATCGCCTCGGGAAATGGAACCTCACGCGCGGACAGCTCGTCATCATCGACGAAGCCTCCTTGGGTGGCACGTTCGCGCTCGATGCCATCACCAGTCACGCCCAGCAGGTCGGCGCGAAAGTGCTGCTCGTGGGCGATTGGGCGCAACTCGCAGCGGTGGACGCGGGCGGCGCGTTCGGGATGCTCGTGCGTGACCGCGGCGACGCCCCGGAACTGGTCGATGTGCGTCGCTTCCGAAACGACTGGGAGAAGCAGGCGTCCCTGCAGTTGCGGATCGGCGACACCGACGTCATCGATACCTACATTGCGCACCAGCGCGTCACGCCGGGCGGATATGACGAGATTCTCGAAGCCGCCTACCAAGCCTGGCGCACAGACCTCGCAGCGGGAAAGAGCACGGTGCTGATCGCGGAAACCCTCGACACGGTCTCTGCGCTCAACACCCGCGCCCGCACCGACCGAATCCTCCAGGGCGACGTCGCTGTGGACGGCGTCAAACTCCATGACGGCAACGAAGTTTCCCGCGGAGATCTCATCATCACCCGCGAGAACAATCGGCGCCTCTCGCTCGGGCGAAGCTGGGTGAAAAACGGCGACCGCTGGCACGTCGCCCATGCGAACGACGACGGATCCCTCACCGTGCGGCGGGCAGGATCGAAGCGGCGCACCACGATCACGCTGCCCGTGAGCTACGTCGCCGAGCACGTCGACCTCGGCTAGCCGAGGTGCCCTAAACGCACTCACCTGTGATCGTGCGCGTGTGCGCGGTTGTAGTTTACCGGTCGGTGAGAGTTCACTCGCGCGACCGACTGATCATCGCGGGCAGCGAGATCATGAATCGTTAGACCGTGGTCGTGTTTGGTGGGTTTTGAGTGGTGGCTGCTCAGGCATCGCGTTCCAGACTCCGGCCCACTGCTCTGGTGTCAGGTCTCGCGGCAACGCGCGTGTGTCGATGCCACTCTGCCTCAAGAGTTGCTTGGCTTGTCCAGGATCGAGGCGGCCCGCGTTCGCGATGATGCGCTCGAGGGTTCCGCCTCGACCGGTGAACACCGCGCGTACGAACTGTTCGTACCGGCTGCGCTGTGAACCGGGAACGAGAGGATGGTTGCGTCTACTGATCTGGATGATGCCCCCATCAACGCTGGGGCGTGGGCGAAAACCCCAGGAGGGAACCCGGCCGTGGAGGTCGAAGGTAAACCAGGGCGCAGTCTGCGCAGTCAGCATGGTGGAGCCACCGATCCCGCAGCGCTTGCGTGCGACCTCCCATTGAGTGAGGAGCACGGCCTCGGTCCAGGTGCCGCCCCGGAGAAGCCGTCGCAGAATCGGAGTGGTGAGGTGGAAAGGGATGTTCCCTACGATCACGGGATGGTCGAGAGGAACGGTGAGCGCGTCGGCGTGATTGATCGTCACGCCTGGCAGTGCGCTTTGGAGGCTTGCGATCCGATGCTCGTCGATGTCGATCGCAGTCACTGGCCTGCCGAGTTGCGCGAGAGGCCTCGTGAGTGCACCGGCTCCAGCGCCGAGTTCAAGGATCGGCCCCTTCGTCGCCGTAACGAGGGCTGTGATCTTGCTGATAGTGGGTGTGTGGGTGAGGAAGTTCTGGCCGAGTTCGTGTCGGCCGCCGTGGGATGAACGAGGCATGTTCGCGCTCCAAGAAAGAAGGATGGAGCGCCTCGGAAACAGGGCAGAGCACAGAGAAAAAATGGGTGCGCAAGATCGCCGTTCCGAGACGCGAATGGTCTCTCGGATGGACGACGCGCGAAGCGTTCAGCGAGGCGCGCCGTTAGGCGCGGCGGTCGCGGACAGCAAGCGTGTGCGTCGCAGCGAACACGCAAATCAAGTTACCCATGCCAAGCATCATACCCGACGCCAGGATAGGTCATGTGGACCACAGGAACTGCGTGACTGATCACAGGCCGCGCGCTGGTCCCTCGCGGCGCGGGTCATAGCGTTGGGGATCGTTCGCAAACGGACTATGCAGTTGCCTGGCCCGTTCCGTTGCCTGCTGCCGACCACGCTCCTGCTCGGCGCGCTTCGTCTCGATGAGCTTGGCGGCGACGTTCGTCGGGAGGCTGCGGAGTTCTGCACTCTCGACGCGAAGGAAGTCTGCGCGGGTGCGAGCATCGCGGGCATTGCGTCGAGGGTTGAGGGCGCGCATCCCGTACTGGTGAGCGCGGGCATTCTCAGCCCCGTACTCGCTTGCCAAGAGCGCCAGCCGTTCGTTGCGGTGACGGTCAACCGTTGTGGTTCGTTCGGTGCGCGCGGTTTCGACAGCTTGGTTGGCTTCGCTCACGCGGGGATCGGCTTCTGCTCGCCGCTCCGCGACCTGTGTAGCCCATTCGGGTAGTGCGCTGCGGGTTCGTGGCGGTTCGGCGTCCCACTCATCGCGAAGGTGTACTCGGATGGTTGCTGCTTGTTCGCTGGCGGCGCGGTGCTCGTCGCGGGCCTTACGCCGCCCGAATCGCCCGACAGTGGCGAGGCGTGTGCTCGCTGTCCTCTCTGCTTCTACTCTGGCAAGGTACGTCGCTCCGTCTTGTTCGGCTTGCTTGGTGAGGGGCGCGGCGACCTTGGCACGCACCCGCGCGGCCTCTTCCTCGGCCTGGCGAAGCGCGGCGGTGCTCTCGTCGCTCTCGGCCCGGTGCGCAGCGCGTTGGGCATCGAGCCGGTTGGCGGCCTGCTCCCATCGATCCGCATGCCGCTCAGCACGTTCGGCTTCCCTGTCGAGTCTGGCGAGTTCTTCGGTGACGCGCTGGATCGGGCCGTCCTTGACGATGCCACGCACGGCTTCGGCGGCTTGTGCGGTGGCGTGGTCGAGGCCCCGGTCTGCGGGATCGCGCTCCGTCGCTGCAACGAACTGCGCCCGAGCCTCCGCCATATCCTCGGCAACAACGTGCAGCCAGTTGTGCTCGCGGCCTCGGGTCATGCCAACGTAGACGCCTGCCGCGCTCGTCGCCTCAGCCCTGATCCACCGGTGTCGTGGCGGGTGTGGGCGTGGCATGGGGCGAGGTGACCGTTCTGAGCAGGGAGGATGGTGATTGCTGAAGTCGCCGTCCACCGCGTCGAAGGGTCACCTCGTAAGTGAAAGCCTCTCATACGATCCGTCCCGTGTTCGATGACCCGAACCTGGTGTCTGCTGCCGGTCTGGTGCCGGCGTTGCGGTTGGCTGAGTCTGCTGGCCTGTATGACCTGCTGGAGGAACGGTTGAGCGTGCCGTCGGCGAACGCGACCGTGAAGGCGGCCAGCGTGGTGGGCGGGATGCTCGCCGGCGCGGACAGTATCGATGACCTCGACGTGTTGCGGCACGGGGGCATGGAACGGGTGTTCACCGGGGTGCGGGCGCCGTCGACGTTGGGCACGTTCCTGCGCTCGTTCACGCACGGCCACGTGCAGCAGCTCGACGCCGTCGGCGCAGGTCTGCTAGCCGGCCTTGCCGGCAGGGTGCCCGGCGTCCTGGCAGGCGCCGACATCGAACAGGGGCTGGCGTTCCTCGATGTCGACGACACCATCCGGGAGGTCCACGGGTACCGCAAGCAGGGCGCCGGCTACGGGTACACGAGGGTGCGGGGATTGAACATCCAAATTGCTGCCCTGTCGACCCCGTTGGCAGGCCCGGTGATCGCCCGCGCCCGGCTCCGCAAGGGCAACACCGGCTCCGCGCGGGGCGCCGGCAGGATGGTGGCCCAAGCCGTCACCACCGCCCGTGCTGCTGGCGTGCGGGGTCGGATCCTGTGCCGGGCGGACTCGGCGTACTACGGGTGGGCGTTCGTGGGGGCCGCGCTGCGAGCGAACGCGTGGTTCTCGGTCACCGCCCGGATGACCAAGACCGTCACCCGAGCAATCGCCGGCCTGGCCGAGGACGCCTGGCAGACCATCAAGTACCCCCACGCCGTCTGGGAGGAAGCCGAACAACGCTGGATCTCGGATGCGGAGGTTGCCGAAGTCGAGTTCGTGGCGTTCACCGGCCGACGCCAGCACCAGCACGTGCCCTGCCGGCTGGTCGTGCGCCGGGTCAAACGGATCCAGCCGCTCGCCTCCGATGGCAGTGAGCAGGGGGAACTGTTCGCCGCCTACCGGCACCACGCGTTCATCACCAATTCCTCTTTCACTACGGTCGAGGCCGATCAGCTCCACCGCGACCATGCGATCGTGGAACAGGTCATCGCCGAACTCAAGGACGGCCCCCTGGCCCACCTGCCGTCGGGGAAGTACGCCGCCAACGCCGCCTGGGTGAGCCTGGCGGTGATCGGGTTCAACATCGCCCGAGCCGCCGCGGTCGCCGCCGGCCTGGCCAAGGCCCGATGGGCCACCCTGCGCCGTCAGATCATCCAGGTCCCGGCACGGATCGCCGCCACCGGTCGACGACTCGTCCTGCACCTACCCACACACTGGCCCTGGGCCCACGCCTGGAGAGCGCTCCACGCCCGCGCGACCAGCCCACCCCAGCCGGTCACTCCCTGACCACCCAGCCCCAGCAGGCGCAACCAAGGACCCCCAGTGGAGAAGCCGGACAGACCGGCAGGACCACCACGCCCACACCCGAAATGCCGTCAACAACGACGCGAACCATCCCCAAGAATCACAATCGGTGGATCAGGGCTCAGTCAGCATCGTGTGGGAGGCGTTGACGGTTGCGCCCTGGACGCCGTACGCGGTTGCTGCGTAGGACAGGTGCGCGTGTTCACTCACGTACTCAGGCGGGAGGGCGACGGTGCGGGGGTTCCTGCGCCCGCTGCCGGTCTCGCGGGCGTACACGGTGCCATTACCAGCGACGTGCTGCACGATCCATTGCTGCCGGTTCGCCACGCCAAGCGCGGGGTCGTTCCTCCTCGTCTGGATCAGATCACCCCGACCGATAGGCAGCTCGTCGCTGCCGGTCGCCGTGATCGTGTCATCAACCTCGCCTCGCTCGACCCGCCCCATGCGGATGCGCTCGTTCAACGCCGCTGCCTTGTCGTTCGAGGCGACCGTGATCGCCTCACCCTCAGTAGCTTGCTCTGTGATGTGCTGCTGGGCTTGTTCCTCGTCCGCGTGCAGTATCACGAGGCCCATGGCAGTGAGCCGGTCGAACACCTCGCCGGGGTTCTCCCGGTCGCGCATCGTCAGCGTGAGTGTCGCGTACTCGGCGTCGGCGAACCGGTGCAGCTCGGTCATGTCGTATGTACGGCCCCTGATCTGTGCGGCCATGTCGAGTACCCCGCCCCGACCGACAGCGGGGAGTTGGGCACGGTCGCCGACAAGCGCGACGGTCGCTCCGGCTTCGGTGGTGATGGTGAGGAGGGCGTGGGCGGTGTCTTGGTCGAGCATCCCGGCCTCGTCCACGATTACCCGTTCACCCCGCGACAGCACAGCATCGTCGGGCGGGCCGGTGAAGGTGCGCCCGGTGTCGGGGTCAGCGTCGCCAGGGTGTAGGCGTGTCCATACGCCATCGGAGTTCCATCGCCATCCGTGCGCATGTACGAGCGCCGCAACGCTCGTTGCGGGGATGCCGAGTTCTTCGTGCGCGACCTGCGCCGCGCGCAGCGTCGGTGCAACCACCCGTGACGCCCTGCTGTGCTGGGCGGCGACGTCGATGGCGGTGCGCAGCATCGTCGTCTTCCCGCTGCCCGCAGCACCCTCCACGATCACCAACGGGTCAGATGATGCAACCGCAGCAGCAGCGACCGCCTGCCCTTTGTTCAGCCCCGCTACTTGTGCGGCGTCGGTCATGTCCGGGTGCTTCGATTCTTGCTCTGGGGTGGTGGCGGCGAAGCGGTCGCGGAGCGCGGTTTCGGCGGCGATCACGGTGAGGCTGGTCAGGTGCGCGACATGTTCCGGCGTCGCCGCACCCGGTGGCAGGACGGAGAAGCAATCCGAGACCGCAAGGTCGGTCGCTATCTTGATGAACTCGCGCAGCTCGGCAGGTGTTGCTTGCACTCCGTGTTCGGTGGTGATGCGGGTGACGTGCTCCTGCATGCTGTGTTTCGTCCATGCTGATGATGCGGCGGCGCAGCGATCCAGTGCCCGTGATGCAACCTCCTGCACCGCAAGTTCATCCAACTGCACCGGGCGCTGCACGGTGCTGCGTCGAGGTGCAGCGGGGTCGTATCCGGCGTCGCGGAGTTCCTGCACCCACCACTGCTCGTTCTTCAAATCAGTCGGCTTCTTCCCTGGCCGCTTGTGTGTCCAGGCGATGCCCTGCAACTTCGCGGTCATGATCGGGCCGAGAGCTTCGCCGGGGTGCTCTGTTTCCCATTCGGCTTCGAGCCGGACGAGGTTGCGTCTGATCTGCGCAGACCGCTTCGACATCACCCCATTGAATGGCTGCAACTCAACTACCTCGCCGGAGACGGGATCGAGGGTCAGGCCATGCTCTGCGAGGGTTTGCGCGAGGTGTGGGTGCGCGGCGATGACCGCGGTTCCGAGGGCGCGGATCGCGCCTTGCTGCTTGAACAACGCCGCCGTATCCAGTGCCCGCCACTTCCCAGCCGCAAACACCCGAGTGCCGATCTGCATGTGAATATGCCGGTGCGGATCACCAGCCCGCGAGGTCTTGTGGCGGATGCCGACGACCTGCATCTGCTCGATAGGCAGCACTTCCCGCGCGTCACGCGGCCCGACCCTGATGACGGAGTGTTGGCCGAGCCAGCGGCGAATCTCTCCAAGTGCATCCTGCTGCGCTTGGTCGAGGGCGCTAGATACTTCGGGGTGGAGGGCGGCGGCGACCGACAGGCTCTTGGGTGCGTTAATCGTCATCTCCGCGAACAACGGCGAACCCTTCGACCCCTCACCCGGATTACGTGGCGTGCCCATCGACTCACCCGTGACGGGATCGTGCCAGTCCACCCACCCCTCGTACTCGACCGCCGACAGTGACATTGCGGCGGTGACCTCGCCGCTAGCATCGAGCACCGTGTACTCCGACAAGGCGTTGTCCGCGCCCAGGTAATACTCGTCGGCGCGGGAGCGGTCGGCCTCGACATAGCGGCGCGCGGCAGCACCTGTGCCGCGGAACAGGATCACCCCGCCCTTCATCCTGGCCTCCCTCATGAGTCGTCTCATGAAGGAGGTGCGCACGCCCCACCCGCGGTGGCATACGTGCATCCGTTGTTTCAGAGGCAGAGGGTGGCCGGTGCCGAGCGGTCGGTGGGGTGCTGGGGTTAGGAGCCGGTTACTGGTTCGCTCGGGGCGGGTGCGTCGGAGGCGATGAACTCGGTGATGTGTTGTTGGAGGAGGGCTGCGCCGTCGAGCATGGCTCTGGCTCGGTGTGTCAGGCTGGTTCGTCGTTCGGTGAGCGCGGCCTGTAGAGCATCGGCACTCTTGCTTCCTCGGAGTTCGGTGATGATGGGTCTGATGCGGTCGAAGCGATAGCGTCCTTGCCGGAGGAGATGGATGATTCGGGCGTCTCTGACGTCCTCGCTGTCATAGACCCGGTGGCGGCGGCTGGTCTGCCGAGCTGGGGCGAGCAGACCAGCGTGTTCCCATACGCGGAGCGCTGACGTGCGTATCCCGAGATAGTCCGCGAGTTCTCCGATGGACAACGGCGCGTCCGGGCCGGCGTGATGCTCTACCGCAGCGGCAACACGGGTGAGGGCCTGGCTCGTTTCGGTAAGGGCCTGGCGTTGCTGGTGAAGTTCGTGGTGGCTGGCATCAAGGAGGGCCAATGCTTGGTCGATCTGTCCTGTGCTCAACGCTTCCATGATGGAACGGGCTGATCCAGCGCCGTGGCCGCGTGCGAGTGCCTGATAGCAGAGTAGAGCGCTGAGGTGCGCACCGCGATAGACCCGGTAACCCGAACCTGTGCGATCGGCAGGCGGGAGGACTCCGGCGGCTTCGAGGTTGCGAATCTGTTGGGTGGAGACTCCGCACGTTATTGAGATACTTCACCTGCCGGTGGGCCGTCTCCCGGTCCAGCTTTCCTTCGCGCTTCAATTCGGTGATCGCTGCACCATAGCTCGGCGCTTTGTCGGTATTGAGCGTGGCAGGCTTTTCCCAGTGCTTCAGGCCTCGCAGGGCCTTGCCCAGGAACCGCTTCGCTGCCTTGGCGCTGCGGGTCGGCGACAGGTAGAAATCGATCGTGTCGCCCCGCTTGTCGACTGCCCGGTACAGGTAGGTCCACTTGCCCCGCACCTTGACGTAGGTTTCATCCAGGCGCCAGCTCGGATCAAAGCCACGCCGCCAGAACCAGCGCAGCCGCTTCTCCATCTCCGGGGCGTAGCACTGGACCCAGCGATAGATCGTCGTATGGTCGACCGAAATGCCGCGTTCCGCCAGCATTTCCTCAAGGTCGCGATAGCTGATCGGATAGCGACAATACCAGCGCACCGCCCACAGGATCACATCACCCTGGAAATGGCGCCACTTGAAATCCGTCATCGTTCCGTCCGTCCAATCTCCGCCAAGCATGCTCAAGCTTCACGATTTTTGCAACAGAGCCTGTCTGCGTAACCGGCTCAAACGCGTCCACGCACAGCCCCGGGCGCCTTACCGCTGCTCGACATCGTGTACGGAGAGGCATCTGCGCAGGTCAGAGCCCTCGCCAGACGTCTCGCAGCACCATGTCGCCCGGGGGACCGTGGTGATTCATCTGATGCAATACGCAGACTAGGTAATGTCATAATGTGCATTATCGGACAACCACACTCAGGCGGGCGGATCGGCCAGGAGCGCCGCGAGGCCCCGCTCGAACAAGCGGTCCGCGCCCTCCTCGTCCAGTCTCCCTGAACCACGCAGCGCGCCGAGTCCCAGCACGAACGCCTGCAGGGTGAGCCAGTCGTCGCCGTGCACATCCGCGAGCCCGACACGGGACTGCGCCAGCACCGGCACCAGCCACGGCGAGGCCGCCAACACCTCGTTGAGTGCCCGCGCGGACGCCTCCGCATCGACGGCCCCGGACTCCTGCAGGCCCTCGGCCGTCGCCACGGCCACGGCGTCCACCAGGTCGGCCTTGTCGTGCACGTGGTTGTAGAGCGCCATCGGCGTGACGCCGAGCCGCCGGGCCACGCCACGCATGGACAGAGCCTCCAGCCCACCTTGCTCGACGACGTGCAGGGCCGACTCCACGATCGCCTCCCGGGTCAGCATGTGTACAGTGTATATATACGGTGTACCTCGCGCAAGCGTGGGCACGGCACACGCACGGACCGCCCGGCGGGTCTACGTTGTCCCCGTGCGCCTCACGAAGTGGTACGCCGACTGTGTCACCCCCGATGGCGCCCTGTTCATCGGGTACGTCGCGCACCTCACCCTCGGCCCCCTCCGCCTCGACTACACGGCCTCGATCGAGGCCGACTCCCCCGGAGCGCCCGTCCGGCAGCGCCAGTCCCTGCGCCGCGGCCGCATCGAGGCGGACGCCGCGGGCGTCCGTCTGTTCTCCCCCGGCCTGGACGTGTCCGGGTCCTCGACCGCTCACACGTGGACCCGCATGGACGGTGCCACCGTCACCGAGGTCACCGCACCGGACGGCCACGCGACCCTGGACCTCGGCGAGACCCGGCCCATCCGCGTCGACAGCGTCCCGGCCACCCTCCTCGGCCCCTTCAGCGGCGTCCTGTCCCGGCTGCTGCCGGCGACCCTGCGCCACCTCCACGAGGCCAAGTACCTCTCCCGCGGACAGCTCGTCCTCGACGGCACCCCCCACGACGGCTGGGTGGTCCACGAGGAGGTCCGCTTCGGATGAGCGGCCTGCTCGCCCGCGTCGGCTACGGCGCCCTGTTCGTGGTGGTCGTCCCGGCCCTGCTGGTCGCGCTGGGCGGCGTCCCCGTGCCGTTCCCGACACCGCGCCTGCCGGGCGTCGGCTGGGCACTCACGGTCACCGGGGCGGCCATCATGGTCTTCGGCCTGGGCACGCTCATGGTGCGCGGCCGCGGCCTGCCGATGAACGCGTTCCCGCCCGAGCGCCTGGTCACGACCGGCGTGTTCGGGCTCGTCCCGCACCCCATCTACACGGGTTTCTGCCTGGCCACGGGAGGCCTGGCCCTCGCGCTCGGATCCCCGGGCGGCCTCTGGGTGTCCACCCCGACCGCCGTGCTGGGGTGCCTGGCCCTGGCCGTGGGCCACGAGCGCCTGTCGCTGCTCGAGCGGTTCGGCGAACTCCCCAGGCCCGTCCTCGCCCTGCGCCGAAACCCGCCCGGGTGGCAGGCGCTCCTGGCCGCCACCGAGCGCCTGGCCAACAGCTGGTCGTCGGTGCGCCTGGGGCCCGTGCGGATCATGAACCACGTCGTCTGGTCAGGCCTCGCCGGCGGGGTCGGCGCCGCCGGGGCGGTCCTCGCGGCGGGCGCCCGGTACGCGGCCCCGGTCGCGCTCCTCATGGTGGCCGGCGCCGTCGGGGCGATGGTGATGGGTCAGCTCCTCGTCGGGTCCTCCCAGCGCCTGAGCCGCCCGTTCGGCTACTTCGGCAGCCTCGCCGCCATCGCCGTGCTGGGCGGGGCGTGGGTGCTGGCCAGCCCCCAGGACGCGGTGCTGCTCGCCGCCTTCGCCCTCGTCGCCCCCTGGACCCAGGCGGTCGGGCGCCTCCGCTGCCTCGTGCAGGGTTGCTGCCACGGTGCACCCGCGGCGTCCGGGATCGTGGTGACCAACCCGCACTCGCGGGCCTGCGCGCACGCCGGGCTGAGCGGGGTCACCATCCACCCGACCCAGCTGTACTCGATCCTGGGCAACCTGGTGCTCGGTTCGGTGCTGCTCGCGGCCTGGCTGGCCCACGCCCCGCTCACGCTCGTCATGGGCGGCTACCTCGTGGGCGCCGGCACCGTCCGGTTCATCGAGGAGGCCTACCGCGGCGAGCCTCTGACCCGCATCGTGGCCGGGCTGCGCATCTACCAGTGGTTCGCGGTCGCGATGTTCGTCGTCGGGGCCCTCGTGATGCTCGTGCCGTCGGCGCCCGCACCGGCCCCCGACCTCGCCGCCTGGCCGGCCGCCGCAGCCCTGGGCGTCCTCTTCTTCGTCGTCTGCGGTGCCGCCATGAGCGTCGACCTGCCCGACTCGCGCGCCCCGTTGTCGCGCCTGTCGGGCTGATTCCTCACTCGTACAGCACGTAGACGGGCTCGGGCTGCAGCTCCATCACCTGGTCGGCCGACATGAGCGGGCCGTGGCGGGCGTCTTCCTCGTAGAACAGCTTGAACCCGAGGTTCACGTGGTCGGGGGTCTGGGCCACGATCTTGTTCCACGCGTTGACCTTCGCGGCGGCCGAGCCGATGCCGTCGATCGACTTCACCAGGGCCACCCCCTCGTGCGGCACCAGCTTCTCCTCCTCGGAGATGATGTCGGCGTGCAGCTGGTGGTACAGCACCACTTTCTCGGGCAGGCCGTGCTCGGCGACCAGGCCGGCGACGTAGGTGGCGACCTCGTCCAGCTCGGGGCCGGTCGAGTGCCCGTAGACGTCCCCGGGCACCTCCTCCGGGCCGACCGCCCACTCGGGGTCGAGGGCGAGCCCGACGTCGGGCTCGACGAGCCACTTCTCGAGGTGCTTCACCTCGTCGATGAAGCGCGCGCGCCCGGGCTGGATGTTCAGGAGCAGGATCGCCTCGTGCTTGCGGGCCGTCTCGAGCCAGCTGGCGATGATGTCGTCCTTGGCCCGGGAGCGGTACAGGCCGTCCCCACCCGGCTGGGAGTGCACGGTGACGGCGATGAGCTCCATCACGGGCAGCAGCTTGCGCCCACGCAGGAAGTCCTGGCCCACCCGCTCGATCTCGTCCATGCGCTCGTCGATGTCGCCGGTGCCCAGGCGGCCCAGGGCGGCCGAACCCGGGTAGCCCGAGTAGCCGACGAGGCGGTACTCCGGGAAGAGCGTCCTCCCCCCGCGCGGGAGCTCGACCCCGCGGGGCTGCAGCGCGCCCCCGATGGCGTTGACGATCCCCCACACCCCGAACACGAGGGCCAGGAACAGCCCCAGGATCACGAAGAACCGGGGCTGGACGTTCCACCGGTACTGGCGACGCTCCTCCACAACGGCAGGCTAGGCGGGGAGCCAGTGCGCAGGGGGCAGACACGCCCACCGGTCCCCGGGACCTGATGGTCTTCAGGAATCTCTCAGCCAAGGGTTGAGAGTTCGCCGCCATTTCGTCGGCTCGGGTTGATGGGCGTCCGCGCTTGCAGGGAGCATTCAAGAGGCCACACCACCCCCACCGGCCGTACCCAGTCATACCCAACGGTCCAGGGGAGATGAATACAGCCGTGCGCCCAACCGCCCGACTTCTCTCAGTTTTCGCCGCCGCCCTGCTGGCGGTCGTGGGGGTCCTCGTGGCCCCCACCCCCGCCCAAGCGGCCGAGACCCGTGTGGTGTGCAACCACGACTGGGTCCGCGTCCGCTCGGCGGCCACCACCAACTCCCGCGAGCTCGGCCGCCTCTCCCGGGGCACCGCGGTCACCGGCACGCAGCAGGGCTCGTGGTTCCGCCTCGACGACGGGCGCTTCGTCGCGGCCTACTACACCTGCGCCGGTTCCGGCCGCGCCGCCGCCCCCCAGGCGTCCACCGCAAGCGGCTCCACCTTCGCCGTCTGCCGGACGCCATGGGTCCGGGTTCGCGCCAACGCGACCACCCGCTCGGCGGAGGTCGGACGCCTGAACCAGGGCGCCACCTTCAGCGGCCGCAAGGTCGGCACGTGGATCCAGCTGGACAACGGCGGCCACGTGGCCGCGTACTACGCGTGTGCGTCCAGCGCGCCGGTCGCCGCCCCCGCCCCGGCGCCCGCGCCCCAGCGCGTGGCCCCGAGCGCGGCGACCCACCAGGTCTGCCGGACGCCGTGGGTCCGGGTCCGCGCGAAGGCGACCACCGCCTCGGCCGAGATCGGCCGCCTCACCGAGGGCACGCCGATGGCCGGGCGCAAGGTCGGCTCCTGGATCCAGCTCGACTCCGGCGGGGCCGTCGCCGCGTACTACGCCTGCGCCTACTCCGGCGCCCTCGCGCCGGTGGCCGCCCCCGTGACCGTGCCCGACGCCGCCACTCCCCTGCGCCAGCCGACCGGCACGCTCGGCAGCCCCACGGGCCCGTACGGCCAGCGGTTCCACCCGATCCTGCGCACGTGGCGGCTGCACAACGGCATCGACATCGGCAACCGCGCCGGTGAGCCGATCGTGGCCGCCGAGGCGGGCACCGTCACCACGGTCGCGCGGGACGCCTCCGCCGGCCTGTACGTCAAGATCGACCACGGCACCGTCGCCGGGACCCCCAAGGTCGGCAGCGGCTACCTGCACATGGCCAGCGCCGTCGTCACCCGGGGCCAGCGCGTCGAGCGCGGCCAGGTCATCGGCTACGTCGGGAACACCGGCCTGTCCACCAAGCCGCACCTGCACTTCATGGTCTACGAGTCGGGTCGCCCGGTGAACCCCGAGAAGTACATCGGCCCCCTCGCCTCACTCCACGCCTGATCGGCCGAAGGCCAGGATCGCCAGCCCGCCGGCGAGGATCAGCACGCCCGGCACCATGGCGACCAGCACGACCAGCGCGGACATCAGCGCGTTGATCGGCGCCGAACCGAGCCCCTGCAGGGCGAAGCACGCCAGCACGAACGGGACGCTGGTGGGCGCCAGCGCGATGCCCAGCGCTCCGACCGCCGCCACGACGGCCATCCCCACGTACGTGGGCCGGACGCCGAACCGGGCCGACAGCCGGGGCGCCAGCGGCACCATCACCAGCGACGAGACCGCGCTCGCCAACGCCATCCAGAACAGCACGCCGGAGTCGCCCAGGGCCAGCATGGCGTAGTGGGCCTGGGCGCCGACGATCGTGAACTGGCCGGCCAGCAGCACCAGCGTCGAGGCGCACAGCACGAGCAACGGCCGGTTGGTCCGGACGGCCTCCCACGTCTGGCGGAGCGTCAGGGGGTGCACCTCGACCGGCACGTCCTCGCGGCAGGTCCGGTAGCACGTCCAGTACCCGCGAGCAGCAGCGGCGGGGTCGCCCACAGCAGGTACGGGCGGAAGCGGCCCCGCGCGGAGCTCCGCCGGTCGACCAGCCGCCCCGCGATCAGGTCGCAGGCCGCCGACCAGATCCGCACCACCAGCAGCAGGACGCCGACGTCGTAGGGGTCGAGCCGGGCGACGTTGACGTAGTAGACGACCAGGAAGACCGCTTGGAACGAGAAGACCAGGTTGTTGGCGATGTCCCCGGCCGCATAACCGACGAAGGACGCCGCGCCGAGCCGGCGCGGCGTCCCTGCGTGGTCGCTGGTCGTGGTGGCCTAGAAGTTGATCATGTGGCCGACGGCGCCCTCGACGGCCTCCTTGAGGGCCTCCGAGAGGGTCGGGTGCGCGTGGATGGCGCGACCGACCTCGTGCGCGGTCAGGTCCCACATCTGGGCCAGGACCAGCTCGGGCAGCAGCTCGGTCACGTCGGGGCCGATCATGTGGGCGCCCACGATCTCGCCGTGCTCGGCGTCGGTGACGACCTTGACGAAGCCGGTGGCGTCGCCCAGGCCCCACGCCTTGCCGTTGGCCGAGAACGGGAACTTGCCGACCTTGACGTCGAAGCCCTTCTCCTTGGCCTGCTCCTCGGTGTAGCCGAACGAGGCGACCTGGGGCTGGCAGTAGGTGGCGCGCGGGATCATGTCGTAGTTGATCGGCATGGTCTCGGCACCCGCGAGGGTCTCGGCGGCGACGACGCCCTGCGCCTCGGCGGTGTGGGCCAGCATGAGCTTGCCGGTGCAGTCGCCGATGGCGTACAGGCCGGGCACGTTCGTGCGCATGTAGTCGTCGATCACGATGGCGCCGCGGTCGGTGGCCACGCCGGTGTTCTCCAGGCCGTAGCCCTCCAGACGCGGGGCGAAGCCCATGGCCTGCAGCATCTTGTCGGCCTCGAGCACGGTCGCCTCGCCGCCCTTGGCGGGCTCGACGGTGACGCGGACGCCGGAGCCGGTGTCCTCGACCGAGGTGACGGCGGTGCCGGTCAGGACCTTGATGCCGAGCTTCTTGTAGGCCTTGGCCAGCTCGGCCGAGACCTCCTTGTCCTCGTTCGGGACCATCCGGTCGAGGTACTCGACGATCGTGACGTCGACGCCGTAGGAGTTGAGCACGTAGGCGAACTCGGTGCCGATGGCGCCCGAGCCGCCGATGATGACCGACTTCGGCAGGTTGTCGGCGAGGATCTGCTCCTTGTAGGAGATGACGTTCTCGCTCCACTGGGTGCCGCGCAGCAGCTTGGTGGTGGCGCCGGCGGCGATGATGCAGTCGTCGAACGTGACGGTCTCGGTGGCGCCGTCGTTGGTGGCGACCTCGATCGTCTTGGCGTCCTTGAACGTGCCCCAGCCGTGGATCTCCTGGATCTTGTTCTTCTTCATCAGGTAGTGGATGCCGCCGATCATGCGCTCCGACACCTTGCGCGAGCGCGTGAAGGCGACCCCGTAGTCGACGGAGATGTCCCCGCTGATGCCGAAGGCCTTCGCCTCCTTGGTGACGATGTGCGCCAGCTCGGCGTTGCGCAGCAGGGACTTGGTCGGGATGCAGCCCACGTTCAGGCAGACACCGCCCCAGTACTCCTTCTCGATGATGGCAACCTTCTTGCCCAGCTGGGCGGCGCGGATGGCGGCGACGTAGCCGCCGGGGCCCGCTCCAAGGACAACGACGTCGAAGTGAGAGCTCATGCGGCCACTCTATTACCGACCGCGGCACCGCGGAGAACGGGTCCGTCCTCGTCCCGATTGAGGGCTAGACTCGATCAGCGTGACCCAGAACAACTCCGCGAGCATCGGTCGGCTGATCCGTGACGCGCGCATGCAGCGAGGCCTCTCCCCCGAGCAGGTGGCCGCGGCGCTCGACCTGGACCCGTCCGACCTGCGCGCGATCGAGACCGGCGCCCGCGAGCTCGACCTCGAGAACGTCACGCGGATCGCCACGACCCTGCAGGACCCGGCGCTCGCGCCGTCGGTGCGCACGATGCACCTGCGGATCAAGGGTCCCACCAAGCTGGCCGGCGCCATCGACGTGCGCTCCTCCAAGAACGCCGCCGTCTCCCTGCTGTGCGCCTCGCTGCTCAACCGCGGCCGCACGGTGCTGGAGGGCGTGGCCCAGATCGAGGAGGTCAACCGGATCCTCGAGGTGCTGGAGTCCATCGGGGTCCAGGTGACCTGGTCGGACGACAAGTCCGAGCTGGAGCTCGTCCGCCCCGACGTGCTCGACCTGGCGGGCATGGACATCGAGGCCGCGCGCCGCACCCGCTCGGTGATCATGTTCCTCGGCCCCTTGCTGCACCTCCTGCCCGAGTTCCAGCTCCCCTACGCCGGGGGCTGCAACCTCGGCACGCGCACCGTCACCCCGCACCTGCAGGCCCTGCAGCCCTTCGGCCTGGACGTGCAGGCCACCGAGGGTTACTACCAGGCGCACGTGCGCGAGGGGGACGCCGGGGTGCGCCACATCACGCTCACCGAGCGCGGCGACACCGTCACCGAGAACGTGCTCATGGCCGCGGCGCTCCACCCCGGCCTGACCGTCATCCGCAACGCCTCGCCCAACTACATGGTCCAGGACCTGTGCTTCTTCCTGCAGGCCCTCGGCGTCACCATCGAGGGCATCGGCTCGACGACGCTGAACGTCACCGGCCTGGAGGAGATCGCCACGGACGTGCGCGTGGCGCCGTCGGAGGACCCGATCGAGGCCATGAGCCTGATCACGGCGGCCGTCGTCACGAAGTCCCAGATCACCGTCCGACGGGCCCCGATCGAATTCCTCGAGATCGAGCTGGCGATCCTGGCCGACATGGGCCTCACGTTCGACCTGTCCGAGGAGTACAGGGCCGTCAACGGCAACACCCGTCTGGTCGACATCACGGTGTACCCCTCCGAGTTGCACGCGGCGGTCGACAAGATCCACCCCATGCCGTTCCCGGGGCTCAACATCGACAACCTGCCGTTCTTCGCGGTCATCGCCGCCGAGGCGGAGGGTCGCACGCTGATCCACGACTGGGTCTACGAGAACCGGGCCATCCACCTGCTCGAGCTCAACAAGTTGGGCGCCGACACGCAGCTGCTCGACCCGCACCGCCTGGTCGTGAACGGGCCGACGCGCTGGCGCAGCCAGGAGCTCATCTGCCCGCCGGCGCTGCGCCCCGCGGTGTGCCTGCTCCTGGCCTCGATGGCCGCCCGCGGCATCACCGTCCTGCGCGACGTCTACGTGATCAACCGCGGCTACGAGGACATCGCGAACCGGCTGAACAAGCTCGGCGCCGACATCCAGGTGTTCTTCGACTGACGCCGGCGCCGCGCCTCAGCGGACCTTCGTGACCTCGAAGTGGAAGCGCGGGGCGACCAGGTCGTCCTGCGCGGCCACCAGGGCCAGCTCGCGCTGGTCGAGGCCGGTGGTGCGCTCCAGCACCGAGTAGACGATGTCGGCCGTGCGGCCCACGGCCGCCTCGACGTCGCCGGTCTCCAGCAGCGCGGCCAGGAACATCGACGAGGTCAGGTCGCCCGAGCCGGTGAACGTGCGGCCCAGCAGCGGGGTGGTCACCGACCACGCGCCGTCGTCGCTGACCGCGACCATCGTGACCGTCTCGGGCTCGGACTCCTCGACGACCACGGAGGTCACCAGCACCACGTCGGGGCCCTTCAGGCGCAGTGCGTCGGCGGCCTCCAGGACCTCGGGCAGCGTGGTCGCCTCGCGGCCGGTCAGGAAGTTCAGCTCGTAGTGGTTGGGGGTGAGCACGTCGGCGGCCTGCACGACGTTGTCGCGGATGAACTCGGGGATGCCCGGCAGCACGTACATGCCGCGGCCGACGTCGCCCATCACCGGGTCGCAGCACCACACGGCGCCCGGGTTGCGCTCCTTGACCTTCTCCACGATCCGCAGGATCTCCGCACCCATGGCCGGCGCGCCCTGGTAGCCGGTCAGCACGGCGTCCACCTGCGGCAGCACGCCCAACTCGTCGATGCCCTCGACGACCTCGGCGACGTCCTCGGGGCGCAGGAGCGGGCCACGCTTGCTCGGGTAGGAGGTGTTGTTGCTGAAGTGCACCGTCAGGACCGGCCACACCTCGCAGCCCAGCCGCATGAGCGGGAAGGTCGCCGCGCTGTTCCCCACGTGCCCGTAGGCGACGGAGGACTGGATCGACAGAATCGTGGTCACAAGAGGCCATTCTGCACCCAACCGCGGACGGCGTTCATCACCGTGTCACGGTTGTTCCCTAAGGTGTGCACCATGCGGGGGCGACCAGCGGACCAGTACGCGTACTTCGACGCGCCGTTCATCGCGCTCGCCCACCGCGGCGGTATCACCGACGAGGCCCCCATCGAGGTCGAGAACAGCCTGCGCGGGTTCAAGGCCGCGTGGGACTTCGGGTTCCGCCACCTCGAGACCGACGTGCACACCACGGCCGACGGCGTCCTCGTCGCGTTCCACGACGAGGTCCTCGACCGGGTGACGGACGCCGCGGGTCGCCTCGCCGCCCTGCCGTGGGCCGAGGTCGAGCGGGCGCGCATCGGCGGGTCGGAGCCCATCCCCCGGCTGGACGACCTCCTCGAGGCGCTGCCGCAGGCCCGGTTCAACATCGACATCAAGGCCCCCGGCGCGATCGAGCCGCTGGCGTCCACGATCGAGCGCCACGCGGCGCACGACCGGGTGTGCGTGGGCAGCTTCCACCTCGCCAGCATCACCGCGTTCCGGAAGCGGACGGGCGGGCGCGTGGCGACGTCGGCGTCCCCGCTCGAGGTCGGCGTGTTCGGCCTGGCCCCCGGCCTGCGCCGCGTGTGGCCGCTGCAGGGCCAGGCCTTCCAGATGCCCGAGCTCGAGCCCCGCACCGGGCGGCGGCTGCTCACCCGCGGGATGGTCGACGCCGCGCACCGGCACGGCGCCGTGGTGCACGTGTGGACCATCAACGAACGCCCCGACATGGAGCGCCTCATCGACCTCGGTGTCGACGGGATCGTCACCGACAACCTCGCCACGCTCAAGGCCGTCCTGGTCGAGCGGGACCTGTGGGAAGGACACGCATGACCAACTCGCTGCCGGTCGAGGGCTCCGCCCTCGAGGGGAACCGGCCCAGCCCCCGCCGCAAGGTCTGGGCGTGGGCGATGTGGGACTGGGGCACCCAGCCCCTGAACACCGTCATCATCACGTTCGTCTTCAGCGTCTACATCACGGGCCAGGCCTTCGGCCCCGAGAACGTCACCGCGCAGGCGCTGGCCCTGTCGACCGGGATCGCCGGCCTCATCGTCGCGCTCATCGCGCCGGTTCTGGGTCAGCGCTCCGACCGCACGGGCCGCACCGTGTTCAACCTGCGCTGGCAGACCTGGCTGATCGCCGCCCTCGCCGCCGCCCTGTTCTTCGTGCGGCCCGCGCCCGAGTACCTGTGGCTGGGGCTGGGCATCCTGGGCGTGGCGTCGATCATCGGCGAGCTGGCCAACGTCAACTACTACTCGCTCATCGACGAGGTCTCGACCAAGGACAACGTCGGTCGTGTGTCCGGCTTCGGCTGGGGCATGGGCTACCTCGGCGGCATCGTCGCCCTGCTGGTGCTCTACTTCGGCTTCATCTCCCCCGACGTCGGGCTGTTCGGCGTCACCAGCGACGACGGCATGGACATCCGCGCATCGATGATCGTCTGCGGCGTCTGGATCCTGCTGTTCACCCTGCCGACCTTCCTCGCCCTGAAGGACAAGCCGCGCACCGCGCCGGTGGAGAAGGTCGGCATCGTGCGTTCCTACGGCCTCCTCGTGGACTCGATCAAGAAGCTGTGGCGCTCCAGCCCGCACACGGTGTTCTTCCTCGCCGCCTCCGCGCTGTTCCGCGACGGGCTCTCGGGCGTCTTCGCCTTCGGCGCCGTGCTGGCCTCGCTCACCTTCGGTTTCTCCCCCGGCGACGTCATCATCTTCGGCGCGGTGGCCAACATCGTCGCGGGCGTCTCGACGATCCTGTTCGGCTACGTCGACGACTGGATCGGCCCCAAGAAGGTCATCCTGATCTCGCTGGCCGCGCTCGTCGCGCTGGGCCTGGGCGTGTTCTTCCTGCACGACCGCGGGCAGATCGTCTTCTGGACCCTCGGCATGGCCATGACCGCCTTCGTGGGTCCGGCGCAGTCGGCGTCCCGGTCGTTCCTCGCCCGGCTCATCCCCGAGGGCAAGGCGGGCGAGATCTTCGGCCTCTACGCCACCACCGGCCGCGCGATCTCGTTCCTCTCCCCCGCCGCCTTCGGCCTCGCGGTGGGCCTGGGTGCGGCCATCACCGGCGAGGAGAACACCGCCTACTGGGGCATCATGGGCATCGTCCTGATCCTGCTGGCCGGCCTGCTCGTCCTGATCCCGGTCAAGGAGCCCGCCGACCACGCCGTCGACTGATGCCCGCCGACCCCTTCGGGAACATTGGGACCGCCCGGTAGCGTTGGGGTCGACGAAGGAGGACACCATGGCAGACAAGGCACTGAGGGGTCAGGGCCTGGGCTCGAAGAGCCTCGCCGACCCCGCGGGCGTCGAACTGGCTCCTCGCCAGGAGACCTCGTTCGACTGCCCCAAGGAGCACCACTTCACGATCCCGTTCGCCGCCGAGGCGGAGCTCCCCACCGAGTGGGAGTGCCCGCGCTGCGGCCAGATGGCCCGCCGCTCCGACGGCGTCGAGCCCGAGCCCAAGGAGGTCAAGCCCCCGCGCACCCACTGGGACATGCTGCGGGAGCGCCGCTCCATCGAGGAGCTGGAGGACATCCTCGCCGAGCGCCTCGAGGAGATCCGCAAGGACACCTGAGGCGTCAGTCGACGATCTCGCCCCGGATGACGGTGGGGTCCTCCGGCTCGCGCCGTACGGCCGGGTCGGGACGCACCACCGTGTCCGGGCGCAGCTTGGCGTCCAGGAGGTCGGCCTGGTCGCGGTACCGGCGGGTGGCCGCGTTCAGCACCGACTGGACGCCGCGGCGGGCCAGCGGGCGGGTGGCCGGGACCAGGCACAGGATCCCCAGCACGTCGGTGAGGAAGCCCGGCAGCATCAGCAGCAGCCCGCCGACCAGGACCAGGGCGGCGTCCGAGACCTTCCGCCCGACCGTGTCGGGGTCGTTCTGCGCCTCGCGCAGGGACGCCCACGCACGGGCCCCCTCGCGACGCAGCAGGAAGCCGCCCAGTGCGGCCAGCGCGAGCAGGACCAGCAGCGTCCAGAGCACGCCGATCTCGCCGGCGACCCAGACGAGCAGGGCGATCTCGGCGACCGCGAGGACGCCGAGGCCGAGCAGGACCCACGGGGCGCGCCGCATCAGCGCGCCCTGCCGTTGCGGAACTCGCGCGCCGCGTCGCGGGCGGCACGGGACACGGCTCCCACGAACCGGCCGGCGACCTCGCCGGCGTGCTCGGGCCCGCCGCGCAGGGCGGCCACGGCGTCCCTGACCTGCTTGCCGCGGTGCTTCAGCCCCAGCTCGGTGGTGCGGATCATGGCCTCCTTGACCACGTCGCCGCTCATCTTCGACTCCCCGGCGGTCCGCTCGATGAACTCGATCGGGACCTCCTTGATGCGGTAGCCACGCTTGTGCGCGTTCCACGTCAGGTCGCGCTGGATGCCGTAGCCCTGGCCGTCGATCGGGTCGTCGAGGATCGCGCGCAGCGTGTCGGCCCTGAAGGCGTTGAGGCCGCCGGTGATGTCCTTGACCGGCAGGCCCAGCATCAGGCGGGTGTAGATCGAGCCGCCGCGGCTGAGCAGTTCGCGGTGCAGCGGCCAGTTCACGACCGAGCCGCCCGGCACCCAGCGCGAGCCCTTGACCATGTCGGCCTCGTGCAGGCCGGCGAGGACGCGCGGCAGCTGCTCGGGCTGGTGGGACCCGTCGGCGTCGAACTCGACGACCACGTCGTAGCCCTCGCCCAGGCCCCACGCGAAGCCCGCCTTGTAGGCGGCCCCCAGACCCTCCTTGCCCTGGCGGTGCAGGACGTGGATGTGGTCGTCGGCTGCGGCCAGCTCGTCGGCGCGGCGGCCGGTGCCGTCGGGCGAGTTGTCGTCCACGACGAGGATGTGCGCCTCGGGGACGGCGGCGCGCAGGCGACCGGTGATCATGTCGACGTTGTCGATCTCGTTGTAGGTCGGGATGATGACCAGGATCCGACCGAGGCCGTCGTACGACTGCGGCATGGGGTTTCAGCTCCTCACTGGCACGGGTGCGGCCGAGCCAACGTCCATTGTCCCACCCCGACGGCGGGAGCCAAGCACCCACAGCCCCCACGCGACCCCGGCGAGTCCCTGAGCGGCGAGCAGGTACTCCACCCAGCGGGACGCGACCATGGCCGGCGTCGCGGTGGTGCGCAGCGCCATCGCGTGCACGCCCGAGGCCGACACCGAGTCGGGGACGAGGTCGAGCACCTCGCCGCGCTGGCCCACCAGCCCGGACACGCCGGTGGTCGTGACGACGAGCACCTCGCGGCGCATCTCGGCGGCCCGGACGCGCGTGGCGGCGAACTGCTGATCGATCTGGATGGTGCCCTGGTACATGGCGTTGCTGCTCTGCACCACCATCACCTGCGCGTCGCGGGCGGCCTCGAACACGGTCTCGGGGTAGATCACCTCGTAGCAGATGGCCACGCCGACCTCCACGGTGCGCCCGTCGGCCAGCGTGACGGGGAAGGCTCCCGGGGTCGTTCCCGGCACCGACTGGTGGCCCACGTAGGCCAGCTGAGGGATGAGGGGCAGGAAGAAGTCGCGGAACGGGATCCACTCCCCGAAGGGGACCAGGTTGCGCTTGGCGTAGACGAGCTCGGCGCCGGCGGCGTCGTGGCGCACGGCCACGGTCTGGCGGGTCTGGGCCGCCTCGTCGGTGTAGATCGTGCCGACCACGACCGGGACGCCGGCGTCGGCGACCGCCGCGTCGACGGCGGCTGCGGTCGGGGCGTCCTGGCGCGGGTCCATGTCGGTGGAGTTCTCGGGCCAGACGATGAGGTCGGGGGCGACCTCGTCGCCGGCGCGGACCCGCTCCATCAGCCGCCCGGTCTCGGCCTGGGTGTTGAACGTGATCGTGCGGGCCTCGCCCAGCCCGTACACCCCGCCGCCGGGGGCGCCGGGCTGCACCCAGCCGACCTGCACCTCCTCGGCCGCACCGGCGTCGGCGGGCAGCCATGCGCGTCCCGCGAGACCGACGCCGACCGTGACGAGGAGGGCCGACCCCAGCGCGACCGCGGCCCGCGGCGTCCGGGTGGCGACGAGGGCCGCGAGCAGGTGGCCCAGCAGCGCGACCAGGTAGGTGACGGACGCCGCGCCGGCCAGCGGGTAGAACCCGGCCAGCCACGAGTCGAGCTGGGTGTAACCCAGCCGCATCCAGGCGAAGCCGTCGAAGGGGAAGACCGAGGTGACGAACTCCATGAGCGCCCACGCGCCGGCACCCCACACCGGGGCCCAGCGCAGGCGCGCGACGAGGTGGAGCGCGCCGCCCAGGGCGGCGTAGAACAGCGACATCACCAGGGACAACCCGGCGTAGGAGGCGACCATGATCGAGGTCTGCCACACCAGCGAGGTGAACATGAACACGGCGCCGAACGCCCAGCCCAGCCCGACGGCGGCGAGCACCCCGCGCGCCCGGGCCGTGGCCCAGGCCAGGAGCGCGACCGCGACGAAGGCCAGCGGCCACGCGTTGAAGGGCATGAAGGACGCCGTGGCGGCGAGCCCGCCGATGCCCGCGACGGGCGCCAGGGCCCGCCACGGGACGTGCTGCTCCCGACCCTCCGACATCACCGGGGCAGCCTACCCGGCTAGGGTTGGCGACCATGGAACTGCCTGACCTGCGTGACCGCGTCACCTCCCTGCTGCCCGGTGTCCTGGACGACCTCGCCCGCCTCGTGGCGATCCCGTCGGTGAGCTCGCTGCCCGACCGTGCCGGCGACGTGCAGGCGACGGCCGAGGCGGTCGCCCAGCTCGCCCGCGACCTGGGCTGCCCCGACGTCCGGATCGTCGCCGAGGGCGGCAAGCCGGCGGTCATCGCGAAGTTCCCGGCGCCCGAGGGCGCCCCGACCGTCTGCCTGTACGCCCACCACGACGTGCAGCCCACCGGTGAGGTGGACCTGTGGACCTCCGACCCCTTCACCGTCACCGAGCGCGACGGCCGCCTCTACGGCCGCGGCGTCGTCGACGACAAGGCCGGCATCGCCGTCCACCTGGCGGCGCTGCGCGCCTTCGACGGCCGCCCGCCGGTCGGCGTGACGCTGTTCGTCGAGGGCGAGGAGGAGATCGGCTCCCCGTCCCTGGCCACCCTGATGGAGAAGCACGCCGACGACCTCGCCGCCGACGTGTACGTGATCTGCGACTCGGCCAACTGGCAGGTCGGGACGCCGGCCTTCACCACCGCGCTGCGCGGCCTCTCCGACGTCGTCGTCACCGTCGACACCCTCGACCACGCCCTGCACTCCGGCCAGTACGGCGGCGTCGCACCCGACGCGCTCACCACGCTGGTGCAGCTGCTCGCGACCCTCCACGACGCCGACGGCAACGTCGCCGTCGCCGGGCTCGACACCGAGCCGCCGTTCGCGCTCGAGTACCCCGAGGAGCGGCTGCGCGCCGAGACCGGCGTTCTGGAAGGGGTCACCTTCACCGGGACCGGGCCGCTGGCCGACCGCCTGTGGGGGCGTCCGTCGATCACGGTGCTGGCGATCGACTGCACCCGGGTGGCCGACGCGTCGAACACCCTCGCCCCCACCGCCCGCGCCAAGGTGAGCATGCGCCTGGCCCCGTCGCAGGACGCCGCGGTCGCGCTCGAGGCCCTCAAGCAGCACCTGTACGACCACGCCCCCTTCGGCGCGCGGGTCACGTTCGGGGCGCAGGAGGCCGCGGGCGGTTCCCTCGTGCCGCTGACCGGTGACGTCGCCGAGGTCGCCCGCGCCGCCTACTCGCAGGCGTGGGGCACCGACGCCGTGGAGGTGGGCCAGGGCGGCTCGATCCCGCTGGTGGGGCTGTTCCAGCAGGCGTTCCCGGGGGCCGAGGTGCTGGTCACCGGCGTCGTCGACCCCGACTCGCGCATGCACGGCATCGACGAGTCGTTCGACCTGGGCGACTTCACCAACGCGTGCGTCGCCGAGGCCACGCTGCTCGCGCGCCTGGCGGGCCTCGGCTCCTAGATCAGGGGGCGGTCCGCGAAGGGCACGCTCAGCACCAGCTGCGTCTCGGTGTTGGCGTGCCCGCGCGTGCGGATCTCGGTGAGCACGCGCTCGAGGTCGGCGGGCGTCTCGACCTGGGCGATGACGAGGTAGGACGCGCGCCCGGCCACCGAGTAGCAGGAGACGACCTCGGGCAGCTCGGAGAGGCGCCGGGGCAGCTCGGTGTCCTCGAGCGGGTCGGTGGTGGTGACCGAGATGAAGGCGGTCAGCAGCTTGCCGAGCGCCGCCGGGTCGATCGTGGCCCGGTAGCCGGTGATCACCCCGCGCTGCTCGAGGCGCCGCACCCGCTGCTGGGCCGCCGAGGTCGACAGCCCGGTCGCCTTCCCGATGTCGGTGTAGGACATCCGGCCGTCGCGGGCCAGCAGTCCGAGGATCTGCGCGTCGAGTGCCTCCATGGCCCCATGCTGTCACACTGGTGACCCATGGACGCCCCGCGGACGCTACTTTTTGATACGGCATCGCTGTATTTCCGCGCATTCTTCGGTTTGCCGGATTCCCTGCGCGCCAAGTCCGGAGATCCTGTGAACGCCGTGCGCGGCCTGCTGGACTTCCTGGCCCGGTTCATCACCGACTACTCCCCCACCCACGTCGCCTGCTGCTGGGACGACGCGTGGCGGCCGGCGTGGCGGGTCGACCTCGTGCCCAGCTACAAGGCCCACCGGGTCGCGTACGGCGACGTCGAGGAGGTGCCGGCGGCGCTGACCGCGCAGGTTCCGTGGATCCGGGCCACGCTGGACGCCCTCGGCCTGCCGATCGTCGGCGCGGCCGACCACGAGGCCGACGACGTGATCGCCACCCTCGCCACGCGGTCCACCTGGCCGGTCGACGTGGTGACCGGCGACCGCGACCTGTTCCAGCTGGTCGACGACGACCGGGCCGTGCGCGTGCTCTACGTGGGCCGCGGGGTGGCGAAGCACGAGCAGATCACCGACGCGTGGCTGCAGGCGAAGTACACGATCACCGGGGCCGGCTACGTCGACTTCGCCGTGATGCGCGGCGACCCCTCCGACGGGCTGCCCGGCGTGAAGGGCATCGGCGAGAAGACCGCGGCGCAGCTGATCGGGAAGTACGGGGACCTCGACGGCATCGTGGCCAACGCCGCGAACCTCTCCTCCGGCGTCCAGCGTTCGCTGGCCGCGGCGGTCGACTACCTGGGCCCGGCCCGGGAGGTGGTGACCGCGGCCCGCGGCGTCCCGCTGCCGGAGGTGGACCTCGCCCTGCCCGCCGCGCCGAAGGACCCGGAACTGTTCGCGGCGCTGACCGAGGAGCTCAACCTCGGTGGCAGCGCCGACCGGATCCTCGCGGCGCTCGCCGCCGCCGGCGGCCGGGTCAGCTGAAGAAGGCGCCCGGCACGTCGCGCCGGCTGAACAGCTCGCGGAACCGCTCGTAGGCGTCGTCGGCGCCGGGGCCGGGGTCGTGGCCCACGGCGGCCAGGAACGCCACCGCCCCGTCGAGCACCGGACGCCACAGCGGCTCGGGCCGCACGCTCCGCGTTGTGCACGAGGTGCGCCAGCACGTCGCGGGCGCTCCACCGGGGCGTCCAGCACACGGGCGCGGCGAGCTACTCGTCGGTCGCGGCCCCGAAGAGGGCGACGGTGTGCTCGGCGAGGTCGCGGTAGGACACGTCGGCTCCTAGCGGGCGGGTCGCAGCACGTACACCGCGGCGGAGGCCATCAGGTTGGCCGACTGGCCGTACATGCGCAGCCGGCGGCCGTGCTCGGTGTAGGTGAAGCGGCGGTCGACGATGAGGTGGAGCTGGTCGAAGAGGTCCTCGAGGTCGGCCAAGGTCGTGAACCGGAGGTTCGGGGAGTTGTACCAGAGGTACGGGATCTCCTTGGAGACCGGCATCCGTCCGCCCAGCAGGCGCAGGCGGTTGCGGTACCAGCCGAAGTTCGGCACCGAGACGACCAGGCGCTCGGCGACGCGGGCCATCTGGGCGAGCACGAACTCGGGGCGCAGCATCGTCTGCAGCGTGCGCGAGAGCACCACGGTGTCGTAGGAGTCGTCGGCGATGTCGACCAGGGCGTCCTCGATGCGGCGGTCGAGCACCGGCACCCCGCGGCGGATGGCCGCGAGCACCGAGTCGGGGTCGATCTCGACGCCCTGGCCGGTGCAGCGCTTGCGCTCCATGAGGTGGGCCAGCAGCGAGCCGGACCCGCAGCCGAGGTCGAGCACGCGCGAGCCGGCGAAGACCTGGTCGGCGACGAGCTGCAGGTCGAGGCGCAGTTGGGTCGGGGCGGTCACACTCCCACCTCCAGGGCGCGGTCGAACCACGCGCGCAACGTCGCGTGGTAGGCGGGGTCGTCGAGCAGGAACGAGTCGTGGCCGTACGGCGAGCGCAACTCGCGGAACGTCACCGGCTGCTGCACGGACTCCAGGTGGCGGACGATCCGCAGCGAGTGCTCGGTCGAGAACCGCCAGTCGGTGTCGAAGCTGAGCACGAGGTACCGCACCGGGGACGCCGCGAGCCCGGTCAGCGCGTCGGGCCTGGAGAACGGGTCGAAGTAGTCCATGACGCGGGTCAGGTAGAGGTAGCTGAGCGCATCGAAGCGCTCGAGGAACACCTGGCCCTGGTGGTCGAGGTAGCTCTCGACGGCGAAGTCGATGCCGAAGCCGCCGTTGGTGGTCTCCCCCTGGGGGGAACGCCCGAACTTCTCGGTGAAGGCGTCCTCGGACAGGTAGGTGATGTGGGCCATCATCCGGGCGATGGAGAGGCCGACGTCGGGGTTGGTCCCCTCCTGGGCGTAGTGCCCGTCGAGGAAGTGCGGGTCGTCCATGATCGCCCGTCGGGCCACGGCCGAGAAGGCGATGTTCTGGGCGGTCAGGCGGCTCGAGGCGGCGACGATGGCAGCGTGGGCCATGTCCTCGGGGTGGTCCAGCGACCACTGCAGCACCTGCATGCCGCCGAGGGATCCGCCCAGCGCCACGAGCAGCCGCTTCACCCCGAGGTGGGCGAGCAGGGCACGGTGCACGGTCACGAAGTCGGCCATGGCCAGCAGCGGGAAGCCCATCCCGTAGGCCGCGCCCGTGGCCGGGTCGATCGACGACGGGCCGGTCGACCCGCGGCAGCCGCCGATGAGGTTGCTGCAGATGACGAAGAAGCGGTCGGTGTCCAGCGGCTTGCCGGGGCCGATCAGGTTGTCCCACCAGCCGGGCCGCCTGTCGCCCTCGTGCCAGCCCGCCGCGTGCGCGTCACCGGTGAGGGCGTGGCAGATGTAGACGGCGTTGGAGCCGTCGGGCGCCAGGGTGCCGTAGGTCTCGTAGGCGACGTCAACCGGCCCCAGCTCGGCGCCCGAGGCGAGCACGAGCGGGGACTCGGCCGTGAAGAGGCGGGCGGTCCGCGTCGTGGTGACGCCGACCGACCCGCCCTCCGTCGTCCTGGTCACGCAGACAGCGCCTTGTCGAGGTCGGCGATCAGGTCGTCGACGTTCTCGATGCCGATCGAGAGCCGGACGCCCTCGGGCGCCACGCCGGCGTCCACGAGCTCGGACTCGGTCAGCTGGCTGTGCGTGGTCGTCGCGTTGTGGATCGCGAGCGACTTCGCGTCACCGATGTTGGCCAGGTGGCTGAACAGCTCGAGCGCCTCGACGAACTTCGAGCCGCCCTCGCGCCCGGTCTTGAGGCCGAAGGCGACCAGCCCGCTGTTGCCCCTGGTGAGCATGCGCCCGGCGACCTCGTGGTACGGGTCGTCGGCCAGGCCCGGGTAGCGGACCCAGGCCACGCGGTCGTCGTTCGCCAGGAACTGGGCGACCTTGAGGGCGTTCTCGCTGTGACGCTCCATGCGCAGGTGGAGGGTCTCCAGGCCGAGCAGGATCTGGAACGCGTTCATCGGTGCGATCGCCGCGCCCGTGTTGCGCAGCATGACCGTGCGGGCGCGGATGATGAACGCGGCGGGGCCGGCCGCCTCGGTCCAGACGACGCCGTGGTAGGCGTGGTCGGGGGCGGTCAGGTTCGGGAAGCGCTCGGCATGGGCGGCCCAGTCGAAGCGCCCGGAGTCGACGATCACGCCGCCCATCGAGGTGCCGTTGCCGGCGAAGTACTTGGTGGCGGCGTGGACGGCGATGTCGGCGCCGTGGTCGAACACGCGGCACAGGTACGGCGTGGCGGCGGTGTTGTCGACGATGAGCGGCAGGCCCAGCGCGTGCGCGGCCTCGGCCCAGGCACGGATGTCGAGGACGTTCAACGCCGGGTTGCCGAGGCTCTCGGCGAAGACGAGCTTGGTGCGCTCGTCGACGTGCTCGGCGAGGGCCGCCGGGTCGTCGGGGTCGACGAAGCGGGTCTCGACGCCGAACTGCGGCAGCGTGTGGGCGAAGAGCGCGTAGGTGCCGCCGTACAGCTTGGAGCTGGCGACGATGTTGTCGCCCGTGCCGGCCAGGGTCAGCACGGCGTAGGTGATCGCCGCGGCGCCGGACGCCGTGGCCAGCGAGGCCAGCCCGCCCTCGAGCGCGGTGACGCGCTTCTCCAGGACGTCCTGGGTCGGGTTCATGATCCGGGTGTAGATGTTGCCGGACTTGCGCAGCGCGAACAGGTCGGCGGCGTGCTGGGTGTCGTCGAAGACGTAGCTGGTGGTCTGGTAGATCGGCACCGCGCGGGCGTTGGTGGCCGGGTCGGCCTGCTCCTGCCCGGCGTGCACCGCCAGGGTCTCGATGCTGTAGTCGGTCATGGTCATCCTTCGGGTCCCGGAAAGCGTGGGGCCACCCTAGGGCTTGAGGGGTGGTCCAAGCTTCAATCTCGGCTGCCGGTCGACAGGGCGAAGCGGTGCAGCACCTCGTACCGGTTGCCGCGGTCGCGCAGGTGGCTCTGGATCAGGACCAGCTCCTCGGCGGTCCACCCGTCCGCGTCGAACGTGTCGAGCACGCGCACCAGGCGGGTGCTGTCGATGGCGCGGTTGGCCCGGGCCAGCGTCAGGTGGGGCACGAACCGCGCCCCGTCCACCCGCACCCCGGCCCGCACGGCGGCGTTGCGCGAGCGCTCGGCCAGGCTCGTCAGCTCGGACGCCCCCTCGGCCAGGCCGAGCCACAGGACCTTGGTCTCCAGCGGCCAGGGGAACGCGCCTCCCCCGGCCAGCCGGAGCCGGAAGACCGGCGTCCGGTCGGCTGCTTCGCCGAGCGCCTCGACCAGCGGGTCGAGGGCCCGCTCGGGCACGTCGCCCATGAACGCGGTCGTGAGGTGCCAGCCCTCGGGTCGGGTCCAGCGCAGCCGTGGTTCGGCGGGCCGGCGCGGGGTGAGGAAGGCGTCCAGCTCCTCCACCAGCTCGGTCGGCGGGACAAGGGCCGTGAACAGGCGAGCTCCCATGCGCCCAGCGTACGCAGCGCGGGCACCACCGCCGCAGCCCCCGCCGAGGGTGGCGCGGGCGGCGACGTCGGCGTGTTCACCTGGTGGGCCGAGGGTTCGGAGAAGGACGGCCTCGCCGAGCTGGGGAAGCTCTTCGTCGCCGAGTACCCGAACGACACGTTCGTCAACCTGGCCGTCGCCGGCGGCGCGGGCTCGAACGCCAAGGCCAAGCTGGCCGCCGACCTGCAGAACAACAATCCGCCGGAGTCCTTCCAGGGCCACGCCGGTGCGGAGCTGACGGACCACATCGACGCCGACCAGATCGAGCCCGTCAACGACATCATCGAGGCGCTCGGTGGAGCCTCGGTGTTCCCGCAGAACCTGCTCGACCTCATCACGGTCGACGGTGACATCTACTCCGTGTCCTCCAACGTCCACCGCTCGAACGTGGTGTGGGTGAACCCCGAGGTCCTCGCCAAGGCCCAGGTCGCCACCGAGGCGCCCGCCGACCTCGACGCCTGGATCGCCGACATGGAGAAGCTGAAGGCCGCCGGCGTCGACACCCCGCTGTCGGTCGGCACCGCCGCGTGGACCCAGCTGCACCTGTTCGAGAGCATCCTGCTCTCCGAGCTCGGCACCGACGAGTACAACAAGCTGTTCACCCCGGGCGCCGCCTGGGACACCGACGCTGTCAAGTCGACGGTCAGCAAGTACGCCAAGGCCCTGAGCGTCGCCAACACCGGTGGCGCTGACGACTGGCCCGCCGCCACCGTCATGGTCATCGACGGCAAGGCCGGCTACAACGTCATGGGCGACTGGGCCGTGGCCGAGTTCAACTCCAAGAACAAGACCTACGGCACTGACTACCTCGCGTGGCCGACCCCCGGCACCGACGGCAGCTGGGCAAGTACTTCATCAGCGGACTGATGAGCGGCTCGGTGAAGTAGCCGATCGGCGACGGCGTGCCAAGATGGACGCCGACGAAAGGACGGGCATGAGCCTCGAGGAGAAGCTGCACACCGACATGGTCGCCGCGCTGAAGGCGCGCGACTCCGAGCTGGTCACCACGCTGCGCATGGCGATCGGCGCGCTGAAGAACGAGAAGGTGGCCGGCAAGTCCGCCCGCGAGCTCACCGAGGCCGACGAGGTCGCGGTGTTGCAGCGCGAGGTGCGCACCCGCAAGGACTCCGCCCAGGCCTACACCGACGGCAACCGGCCCGAGCTGGCCGCCAAGGAGCTCGCCGAGGCCGACGTGATCGCCCGCTACCTGCCCGCCATGCTGGGCGACGACGAACTGGACGCCCTCGTGGCCGAGGAGCTCGCGGCCGCCGAGGCCGCGGCCGGGGAGAAGCCCACGATGCGGCAGATGGGCGCCATCATGAAGGCCGTGAACGCGCGCGTGGCCGGCCGGGCCGACGGCTCGGCGGTGGCGGCCAAGGTGAAGGCCGCCCTGGCCTGAGCGACCTCTGGGCCGGATCCCTCCTTGACAAGGTGGGATGCGGCGGGGAGTCTGGCGACCATGAGTGAGAAGCCCATGGACCCCCGTATCAACCCGAACGAGGCCGACGAGGACCTCGACAACACCAACGCGGCGGAGCGCCGCGGCGACGGTGGCCACCCGGTCAACCCGACCGACGCCGAGGGCGAGCAGCCGATGCCCGACGAGAACTCCTGACACCCCCGAACAGGACGAGGGCCGTCCCGCAGGTCGCGGGACGGCCCTCGTTTCGTCACTCAGGCGGCCAGGGTTAGGAC
This sequence comes from Propioniciclava sp. MC1595, assembly GCF_017569205.1. Classification (GTDB taxonomy): domain Bacteria; phylum Actinomycetota; class Actinomycetes; order Propionibacteriales; family Propionibacteriaceae; genus Propioniciclava. The sequence continues at coordinate 1,740,061 of NZ_CP071870.1, forward strand.
GCTCTTGCTCTGGGCGCACCAAGGGCAGAACGCGGAAGCCTCGCCGCGCCGGACGGACAGGGTGTGGCCGCAGCTGAGCTCGGCCTGGTCTAGGCGCCACTGCGCCGTGTGGTTGGTCATGGATACTCCTTCAACCGCACGCCTCGCGGGGTCGCGCCGGCGGCGGGTACTTCAGCAATGGACCCATCGCGCGGTTCGGCGACGGGCGAGGGCGGCTCCGGCCCGGGGGGAAGCGGCCGGCACGACGTCCGTTGGGTTCGGCCCAGCACCGTGCTGGGCAAGGACCCAGTATAGCCGATCGGCGTCCGACGTGCTGGGAATCGCCTCCACTAGGGTGGATGCATGAGCCGGGTTGCCCTCTGGCGACGTACCGACGCCATCGCGGAGCCCCGGCTCAACCGCGCCAAGGCCTTGTTGCTGACCCTCATCGCGGTCACGTCGCTGCTGGCGCTGGCCTTCGTGCGCCCCGAGGAGGCGCCCCTGGTGGTCAACGTCTACAAATACCGGGCCAAGACGGGTGCGTTCCTGGGCAGCATGTTCATGATCTGGCAGTTCCTGCTGGGCTTCCGCGGCGCCGTGTCGCCCGTCCTGCCCGACCTCGCGTGGGTCGGCATCGTGCACCAGCGGCTGGGCCAGTTCGGCGTCCTGATCATCGTCCTGCACCCGGTCTTCATCGGCCTGTACTGCCTGGAGACCCGCGGGCAGAACATCTTCGCGCTGAAGATGTCCGACCCGTTCTCCCAGCGCGTGCTGCTCGGCATGCTCGCTCTGGCGGTGGTCGGGTTCATCATCGTGACGAGCCTGGTGCGCTCGAAGATGGGCTTCTACCGCTGGCTGTGCACCCACCTGTCGGCCTACCTCGTCCCGCCGCTGGCGTTCGTGCACAGCTTCCTGCTCGGCCCCACCATCCGGGGCACGTGGCTGCAGGCGTACTGGTGGCTGCTCGGCGCGCGAGGTCTTTCCACCAGACGGGGCGCCGACGCGGTCCCCGTGGGTGGCCCTGAGCTCTGGCGAGACCGGCGAAGACCCTGACGGCAGCGACCCATGGCGCCGGAGGGCTGAGGAGCCGACGACGCCCGGACGGCTTCGACCCTCTGTGGTTGGGAACAGCGGGATCACAGGAAGTGGACAGGCTGGCTGGCTAGCGTCGCTCCCGACGAACGATCCGAACCATGAAAGGCCTCCCATGGATCCCATCTCCCGCTATTCCGCCGTCACCCGTAGGGCGTTCCTCGGCGGACTCTCCGCCGCGGCGATCGTGGCCACGGTGGGCTGCGCGACAGAAGCGTCCACCTCCTCGGTTCCCGCCAGTTCGGCCTCCTCCGCATCCCCGTCCGCAACCGCCACCGCGACGGCATCCGCCTCCTCCAGCGCCTCGGCGAGCACGTCGGGCACGGAGTTGCCGGCGAGCGCACAGGCGACCGTGTCCTGGACGTTCACCTCCAGCGGTGGACGCTCCCGCAACCCGTACATGGCGGTATGGATCGAGGACGCCGACGGCAATTTCGTGAAGACCCTCGCGCTCTACCACAGGGCCAACGGCGACAACTGGCTGAAAACCCTGTCGGCCTGGTACGCCGCGTCGGGCGGCACCGACACCACCACCAGTGGCACCGTGCCCGCTGGCAGCTTCACCGCGGTCTGGGACGGCTCCACCGCGGCGGGAGCCCGCGCAGCCCAGGGCAGCTACTACGTGTGCGTTGAGTCCGTGGTCGAGCACGGCTCAGAGAGCCTCGTCCGCCAGCAGGTGGAGTTCGCCACCTCGGCGGCCCAGACCACCCTCACGCCGGCCGGCGACATCGCAGCCGCCGCCGTCGCCTACACCGTCTGATGCCACTCCCCAACGCTGAGCAACTCGCCGCCTGAGCGGACGGCGAGCGCCGCGGCGCCTGACACCTGCTCCAGCAAGGGGACGGCCTCGGACCAGGCCAGCACGCCGACAACCGTAGCGAGCGCGTCCGCAGTGATGGCGCTCGCTGCGCGGACAGTGGTGGACGGCCGGTTGGGCACCGGCCGGCCCGTCCGTGGGTCGATGACGTGTCCGTACCACTGGTCGGCGATCCGGAACCCGCGGTACACCGAGCCGCTGGTGGCCATCGCGCCGTCGCCGAGCACAACCGCGGCCAGTGGCCGCCCGCCGATCGCGTCCGGGTTCTCAACCCCGACGCGGACGACCTCGTCGCCGACGTGCCGCAGGTCGCCGCCGGCGTTCACCAGAACGTCGCACACGCCGTCCCGCCGCCCCGCCGCGACGCCGCGGTCGACGATGTAGCCCTTGGCGATGGCGTTCAGGTCGACGCCCGCACAGTCGCCGATCCGCTCCACCCGTCGGCCTGCCACACGAAACGGCAGGACGGCCAGTCGCGCGGCCAACTCGTCCAGCTCGGCCGCCGACGGCAGTTCCTGCTCGGCCTCCGCGCGCAGCCAGCGCTGACGGAACGCCCCCGCGGCCGGATGGAAAGCGCCGCCGGAGAACTCCCACCAGTGCTGGGCGGCGCCCAGGACGTCGCTGAGTTCCGCCGACACCGCGTCCAGCCGTCCGGAGCGCCAGCGACAGAGTTCGCTCCCGGGGTCGTAGACGGTGAACACGTCCTGCAGCCGCTCCATCTCCGCCACGACGGCGGCCTCCGCGTCCGCGGCGACAGCGCGTGCCACCGCCGGAGTTCCGCCCCGGGCGACCACACGGACCTCGACGTTGGTTCCCAGCAGCGGGTGGTAGATGCCGCGGGAGGTTGCGCGGACGGGAACACTCATGACGCCACCCTAGAGACGCTCGTTCCCACACGAACCTTCCACGTGGTGCACAGCCGAGCCACAGGCTCTCCTGAGAGCCTCTTTCCATGGCAGTCGAAACCCTCGTAGCCCCGCTCGCGCGCGGGCACTACGCACGGCAGGCGCGCGCGAACCGGGTCCGTGCGGGCGCCGTCGTCGGCGCCGGCTGGCTGGTGCTGGCGATGAGTGTGGTCCTGTTCCTCGCCGAGGACGGCCTGGGCAGGTTCTCCCACCTCGGTTCCTCGATCAACGCGCTCGGCATCATCGCCGGGCTGATCGCCACCAGCGCCTTGCTGCTGATGCTGCTGCTCGCCGCACGTGTGCCGCTGATCGACCGCGCCCTCGGCCAGCCGCGAGCCACCGCTCTGCACTCCCAACTGGGCGACACGGTGGTGATCGGGCTCGGCCTGCACGCGGTGCTGGTCCTGGTCGGCTACGCGGCCATGGACGCCATCTCGATCATCGACGAGTTCGTCTACCTGTGGGCGCAGAGCGACTTCATCCTGGCCGTCGTGGCCATGGCGCTGCTCGTGGCCGTGGTCGTTTCGTCCATCGCCGCGGCCCGCAGGCGGCTGCCGTACGAGGTCTGGCACGCGGTGCACCTCGCCAGCTATGTCGCGGTGGGCCTGTCGATACCCCACATGTTCTCGATGAGCGGCCTGCTGGCGCAGGGCGCATGGCAGCGCAGCTACTGGATCGCGCTGCTCGTGGTCACCGGCGGCTGCCTGCTGGCGTTCCGGTGCCTGCGGCCCGCCTGGGTCTCGCTGCGGCACCGGGTGCGGGTGACCGCAGTGACGTCGGCGGGGCCCAACGTCTTCCACATCGAGGTCAGCGGACGCAGGCTCGACCGACTGGGAGTGCAGGCGGGCCAGTACCTGCACTGGCGCTTCCTCGCCCCCGGCCTGTGGTGGCACCAGCACCCCTTCTCCGTCTCCGCGGCTCCCTCGGCGGCCCGGCTGCGGATCACGGTCCGGGTGCTGGGCGCGGGTACGGCGGCGCTGCGTGACCTCCGGGTGGGCACCAAGGTGTTCATCGAAGGCCCCTACGGTACGTTCACCGACGGCGCCAGGACCACCGACGCGGTCACTCTGGTCGGTGCCGGTGCTGGCATCGCCCCGATCCGGACGATCCTCGAGTCCACCGCCTTCGATCCCGGCGCGGCCACGGTCGTCCTGCGCGGCTCGCGCGCCGACGACGTCGTGCTCGGCGACGAAGTCGCTGCACTGTGCGATCGTCGGGGGGCGCGTCTGGTCGAGCTGGTGGGGCATCGGGCGCCCGGCGACCGCTGGGTGCCGGCCGATCAACCCCGACTCACGCTCGTCGATGTCGTCCCCGGGGTCGCCGGCACAGACCTCTACGTGTGCGGCCCCGAGGGCTTCATGGCCTCGGTGATCGCCGACGCCCGGGCGGCCGGGGTGCCGGAAGAGCAGATCCACACCGCGGCGTTCGGATTCGCAGCCTGATCAGCGTCAGGACGTGACCCCCTCCGTCCCTCAGCCCGGAGGAGGAACCGCCCGTCGCCGGTAGCCGGCGAGGAGCAGGTCTTCACTCCCCCGTCGCCCATCGACCAGCGCACGGTGTGAGTCCCGCTGAGTGGTGGGCTTTGGAGGAGGGCGTGTCCTGAGCTGATGGGTGGGCCATCGGCGAGATCTTCGGTGTGTACGGCCAAGCACGCATCGAAGGAGTTCTCACCGATGACCCAGTTCCAGTCTGCCCTGTCCGGGTTGCTGACGTCTGTCCAGAAACGGCGAGGGGGTCGATCTCGTGCGCGAGTCGGTCCGGATCGTGTTGCAGGAGTTGATCGGCGCCGACCGCTACGAGCGCACTCCCGAGCGAACGAATGAACGCAACGGCACCCGCCCCAAGGAGGTGATGACCAAGGGCGGCACCGTCGAGGTGCAGATCCCGAAGCTAGGGACTGCTGCACGATTAGGTGACAACCGATCTGTGGGGCCCTGCGGGTGACGGCGCTCAGCGAAAGTCCTCAGTGGTGCTCACCGAAGTTCCTCAGGTCGCGGGGGTAACGCTAGCGCAGGTTTGTGCCGGTTGTGGCGCGGCGGAGTTCGTCGGCTGCGGTGGCGTGGTGGCGGAGTCGGTAGGAGGCTCCGTCGAGCGTGACGACGACGGATCGGTGGAGGAGCCTGTCGAGCATGGCTGCGGCGACTGTGGTGTCGCCGAGGATGTCGCCCCAGGCGCCGACGGGCCGGTTCGTGGTGATCACGATCGAGGTCTTCAGGTAGCGCTGGTTGATAACTTGGAAGACTCGTCACTCTCCCATCCGGGAGACTGTTGCCCGTCGCACCCCTCGAACTCATCGCCGTGATGAAGCTCATCGCGTTCGCGGGACGCCAGCCCGCGGAAACCAAGGACGCCGACGATCTCTTCACGGTGTTGCGCGCTGCCTCCGACGGCATCTACGGCGACGAGACTTGGGACGACGAACTTGCCATGGCAGCGACCGATTTCGACCACGAACTTGCCGGAGCCTACCGGCTCCGACGCCGCGGTATCGCTTGCTTCCCCGCTGACCGAGCCCGACGGGTGCTCGATCAGGCAACACAGACTCACCCCACAATGCGGAGAGCCTGGCGCGGAGCCCACGACGGACTCTTGGATGCGTGGCTAATCGGCCTACGAGCAGGCCGTTCACCGGACGGAGCAAGGGGAACGTCCGGCTGATCTCAGCCCTTCGCTACGTCTCCACGCCGACATCGGTCGGCCTAATGAATGGACCGTCCGTGCCCCTACGCGCCGGGCGGTCTGGCGCACACGCTCGGCCTCACCTCCGGGGGATACCACGCGCGGAACCCTGCTGTCGAAGGTCCCCGTGGCGTCATCGAACCAAGGCGCGGCGCGTTCGAGATACTGTGACGCATGGATCTCGTGCGTGCCCTGGGCGTTGGGTACCTCCCCAAGGAACTCCCGCCAATCTTCACGAGCCTGACCTTCGCGAACGTTAGCGGTGGCCTCAAGCAAACACGGCCGAATGATGAGACGTATCCAGCAAAGTTCAGCTTGGCGCGAACCGGCGGCCTCAGGCGGGCGACTGAGATACCGAATCCGTTCTCTCAACTGTCGCTAGTGGAGCACTGCTCAAGAAACTGGGCAACCCTTCGGTCCATCGCGGGCCTAAGTGGGATCTCCACCAGCCGCCCCGTTCGTGCAAGCCAGAAGTCAGAGCGCTCCCTGAAGCACATCGGATCACCTGAGAAATATGAACGTGTGCTTCGATCGGTCGGAGCGCGCTTCACCCTCACCACGGATGTATCGAACTTCTTCCCTTCCACCTACACCCACGCGGTTGACTGGGCCGTGCGAGGACGGGCGACAGCGAAGAGGGATCGATCGGCGAAGTCGGTGGGCGGAAAGCTCGACCTCCTATTGCGTAAAGGGCGGGGCGGTCAGACGGTCGGAATATCGATCGGCCCAGACACGTCGTGGCTGATCTCTGAGCTCGTCCTGGGCCGGGTCGACTCCGCGCTTCAGCGGCGGCACCCGGGCATAGGCCGGCATGCTCTGCGTTGGGTAGACGACATGGTCTTCTATGCAAGCTCTCACGGCCTCGCTGAGGAGGTCCTTGGTCACTATGAGGAGGAACTTGGCAGGTTTGAACTTTCGCTGAACCCGCTCAAGACCACTATCCAGGCTGGCATCAAGCCGTACCAGGATGAATGGCTCATCAGGCTGCGTCAGGCCCGCTATCGTGACGACAATGAGGCGCACCAAGCAGACGATATTGTTGATCTGTTCAGCTTGGCATTCGACATCCAGAGCGCTCTGCCCAACTCGGGGGCAATCAGCTACGCTGTGAAGCGCTGCAACCCGTTCCCTTCCGGTCGCGCTTGGGAGGTATTCCAAGAGTTGCTCATGGCGTCCATGGCTCTTGAGCCGAGCTCGATCAGGCATGTCTTCGACGTAATGTCTTTTGCGAAAGACATTGGCCTCGCCGTAAAGGATCGGGAGTTCGGTGAAGCGTGCAACGAACTCATTATGCGGCACGCGCCGCTGGAGCATGGGTTCGAAGTTGCCTGGCTCCTCCTCATGTTGCGCGAACTTGGTCTCGAACCTTCAGAGGAGAGCGCCGATGCAGCTCTGCTCATGCACTGCAACGCGAGCAATCTCCTAGCGTGGGCAGCGCTCAAAGACTCGGTCTGGCTCCAGCTCTCGTGCACCAATCTCGACGCTGTCGTGAAGCGAGCGGAGGCGGCCGACGCGTTGCAGAGCGAAGACTGGCTGTTGGCGTATGAAGCGCGCGCAAGACGGTGGTGTGCGCCGAAGAACTGGGCCGGAAGCTCGGCTTGGCGCGAGGTCAAGAGCGCTGGAGTGCTCTTCATGGACATCCCTGACCCCAAGGCGGCACGACCCAAGCGCTGGCGCCTCAGACGGATGAGACCGGCGTTCGTATCGACTTGGGGAAGTTGAACGACGAGCTGCATGGATTTCGCGTCACACCGCGCGGGAGCCAGTTCCACGTATGTTCCACGCGGGCCTGATACCGACTCCAAAGATGCCTCTGACAAGGCTAAACACCAGTCGGGCTGACAGGATTTGAACCGGATTTCACAGACAGTCTCCGATGTGGCCGTGACGGCCGACGATGGTCCGTTTACGCGTGGTGACAACGGGTTTTGTCCTCGTCGTGGGGTGTCTCTGTTTGACACACTGTGACTCCCGAGTACATTCGATCTTGCACGAATCTTGCACGACCGACCGGGAGGGCCCCATGCCGACCGACAACGTGATCGCCCTCGACGACCATCGACCGAAGCCGCAACGAGGCGGCAACAACAAGGGCACCCGGCGACGGTTCGGGAACGTCCGCAAGCTCCCGTCAAAGCGGTTCCAAGCGTCCTACCTCGGGCCGGACGGCATCCGGCACAACGCGCCCGTGACCTTCCTCACGAAGGGCGACGCCGAGACGTGGCTCGCGATGGAGTCGGCCGCGATCACCGAGCACCGATGGAAGCCCGCTCCCCCGCCTGGGCCGTCGTCGAGGACGTTCGGCGACTACGCCGACGAGTGGCTCGAGAAGCGGACCAAGCTCAAGCCCTTGAAGCCGCGGACGGCCGCCGGCTACCGGCACCTGCTCGACGCGAAGATCCTCCCGACGTTCAAGGACGTTCCGCTGGCCGATCTCACGCCCGAGGGGGTCGAGGCGTGGTTCCTGTCGCTCGACCCGGCGAAGGCGACGACGCGCGGACACGCCTACTCGCTCATGTGGTCGGTCTGCCAGTCCGCGATGCAGGGCCGGTTGATCCCGGCGAACCCGTGCCAGATCGAGAACGGGTCGCGGGTGAACCGGGCGCACAACCTCCGGCCCGCGTCCCCGGCCGAGGTGAACGCGATCGCGGACGCGATGCCCGACCGGTATCGGCTCATGGTTCACATGGCGGCGTGGTGTGCTCTCCGGTTCGGCGAGCTGACCGAGCTACGTCGCCGCGACCTCGACCTCGACGGGGGCGTGATCCGGGTTCGTCGCGCGGTGACGTGGATCAAGGGCGAGACCGACGCCGTCGCGGCCCCGATCGTGGGCACGCCCAAGTCGGACGCCGGGCAGCGCGACGTCACGATCCCCCCGCACCTGGTGAAGCCGATCCGCGAGCACGTGAAGGCGTGGGCCCAACCGGGCCCTGACGGGCTCGTGTTCCCGAACACCGAGGGCGAGCACATGCACCACGGGAGCCTGTACAAGGTGTTCAAGCCCGCCCGGTTGAAGGCCGGACGTCCGGATCTCCGGTGGCACGACCTCCGGCACACCGGCGCGACGCTGGCTGCGCAAGCTGGGGCGACGACGCGGGAACTCATGGACCGGCTCGGGCACTCCTCCCCCGCTATGGCGATGCGCTACCAGCACGTCGCGGACGGCCGGGCGGCCGAGATCGCTCGACGCCTGTCGGAACTCGCGAAGGGATGAACCGGACGGATCGCGGGTGTCGTTGTTGGACTCGACGCGACCCGCGAGCTACCTTTCTCGAAACGGCGTGATCCGCTACGGGCGGACTCCGGGGCTCACGACCCCGGGCACGCACTGCACATGTCGCCCTTCCTCGTGGCGCATTGACTCGGGCCGGTTCACCGGTTCGGAACGAGGGACGGAACACGTGCCGGAAGCTCGGGTGACGCCGAGCATTCCGAAGCAAGGACGCACCCCCCGACCAGGTGACGGGAGGGGGAACGGCGAGGGACTCCCACGAAGGGAGCACCGAACCCCGGTTCGGTGGGGTCGCACCTACCCGCGAAGTCCCGGCTGGCCCTCGTGGCCGAGCGCGGGGACCGCTCGCGACAAGAACGCCGGCGTCCTGGCTCGGATAGTCGGCCGTGACAGTTGAGCACGCCCCGTTGCGGGCTGCTCGCCAGTCACGGAGGCGACAGTGCGAACCAGCACCACGACCAAGAAGACCAAGACCCCCGAGACCGTGACCGAGGTTGCCCCTCGGTTCGTGTCCCTCAACGTTGCCGGCGACCGCGTCGGCCTCTGCTCCCGAACGATCCGCCGCGCGATCGGCCGCGGGGAACTCACCGGCTACAAGCTCGGATCCGCGCTCCGCGTGGACCTCGACGAACTCGACGCCTGGGTGCGTTCGCAGGCCCTCCCGACCGCTCGGGCCGGTGCCCGATGAACGTGACGAGCGGCCGACGCGCGCACCACGCCGACCGCCCGAAGCGAGTCGCCCCTGACCCTGTGACCAGCGTAGGCGAGCCGTCCGACACGGGCGCGGACGCCGCGCGCGGGTCGGGGCGTGTTCTCGGCGAGATCGGGGACCGGTTCGAGGCGAAGCGGGGAACGCGATCGCTCGCGGTCCCCGAGGGGGCGACCTCCGATGGTGCGCGATGACGAGACCGCCCGAGTCCCCCGGGTGGACAAGATGACGTACCTCACCCAGCTACGCGGACGCCATGACCTGACACCGGCCGACGTTCGCCTACTCGTGGCCGTCTGGACCTACACCGACGCCTGGGGCCGAAACGCGTTCCCCGGGAACAAGAAGCTCGCGGCCGACGTGTGCCTAAGCCCGCGAAACGGTCCGAAGGAGATCACCGCGCGACTCCGCGACCTGGTCGCGCGCGGCTACCTCGTCGTGACCGCACCCGGCGGTTCCGTCGCCGGCGGTGAACGTCGAGCGACGAACTACGCCTTGGCGCTTCCGCCGGCCACCCGGGGGGCTGACACCCCCCGGTCCGACCCGACCACAGGGGGGGCTGAGCCCCCCCTGTCGGGCGACGACGACCGGGGGGGCTGGGACCTCCCGACCGGGGGGGCTGACGCCTCCCGACCGGGGGGGCTGAGCCCCACCCCATCAAGTCATAGATCAGATCAAGATCATCATCACGCGCGCGAGTTCGACACGGGGCCCCGTGATGATGATGATCGAGGGCTCAAAGAACACACCGACGACGTCGGACCCGTCACGGCCGCCGAGGTCGCCGAGATCATCGCCGAAGCCGCTCGGGCCGGGAAGTCGTGGCAAGCGTCCGGCGTCCGATCGAACGCCTCGACCCTGACCGCCGAGATTGGCCGTGCCGAGGCCGTGCGCCGTCTCCTGGCCGCCGCAGCAGACCCGGCCGCCCGAACGCCGAGGGTCGCGGGGTTCTCGAAGTACGCCGCGGCGTCCGCCGAGCGCGTCGAGACGGTCGAGGGGCCGCGGGAACCCGCGTGCCGGACGTGTGGGCTCGTGGAACGTGTCTGCTCCCGCACCCTGGGCAGCGATCACGAGTTCGAGCCGGCCGACGACACCCGCGACGACGTCGAGCCGACACCGACCCGTCGAGGCGCGGCCGGTGACCCCGACACGCTCGGGAACCTCGTCGAGGGGGTGCTCCGACGATGACGACCCTCACCGACCCCGAGGGGCAGGCCCTCGTCGCCCTCGGGATCGCGGTCGCCGCACGTGCCGGGAAGACGTGGGATCCGCCCGGCACGGCCGCGGCCGTCCGCAAGCTCGCCGAACAAGGCGACCGACCCTCGACGATCCTCGCGAAGCTCGAAACCGCCGCAGCGGATCCGAACGCGCGAACGCCGGACGCCGCCCTGTGGACCAAGTTCGGGAACGCCCGGCCGCGCGCGAACGCCGACGATCCGGCCGAACCCGTGTGCGTCCACTGCCGGCACACCCGGGAGGGGTGCGCGCGAGCGCAGGCCCTCGTCCCACCGGCGCAACGGTTCGCCCACGAGTTCACGACGCGCAGCGGGACGCACGAGCCGAGGCCGACCCGCCTCCGACCCTCCGAACGGACGCCGGACGCCCTGGACGACGTCGGGGGGCCGTCGTGAGCCGCCGCAACGAGACGCCGCGCGGGCCCGGGCCGCAGCTCGTCGCCCTGCTCGACGCGATCCGCCAGCTCGACGAGCCGCCCCCCTGCACCGAGCCGAGCATCCGCGACGAGTTCACCCATGACGACGCGACCCGCCGGGCCGTCGCCCGCCGGCACTGCGAGGGCTGTCCCGTCCTCGTCGCGTGCCTGGACGCCGCCCGAGCCGAACGCGCGTTCGGCGTGTGGGCCGGCCGAGACCACGACCCGACACGACCCGATCGCGACACCACCGGAGAGGACACCACACCATGCCCAAGCGCGACCCGTTCAAGCTCCCGACGACCGACGCCCGGATCCACGAGGACGACCACGACGCGGCCGTGACCCGTGTCGCCCGCCGGATCCTGGCCGGCGTCCCGTTCGAGGGAGCCAACCCGGCCGACCTCCGACGCGCGCTCGCTGGCCGCGACCGGCACCTGTTCGACGAGGCCCTGCGCCGGCTCACGTGGGGGCAACGCGTCGAGATCGTCGAGACGTGGAACGGCGAGCGGCTCGTCGTCCCCGTGTACGCGCTGGACGGGCTCGACGCGCCCGGGATCCTCCGCGACGTCCTCGACGAGGTCGGCCGCCTGCAGGACACGGTCCGGACGCTGCTCCGGGCCGTCGAGGGCCGACCGTGAGCACCAGCGGCCGCCCGTACGCCTACCGGGAGCCGGCCGGGAGCCTGGTCCGCGCGCCGCTCCCGCTCGCGTGCGGCCGTTGCGGGGCGCGGATCGAACCGGGCCGCTACCTCGTCCTCGAGCACGACGAGGTCCCCGTGTGCGGCCGCGACCTGGCCCGCCTGGGGCTCGCCGACGTGCTCACGGTGGCTGAGGCCGCCGACGAGCTCGCGCGGCTCGTGGACGCCGGACGCCTCCCCGAGGGGCTCGCCACGATCGCCGCGACCGCCGGACGTGCGGCCGCCTCGTGGGCCCGCGATCGTGTGGACGCCGCCCTCCGCGCGCACCGAACGGCCCGGACGCCCCGACCCCTCGACGACGAGGACGAGCCGGACGGGCTCGACGATGGGTAGGCCGACGCTCGTCGAGGACGTCCCCCTCGACGCCGAGTTCGTCGCCGACGCGCTCGCGGCCGCCCGCGACGCCCGCCTGCTCGACGACGTCCGCGCCCGGGCCGGCACCCGGACCGCGTTCCGATCCGCGCCGATCGACGAGGCGATTCGACGACTCCGCGCCGTAGTCGTGCGCGCCGACGCACAACAAGGGGCCGTTGCCTCGACCCCGGCCGCCTGGGTGACGCCTACTGAGTACGGAAGGATCCACGACCGGCACCCCGAGACCGTGCGCCGTTGGATCCGACAAGGCCGATTCACCGCCGGCGAGACCCGGAACGACAACACCGGGCGGACCCTCGTCCGGCTCGACGCGGAACCCCCGCGAGACAGGAGAACCAACCATGAACCGCACCCGGGCACTGTCCGTCAAGCTGAACGCCCCCGTCGACGACCGCACGGCCGACGACCTCCGAACCGGCGTGACTGACCTCGCGGCATCCGCCACCGCCCCCAGCATCGGCCGGGCCGAACGCCTGGCCCGCGCCGCCCGTGCGGCCGAGCACGCCCGCAACCTGGCCGACGTCGTCCCCCTCCTCGACCCCTACGCGGGCACCGAGCACAACCGGATGGCCGACCTCCAGACCGTCGCCACCCGAGCACTCGCCGGCGAGACCGAACTCGACGGCGCGGTCGCCGAGCGCCTCCTCCGCGCCGAACAGTTCGACCGGCTCACCCACGCCACCCGCGCGGCCGCGAACCTGACCGGCCTCCGGCCCGGCTCGATCGCGCCCACCGTCGAGTTCGTGACCCCGGCCCGCTGGCTCGCCGCCTACGCCCTCCCCGCGGCCGGACTCGGACCGATCGACACCATCCCCGCCTGGGGCAACGGCATCCCCGCCGCAACGCTCAACCCCGGATTCGACAACCCGATCACCGGGGCCGACCTCGACGTCGCCGGCGACCCCCTGCCCTGGTCGCTCGTCGGGTTCGGCGTGAACACGTCGCGCCAGCGGTTCGACTGGGCCGCCGACAAGGGAGCCGAGTCCGAGCGCCTGTTCCTCGCGGCCGTGCACAAGGGACTGGAGAAGGCCCTCCTCGACGCCCTCGCGGCCGCCGCACCCGCGGCCGCGTCGTTCGAGGCCGCCGAGGTCGCCGCCGGCGCAACCGACTACGCCGCCGACCTCGTCGTCGTGAACCCGCAGGACGCCCCCAAGGTCACCCGCGCCTACGCGACCGCGTTCGACGGCTCCGACACCCTTCCGCCGCGGATCCTCCCGACCGCCGGCGCAACCAAGGGGACCGCGCTCGTCATGGCCTCCCCGGCCGTGTACGCCGTCGCCTCCCGCGTCGAGTGGGTTTCCGCGACCCGGCCCCGTGAGTGGGGCGTGGACGTCGCCGCCCTCATGTGGGGCCGCGCTCGCGTCCGGATCCCCGGGGCCGTGCAGAAGGTCGTCGTCGCGTGATCGCCGTCGAGCCCCAGCGCACCGCGCCCACCGTCGAGTGGATGCCCGACCGGGCCCGCTCCGAACGGGAACCCGCCTACGCCGACACGGTCCGCGAGTTCGTCGCCCACCGGCTGCCCTGGGCAACCTGGACGACCGCCGCGATCATCGTCGAGGACGGCGTCCGCTGGCTCGTCGCCGAGTCCCGGTTCGACACGGACGGCGACGCGCTCCGCGACCGGGCCGGACGACCCACCACCCGGACGGCGTCCGTCCCGCTGGCCCCCGACGAGGTCGGACCATGACCGGCCGCTACCACGCCGACCTCGTCGCCCCCACCCCGAGCACTCGACCGGCGAACCCGGACCCGTTCGTGCGGGCCGTCGCGGCCCTCCTCGAGGACGGCGTCCCCACCCGCGACGCCCAGCGCACCGTGGACGCGATCCGCAACCGGGAGCCCGACGCCTACCCGGACGCCCTCGCCCGCCACGGCCGACACGTTCACCCGCTCACCGCCGCGCACCACGCGGCCCAAACCCGGACGCCCTGAGCGTCCGAACCGCCGCGATGCTGGCCCGCTAGTCGTGGGCGGGCCCCGCGGCCGCCGGCCCCGAGACGACTCCTCGGGAACCCTCGGGGCCGGCACCCCCAGACGGCCGCGAGTGGAACCGCGGTCCGTGGCCCGGGGCTCCCCCTGCTGCACCTTCGGATCGGGCGCGTTCCGCAGGGGTCGAGCCCCGGACCACACCCCCCACCCCCACCACCGGAAGGGAGACCCCCACCATGAACCCCGGCACCCTCGCCCCCCGCCGCGGCACCCACGCCTGGAAACAACTCCGCCACGCCTGGCAACTCCGCATCGACACCAACAACGGCTGGCACTGCCGACGCTGCCTCGGACCAATCCCGCCACTCGACCCCAACGCCTGGCAACTCGGACACCCCGACGACACCACCAACCCAACCGACCGGATCCTCCTCGTCGAGATCGAACCCGAACACCCGAACTGCAACGCAAGCGCCGGCGCGGCCGAAGGAAACCGCAACCGCGACCCCGACCGACGCAAACCACCACCACCAAGCCGACAATGGCTCTGAACGACCCCCGGAACGGCCCGTGAGACGATCACGGGCCGTTCGCGTGTCCGTGGTCGTAGGCGAGCGCCGGGGGCCGCAGGACGGCCGCGTCGGGCCGGAGGGGGCCGTTTTTTCCTCGTCGAGGGGGTCGAGCGCAACCCCGGCCGCGATGTTGTCTCTCTCTCCCGGCCGTCGCCCTCGTCTGTCGGGTGGGCCTTGACGCCCCGTTGCCCGTGGGCGGCCCGTAACGGGCCCTAGGACGGCCGAACGGGTCGAGTCCGAGGACACGCGGAAGTGTCCGTGATCGCGTCAGAACGGCCGGGGGTGTCCTCGTGGGTTCGTCGGCGTCCGGCCCCTCGTGGTCCGGTTCCTCGTCGGCGTCCGGCCCTGGTCGGCGTCGGGCCGAGCGTGACGGTTCGTCGGCGACCGGGGTGTCACGCCCCCGTCACGGGCTCGTCACGGCGTGACAGGCGGTTCTGACTTGGGCGGCCGTCGAGCGACGGCACCCCGCCGGGAGCACGATCGCTACTTGCACGGATCTTGCACGCGGCCCCGATCCTGGGCATGAAAGAACCCGCTCCCCCTAGTGGGAAGCGGGTTCGGCACGTCGGGCTGACAGGATTTGAACCTGCGACCCCTTGACCCCCAGTCAAGTGCGCTACCAAGCTGCGCTACAGCCCGCCCGCGGTCAGGGTGACCCGACCACGGCGATGAACGTTACACCACCGGGGCCCCGCATGCAGAATCGGCCCACACCGCGTGGCGCGCCGAGAATCTCGGTTCGGTCACGAAGCACTATTGCCAAGGCGAGATGGCAGCCCCGAAGCTGGTCCGACCGGGCGCCGTGCCCGGTTGTGAACAGGAGGACCCGATGACTGACCAGCCGCTGGATCCCCGCGACGACCGTCTCGACGACGTGGACGCCCCGCGCGACGCGGTGCTCGACCCCGACCAGCCCGTGGTCGACCTCGACCGCGTCGACGACGAGGTCGACGGCGAGCACGAGACCGCTGACGACAAGTACATCCAGGTGGTCGATGGACGCCCCGAGACCCTCGGCGTGGAGCCGAAGGACGGCGCCGTCCCGGACGCGCCCCGTGACGACGAGCTCGGCTTCAAGGGCGACATGTACACCACCGAACCCGGCACCGAGGGCTCCTCGCGCGCCTGAGTGGCCCCTGTCGGCGATCGCGCCGACGGCACCCCGATCCCGGTCCGGGCGGTGGCAGGATGGCCCCATGGCCACCGACTTCGACGCCGCCGCCCGGACGTGGGACTCCCCCGAGAAGGTGGACCGCTCCTCCAGGATCGCCGAGGCGATTGCGGACGCCGTGCCCCTCGACCCCACTGGAGCGGCCTGGACTACGGCTGCGGCACCGGGCAGCTCACCTGGCACCTCGGGGACCGGATCCACCACCCGGTCGACCTGGCCTACTCGGCGATGGCGTTGCACCACATCCCTGACACCGCAGCGGTGCTCGGGAACCTGACCGCGAGCCTGCACCCGGGAGGCTGGGTGGCACTGGCCGACCTCGACGCCGACCCCGCGAACACGTTCCACGCCGACGACTTCGACGGCCACCGGGGCATCGACCGGCACGCCCTGGCCGCCTCACTGCGCGAGCTGGGCTACCTCGATGTCGCCGAGCGCACCGCGCTGCGGGTCACCAAGGCCAAGCACGGGACGGACCACACCCACGACATCTTCCTGGTCACGGGGCGACGGCCGGGCTGAGCTCCTCGCGCGCACGCTCCGCGTCCCGCCCGCTGCCGGCCTGGACGGCCGCCACGCCCGCGAGCAGCACCGTGCCGCCCAGCAGTTGCACCGGTCCGGGCAGCTCGCCCAGCAGGAGCCAAGCCCACGCGACGGCGAACACGACCTCCGTGAGGCCCACGAACGACGCCACCGTGGGGCCCAGGCGCCGGGCGGCGATGAACCCGGTCACGTAGGCCAGTGCGGCCGCCACGACGACGAGTTCGAGCAGCGGCACCCACCACGGGTACGTGCCGCCGAAGAGCCGGACGTCGGCGGTCCCGAACCGCAGCGGCACCAGCCCGGTGAGGCCGGCCACGAGCAGGGCCACCGCCCCCACGCCGAGCCCGGCCGACACGAAGGCCAGCGGCGGGATGCCGGAGGTCTCGGCCGAGGTCACGTAGTAGACCGCCATGCCGGTGGCGGCGAACAGGCCCCAGGCGACGCCCCGCAGGTCGGCCCCGGCTAGGTCGGCCGGGTTCAGGATCACGGCCAGCCCGGCCACCGCCAACGCCATGCCCACCAGGGTCAGCGGCCCCGGGCGGCGCAACGTCCGCGCCCAGACGTAGAGCACGACCAGCACCACGCCGAGGTACTCCAGCATCAGGGCGATGCCGACCTCGATGTAGGTGATGGCGTTGAAGTAGGCCACCTGGACGGCGGCGCCACCGAAGAGCCCGTACATGAGGATGGGGCGCCACTTCTCGCGCAGGACGTGCCAGCGCCCGCGTAGCGCGAGGGCCGCCAGCGGCGCCAGCACCAGCGAGGCGAGCCCGAGCCGCACGATCACCGCGGCGGCGGGCGACCAGCCCGACTCCAGCAGCGGCCGGGCGAAGGAGCCGGACGTGGCGAACATCGCCGCCGAGGCGAGCGCGACCGCCAGCCCGACGGCGCGGACCCCGGGCTGTGGCGTCATGCGTTCATCCCGCGGGCGGCGACCGCCCACCGGTCCACGAGGCCGCCGTCGGCGAGGACCGCGTACTCGTCGACCAGGTTGACCGCGTTGCACGCGTGGTTGGGCACGACCCGCACGGTCGAACCCAGCGGCGGCAGCGGGCGTCCGGCCAGGTCGGCCACCGCGTGGTGCTCGGACAGGATGACGATCCGCGCCTCGGGGTGGTCCAGCAGGCGACCGAACCCGGACGCCCACGCCGGCCGGTCCGCGCCCAGCACCTTGGAGCCCGAGTCGAGCACGAGGCGGCCGCCCGCGTGGCTGACCACGGTGGCGTGGCAGGTCAGCGCGATCTGGTCGGGGGTGCAGGAACCCAGCTCCCACTGCTGGGCGTCGTTGAAGACGTACACGCCGGGCCGCGACTCGGTCAGGCCGTCGCCGGTCTCGGCCAGGCTGGGCGTCGACCCGCCCGACAGCACCACCGGCTCGATCCCGGCGGCGCGCAGGGCCTCGGCCGCGGACGCCAGCGCCCCGGCCTCTCCCCCTGCCGCCGCCGCCCGGCCGCCCGGGGCGTAGCTGTGGCCCGGGAACGTGAACGCCCCGAGCACCTCCAGCCCGCCCTCGACGGCACCGGCCGCCACCTCGCCTGCGGCCTCGGGCGCCACACCGGAGCGGTGGTGGCCCGAGTCGACCTCCACGAGCCCGGTGACCCCCGTGCCGGCCAACCGGCGTGCCGCCTCGACCGAGTCGAAGCCGACCCGGAGCGTGGCCCGCTCGGCCAACCGCGCCAACCGACGCCGGCGGTCGTCGTCGAGCCACAGCGGGTACGCGACGAAGAGGTCGTCGAAGCCCTGCTGGGCGAACACCTCGGCCTCGCCGACGGTGGCCACGGTGAGGCCGCCGACCCCGGCGTCCTCCTGCATGTGGGCGATCTCGGGGCTCTTGTGCGTCTTCACGTGGGGGCGCAAGGCGAGGCCGCGGTCGTCGGCCCAGGCCGCGACGCGCTCGATGTTGGCCTGCAGGACGGGAAGGTCGATCGCCAGGAACGGCGTTGGGGGCAGACGGTCGACCATGTCAGCGCTTGCGCTTCTCCCGCGCCCGGACCTCGACGTTCACCGGGCTGCCCACGAAGCCGAACTCCTCGCGCAGGCGACGCTCGACGAACCGCTCGTACTGCGGGTCGAGCTTGCCGGAGGTGAACAGCACGAAGGTCGGCGGGCAAGCCTGCGCCTGCGTGCCGAAGAGGATCCGCGGCTGCTTGCCCGACCGCACGGGGTGCGGGTGGGCGGCGGCCACGCGGCCCAGGAAGCTGTTGAGGTTGCCCGTGGTGACGCGGGTCTCCCAGCCCTCGAGGGCGGCGTCCACGGCCTTCTTGAGCTTGTCGACGTTGCGGCCGGTCAGGGCCGAGATGTTCACGTGCGGCGCCCAGCTGAAGGCGTGGATGTCGCGCTCGACCTCGCGCTCGAGGTAGCGGCGGCGCTCGTCGTCGGTGAGGTCCCACTTGTTGTAGGCGATGACCATGGCCTTGCCGGCGTCCTCGACCATGCTCAGGATCTTGAGGTCCTGGTCGGAGATCGTCTCGGAGGCGTCGATGATCACCACGCACACCTCGGCGCGCTCGATCGCCTGCTGGGTGCGCAGCGAGGCGTAGTACTCGTGGCCCGAGGCCTCCTTGACCCGGCGGCGCAGGCCGGCGGTGTCGATGAAGCGGTAGACCTCGCCGCCCAGCTCGACCAGCTCGTCGACCGGGTCGACGGTGGTGCCGGACGCGTTGTCGACCACCGAGCGCTGCTGGCCCGACAGCTTGTTCAGCAGCGAGCTCTTGCCGACGTTGGGCTTGCCGACGATCGCGACACGGCGGGGCCCCCCGATCTCGTCGTAGTCGGCCTCGGGCGCCTCCGGCAGGGCGTCCAGGACGGCGTCCAGCAGGTCGCCGGACCCACGGCCGTGCAGCGCCGAGACCGGGTAGGGCTCGCCCAGACCGAGGTTCCACATGGACGCCGCCTCGGCCTCCAGGCGCTGGTCGTCGACCTTGTTCGCCGCGAGCACCACCGGCTTCTTGGCACGGCGCAGCACGCGCACGACGGCCTCGTCCTCGTCGGTGATGCCGACGGTCGCGTCGACGACGAACAGCACTGCGTCGGCGGCGCCGATGGCCAGCTCGGCCTGCTCGGCGATCTGCGCGGCCATGCCCTGGGCGTCCGAGACCCAGCCGCCGGTGTCGACGATCACGAAGTCGCGGCCGTTCCAGGTCGCGTCGTAGCTCACCCGGTCGCGGGTGACGCCGGGCTTGTCCTGCACGACGGCCTCGCGGCGGCCGATGACGCGGTTGACGAGCTGGGACTTGCCGACGTTCGGGCGTCCGACGACGGCCAGGACGGGCTTGATCTCGGTCACGGGCGGGACTCCTCGGCCAGGTCGGTGATGGCGTCGACGACCTCGGCCAGGGTCATGTCGGACGTGTCGAGCAGCTGGACGCCGTCGGCGGCGGTCTGGAAGTCCACCAGCGTGGAGTCGTCGCGGTCGCGACGCAGGACCTGGTCGCGCAGCTGGTCCTCGGTGATCTTCCCGGCCATGTCGCCGGCGCGGCGGCGCAGGCGCGCCTCGGGCGAGGCGGTGAGCAGGATGCGCAGGTCGGCGTCGGGGTAGACGACGGTGGTGATGTCGCGGCCCTCGGCGACGCAACCGCGCGGGTCGGAGTCCATGAGCGCCCGCTGGCGCCGCACCATGTCGGCACGGCACTCGGGGATCGTGGAGACCGCCGAGACGTTCTGCGCGGTGCGCGGCTCGCGGATCTCGGCGGTGACGTCGCGCCCGTTCACCCGCACCCAGCGCTCGTCGGGGTCGAGGCTGAGCTCGATGTCGGCGCTCGTGGTGGCCTCGATCACGGCCGCGGTGTCGTCGGGGCTGACCCCGGCGTCCAGGAACGCCACGGCCACCGCGCGGTACATCGCGCCGGTGTCGAGGTAGGACAGTCCCAGGCGCCGGGCCACCGCGCGGGCGGTCGTCGACTTGCCGGACCCGCTGGGTCCGTCGATGGCGATCACGAGGCGGTCGTCGGGCACCGGGGCAGTCTACCGGCGCAGGGTCACGCCGTGGGACGCACGTTCCAGCCGGCCGCCGTCATCGCCGCGGTCAGAGGCTCGGCGGCCGTGGCCTCGACGTGCACGGCCAGCCAGCCGCGCTCGGCCTGGGTGTCGTGGTCGATGGTGACGTCCTCGACGTTGACCCCGGCGGCCTCCACGTCGGCGAACAGGCGCGCGAGTGAGCCGGGGGCGTCCGGGATCTCGACGACGACCTCGGCCCAGTCGGCCGGCAGCGAGCCGTGCTTGCCCGGGATCGCGCGCGTGCCGGTGCGGCCGCGGTCGAGGAAGGCCTCGACCGCGTCGGGGTCGTCGATGGTCTCGATGAGGCGGCCGAGGTCGGCGTGCAGCTCCTGCAGCTCGATGCGCAGGGCGCGGTGGTTGGCCGAGATGATCTGACGCCACAGCTTGGGATCGCCGCCCGCGATGCGGGTGACGTCGCGCAGGCCCTGGCCGGCCAGCGTGAGGTGCTCGGCGGGCAGGTCGAGCAGGCCCCCGGCCACGAGGGCGCTCATCAGCTGGGGCACGTGGGAGACCTGGCCGACGGCCTCGTCGTGGTGCTGGGCGGCCATGGTCGTCAGGCGGGCGCCGCACACCTCGGCGACGCGGCGGACCACGAGCACCGACTGGGCCGCCGACGTGTCGTGGGGCGTGATCACCCAGGTCCGGTCTTCGAAGAGGTCGGCCCGGGCGGTGAGGGGCCCGTCCTTGGCGGAGCCGGCCATGGGGTGCGACCCGCAGTAGCGGGCCAGGTCGGCGCCGGTCGCGCGCAGCGCCTGCAGCACGACGCCCTTGACCGAGCCCACGTCGGTGACCGTGGCCTCGGGGAAGCGCTGCAGCGCCTCGAAGATGACCCCGGCGAGGGCCTGCGGCGGCGTCGCGACAACGACGAGGCGCACGGCCGTGGGGTCGACCGGCTCGACGCTCCCCGCACCGCGGGAGGCGGCCACGAGCGCGTGCGAGCGGCGCTTGTCCTCCAGGTGCACCTCGATGCCGGCGCGGCTCAGTGCCATCGCCACGGACGCCCCGACCAGCCCCGAGCCGATGACCACGGCCGGGCTGAGGTTGACCTCGATCACTGGCCGCCCTTCTGCACGAACCCCTTGACGTAGCTCTCGGCGTCCGACTCGAGCACCGTGTCGATCTCGTCGAGCAGCGCGTCGAGGTCGTCGACCTGCGCCTGCTTCACCACGAGCGGGGCCTCCTGCTCGCGCTCGACCGACGGCGTGCGCTGGCGCTGGATGCGTTCGCTCATGGTTCCCTCCGGTCGTGGCTCCGCACGAGTCTATCGACGCCGCCCTCGGTGGGTGCCCCGGCCGCCGTGTGCCGGAACGGGTCGGGCATCCGCAGGGTGTGCAGGGCGCGGCCGGAGTCGCGCACCAGCAGGGAGTCCCAGCCGGCGGCGACCACGTGGTCGACGTGGTCGCGCACCCACGTGCCGCGCGTGTGGGCGCGGGTGTCCGCGGGCGCGGTGGTCATGGCCCGTTCGACGTCGGCGGCGGCCGGGCCGGGTGCGAGGCGTCCGACGGCCAGGAGGCGTTCGGCGATGCCGCGCTCCCCCAGCTCGGCCCACGCGAGGTCGACCTGGGCCAGCTTGGGGTGGTCCCAGCCCAGCCCCTCGCGCTCGCGGTAGCCCTCGAGCAGGGCGAGCTTGGCTGCCCAGTCGAGCCGGTCGGCGACCCGGGCCGGGTCCGCGCGCAGGTCGTCCAGCACGGCGGTCCACGCGGTCAGGAGCTCGGACGCCTCGGCGAACGGCTCGCGCTCGGCCCACGCCGCGGCGGCGTCGCGGAGCCCCTCCTGGAGGTCGAGGACGGTGGCGGTCATGCCGTCCACGAGGGCCAGCGGGGCGGCGAGGGTGAGGTCGCGGCTCACGGCCCGGAACGCGCCGACCGGGTCGGCGAGGCGAGCCGCCGGGAGCGCCCCGTCCTCGAGCGCGCCCAGGCACAGCCCGAGCACCCCGACCGCGAGCCACGTCGCGAAGGGCGAGCGGGTGGCGTCCCCGGCGATGACGTGGAGGCGCCGCCAGTCCCGCGGCAGCGCGTGCGGCTCGTCGCGGGTGTTGACGATGCCACGCCGCTGGGTGGTGTCCAGGCCGCTCACGCGTTCGAAGAAGTCGGCGCGCTGGGACAGCTGGAAGCCGGGTCGCTCCGAGCCTTGGCCCAGGCCCACCCGGCCGGCGCCCCCGAGCACGGCGCGGGTGACGAGGATCGTGGGCAGGGTGCCCTCGACCGCCTCCCACGGGGTCGACCGGCGTAGCAGCACGTTCTCGTGGTAGCCGTAGCTGTTGCCCTTGCCGTCGGTGTTGTTCTTGTAGACCCGCACCGGCGTCCCCAGCTCGGCGCTCACGCGTGCGGCGGCCTCGGCGACGATGCGGTCCCCGGCCAGCTCGTGGACCAGCAGGTCGGTGGCCGAGGTGGTCTCGGGCGTGCAGTACTCGGGGTGGCCGTGGTCGACGTAGAAGCGGGCCCCGTTGCCCAGCACGCGGTGCCGGGAGTCCTCGACCACCGGGGTGGCCGGCACCCCGCACGCCTCGACGACGAGCGCCGAGAGGGCATGCGCGTCGAGGTCGGGACGCCCGGGCGCGGCGATCCCGTACTCGGTCTCGGTCCCCAGCAGGAGTGGCATGCGGGCATTGTCGCACCGCGCCGCTAGGGTGCTGGCCATGGGCCGCATCGCCGCTATCCTCGCCGACCTCGCGCTGGTCATCGTGTTCGTCATCATCGGTCGGGCCTCGCACAGCGAGGCCCTCGACTTCGACGGCATCCAGCGCACCGCGCTCCCGTTCCTGGCGGGCACGCTCATGGCGTGGATCGGCTTCCTGCTCAAGAAGCACAGCGGCCTCACGCTGAAGAACGGCCTGTTCGTCTGGGCGATGACGGTCGTGCTCGGCCTGACCTTCCGCCTGCTGCTCGGCGACACCGCCGAGATCGGTTTCGTCGTCGTCACCGCGCTCGTGCTGGCAGCGTTCCTGATCGGCTGGCGCGCCGTGCGGTGGCTGCTGCAGCGCAACAAGCCCGTGCCCCAGCGGGCGAAGGACCCGCGGCGGTCCGGCAACCCGGCCCGCCGCAACGCGGGCTGACTTAACTGCCCGCCCGGGCGTCCAGAGCCCGCACTCCCCCGCCGCGCGTCCCGCCGGCCAGGGTCCGCATGAACACGATCCGCTCGCCGCGGCGTCCGGACAGCTTCGCCCAGTCGTCGGGGTTGGTGGTGTTGGGCAGGTCCTCGTTCTGCTCGACCTCGGCCCGCACGGCGTCCAGCACGTGACCGCGGCGCACCCCGCGCTCGCCCCCGTCGAGCAGCTCCTTGATGGCGGCCTTCTTCGCCCGTGAGGCGATGTTGGCCAGCATCGCGCCCGAGGCGAAGTCGCCCACGTGGAGCACCTCGCGGTCGCCGCTGGCGTAGGTGACCTCGACGAACTCGTTGCGCGGGGTCTCGGCGTACAGGTCGGCCACCGCGTCGGCGATCACGGACGCCCTCAGCGCGGCCACACCGCCTGCCGAGGCCGCCTCGGCCCCGTTCCACGGCGTGGCGTCGGTGAGGGACAGCCCGAGGATCTCCGCCGCCCCGTCGCGGCTGGGCCGGTCGAGGCGGATCTTCACGTCGAGGCGTCCGGGGCGCAGGATGGCGGGATCAATCAGGTCCTCGCGGTTGGTCGCGCCGATCACGATGACGTTGGCCAGCGACTCGACGCCGTCGATCTCGGCGAGCAGCTGCGGCACGATCGTCGACTCGACGTCGGAGCTGACGCCCGAGCCGCGGGTGCGGAACAGCGAGTCCATCTCGTCGAAGAACACGATCACGGGGCGGCCGGCCTCGGCGACCTCGCGGGCGCGGGCGAAGGTGAGCCGGATCTGGCGCTCGGTCTCGCCGACGTACTTGTTGAGCAGCTCGGGGCCCTTGATGTTCAGGAACGACGACCCGGCCGAGTTGGCCACCGCCTTGGCGACCATGGTCTTGCCGCAGCCGGGGGGCCCGTAGAGCAGCACGCCCTTGGGGGCGGCCAGCCCGAACTCGGTGAACAGGTCCCGGTGCCGGAAGGGCAGCTCGACCGCGTCGCGGACCTGCGCGATCTGGTCGTCGAGCCCGCCGATGTCGGCCCAGCTCACGTCGGGGACCTCCTCCAGCGTGAGCTCCTCGACGTCGGTGCGGGCGACCGACGCCCAGGCGACCAGCGCGCGCCGGTCGGCCAGGAGCGACTCGCCCGGCGTGATCTCGGCGTCGCGCAGGGCGGCGCCCAGCTGGACGACGACCTCCTCGTCATTGGCGCCCGCCACCAAGGCCGACGTGGCGTCGAGGCGCTCGCGCACCCGCACCACCTCCCCGGCGGGCCGGTGGTCGGTGACGGCGACGACGACGAGGGCCTCGTTGACCAGGACCCCGGCCCCGACGCCCAGGCGCTCGACGGCGACGACCTCGGGGGCCACGGCGGCGCGCACGAGGCGTCCGCCGACGTGGACGTCGGCCAGCCCCGCCTCGGGCAGCCCGACCACGATCCCGAACTGCTGCGGCGGCAGCGCGAGCGCGGCCACCTGCTCCCGCAGGGCGAGGAGCTGGTCGCGGGCCTCCCGCAGGGTGACGTTGAGCTTGTCGTTGTGCTGGGCCAGGGCCCGGGCGTCCGCCCGCGCCTGCGCGAGCCGCCGTTCGGCGACCTCGGCGCGCAGGGCGACTTCGTCAGTCATGGGGGCAGCGTAGCCATTTCAGTGGCAACTTCCCCGTTACCTTTCTGGTGACCCCGTAGGGCGGGGTTACGGTCGCCGGGCCCGGCATGACTTACTGCCCCTGTCTCACGCATGATCCGGGGGGTGTTGTCACCGGGCCTGGTGGCGCCAGATGACCGCTGATAGGGACACGGCCTCAACACAGGTCTCTTCGTAACGTGGGTGCCGGCAGCTGACGCATCACCACTCCGACGACCGTCGTTTCGATGGAAGGATGGTGGCCGTCATGCACAACGACCTCGGCTTCGACATCTGGTGCGGGCTCGACGTGGGCAAGCAAGCCCACCATGCCTGCGCCCTCGACGCCGCCGGCAAGAAGGTGTTCGACAAGCCCTTGCCGCAGGACCAGTCCAAGCTCGAAGACTTGTTCACGAGGCTGTCCGAGCACGGTCGGGTGTTGGTGATCGTCGACCAGCCCAACACGATCGGCGCGCTGCCCATCGCCGTCGCCCGGTCGATGGGCATCCAGGTCGCCTACCTGCCAGGCCTCGCGATGCGAAGGGCCGCCGATCTCTATCCGGGCAACGCGAAGACCGACGCGCGCGACGCGTTCGTCATCGCCGACGCCGCTCGAACGATGCCGCACACCCTTCGCCGGGTCGACCTGGGCGAAGAGACCTTGGCGGAGTTGAAGGTTCTGGTCGGGTTCGATGAGGACCTGGCTGCGGAAGCGACTCGGTTGTCGAACCGGATCCGGGGACTGCTCACGCAGATCCATCCCGCGCTGGAACGCGTTGTCGGACCCCGATTGGCCACCAGGCAAGGCCTCGCTGTGATCGAGCAGCTCGGCGGACCCCAAGGCATGACCGCAGCATCGAAGTCCAAGCTGCTGCGGGTCATCACCAAAGCCAACCCGCGTCACGCCCAGAACTTCGCCGACGCCATCACCCAGGCCCTGTCCGAGCAGACCGTTGTTGTTGCCGGGACTGCCGCGGCCGAACAGGTTCTGCCGAAGCTCGCCGCTTCCCTGCGCCAGACGTTGGACCAGCGCTCCGAGTTGGCTGCGCAGGTCGAGAAGGTCGTTGATGCTCACCCTCTTGCCGAGGTCCTGACCTCGATGCCAGGCGTCGGGGTCAGGACCGCAGCACGGATCCTGCTCGACGTTGGCAACGCCTCCTTGTTCCCGACCGCCGGACACCTGGCCGCCTACGCCGGCCTCGCACCCATCACGCACCGCTCCGGAACCAGCATCCGGGGCGAGTTCCCAGCCAGATCGGGAAACAAGCACCTCAAACGGGCCCTGTTCCTGTCATCGTCCGCCGCGCTCAGATCCGATCCCGTCAGCAGGGCCTACTACGACCGGAAACGAGCCCAAGGCAAGAAACACAACGCCGCACTCATCTGCCTCTCCCGGCGCCGAGTCGATGTCCTGTTCGCCATGCTCAGAAACCGCGAGCCCTACCGGGCCCCCAACCCGACGCCACAACCCCTCGCAGCTTGACGAGAAACATAGGGACACCCCCCATCGGCACGAGCCGATCAGCCACGACCCCTGGCACACGCACGACGAACACCACCAGCACGAGCACGGCACGGCCGTGCCGACGGGAACCCGGCATCGGCATCGGCACCCGCCCATCGAGCACACCCACGAGCACGACCCGGACGCCCACCACCGACACCACGACCGGTGGGTCCGGCAGGTCGTCGACCCCGGCGGCTCCGCGGACGCCGGCCCGTCGGTCAGCCGACGGCGTCCACGGCGAAGAGCACCACCTGGTCGGGGTCGACCGGCGCGTGGGCCAGCCCCACCTCGGTCAGGATCCTTCCGGGGAGCTCGACCCCGGCGTGCGCCCCCTCGGGGCCGCCGCCGGACCTCTGTCCCACGGCCGTCCCCACGCCCCACCACGGAGGCGGGAACAGGCCGGATGGGGGGGTGCCCACCATCAGGGGGCGCACCCGGTACCGGCGGTCGGGGTCGAGGCCCGGGAAGCGCAGCCGGCCCAGCAGCACGACGTCCGCACGGTCCACGCTGGCGAAGGAGTAGAGCGCCCGCGACCGGTCCGGCGCGATGACGGCGGTCGCCGTCAGCGAGGCGTCGGGGAAGTCGAGCCGCACCAGGTCGCCACGGTGGAGCAGGTCGCGCTGCTGCTTGTGGAACGCGACCCATGCGGACAGCTCGGCCAGGTCACGCTCGGAGGCACGACGCAGGTCCCACTCGATGCCGAAGTGGCCGAAGAGCGCGGTGGCCGCGCGGAAGCCGAGGTCGTGGGTGCGGCCCGTGGTGTGCGAGGTGGGTGAGGCGACGTGGGAGCCCAGCAACTCGGGGGGGAGGAGTTGCGCCGTCCAGCGCTGCATCATCTGGCGTTCGTGGGGGTCGATGCAGTCCGACACCCACACCCGGTCGGTGCGCTGGAGGATGCCGAGGTCCACCCGCCCCCCGCCCGAGGAACACGACTCGATCTCCAACCGTGGGTGGGCCGCGCGGAGCTCGTCCAGCAGCCGGTAGACGGCCAGGGTCTGCGCGTGGACGCCGGGACGCCCGTCGGGGTGGCTGCCCGCGTCGACGAGGTCGCGGTTGTGGTCCCATTTCAGGTAGGCGATGTCGTACTCCGCGAGGATCGCGAACAGGGCGTCGCGGATGTGGGCGTAGCACTCCGGAATGCCCAGGTTCAGCACCTGCTGGTGGCGCGACGGGACGGGGGTCCGCCCTCCGGTCGCCATGACCCACTCCGGATGGGCGCGGGCGATGTCGGAGTCCAGGTTGACCATCTCCGGCTCGACCCACAGGCCGAACTGCATCCCCAACTGCGTGACCCTGTCGACCAGCGGGTGCAGCCCTTGCGGCCACACCTCGGGCGAGACCCACCAGTCGCCCAGCCCGGCGTGGTCGTCGCGGCGCGATCCGAACCAGCCGTCATCCAGGACGAACCGTTCGACGCCGATCGCGGCCGCCTTCTCGGCCAGTTCCACCAGCGGCTCCAGCCGGTGGTCGAAGTACACGGCCTCCCATGTGTTGAGGGTCACCGGCCGGGGCGTGGCGGGGTGCTGCGGCCGTGAGCGCAGGTAGCGGTGGAAGCGCCGGGCGACGGCGTCCAGCCCCGTCCCGTACGAGCCGTACACCCACGGCGAGGTGTAGCTCTCACCCTCGGTGAGCACCACCTCACCGGGGAGCAGCAGCTCCCCGCCGCCGACGACCTGCTCGCCAGTGGCCAAGCGTTCGGCGTAGTGGGTGTGGTTGCCGCTCCATCCGGTGTGCACCCCCCACACCTCCCCGTGGGCGAAGCCGAACCCCGGCGTCCCGGCGTGCAGCACGGTGGCCGCGTCGGCGCCCGTCCGGCCGCGGCGTCCCTCCCGGAGGTGGACGCCGACCGTGAAGCCGCGCCGTTGGGGCGAGCGTTCCCGGCCCCAGCGGCCGGAGAGGTCGAGGAGCTCCCGCGTCACCGGGGGGACGGGGTAGGCCAGCACCAGATCGTCCAGCTGGTAGGCCGTGGCGGCCAGGTTGGTGACCCGGGCCCGGGAGCGCAGCACGCCACCCGGCAGCAGTTCGACAAGCAGCAGCAGCCTCAGGCGGGCCACGTCGTCGACGGCGGCGACCTCGACGAGCGCGCACCCCCCGGCGACGACGGTCGCGTCGCCGCCCGGCGACTCGACCGCCCGGCCGGCCACGGTGAGGGCCGTGGTGGTGAACCTCGGTGACCAGTCCCGCCCGCCCCGCGAACCGCTGAGACCCGGGCGGCCGGCCCAGCCGGTCCACGACTCGGGGAGCAGCGCCACGCGGACCGGCTCGTCCACGATGTTCTGGGGGATGGGGTGGACGCCGCCCTCGACGAGGCGGAGGGCGTCCGCGGCGGACACCTCCCCGAGGTCGGCACCCCAGTGGGCGAGAGCCGG
Organism: Propioniciclava sp. MC1595; assembly: GCF_017569205.1. Lineage (GTDB taxonomy): Bacteria > Actinomycetota > Actinomycetes > Propionibacteriales > Propionibacteriaceae > Propioniciclava. Next base: position 1,768,939 of record NZ_CP071870.1, read on the forward strand.
CAGCCGGCCCCGGGTGCAGTCCAGCAGCACGCTCACGCCTTCGGAGCGCAGGTGGACGAAGGCGTGGAGGGGGGTCGTGGTCATCGGGTCCTCCGGTGGGCGGGGGTGGTCAGCCGTCGGCACGGTCGACGTGGCCGACCCTGAACAGGACGGACGCCGCCACCGGACGCGGCCACAGCGCGTGTTCGGGCCGGACGTCCGGCCCGCACGAGCGGGAGCCGAGGCCGTGCTGTGCCAGGTCGAGGTAGAGGTGGACGCCGTGGGAGCGGGGAAGCTCGTGGGGGTGGCGGGCGGCCGTCCACTCCTCGGCGCTGTGGCGCGCCACCACGAAGCCGGGGCGGGCCCCGGCCACGGGGGTGGTGGTCACGCTGAACGAAGGCAGGCCCGCGCCGGCCAGCCGAAGTTCACGCAGCGCCTCGCGGTGCCCGCTCTCCTGCGGGACGGCGTACCGCACGGTGAGGTCGTCGACGGCGGCCGAGAACCGGCCCACGCGCGCGGCGACCCGGCTGTCGGCGTAGTTCTCGCCCGGGCCCGTGCCGAACCACGACGCCTCGGCGTACCCGGCGGGCAGCCGCAGGTGGACGCCCACGCGCGGCCACGTGACGGTCCAGCCCGCCGACGGCTGGACGTCGACGTCCAGCTGCAGGGCGCCGGCTGACCACCGCCACCGCTGCTCGACGGTCAGGTGCTGCGCCGAGTTGGCGGCGGCGAGCAGGTACCGCGTGGTGAGCCCGTCGGGCCCTGGCACCAGCGCCACGAGCCGCGGCTGCAGCCGGTCGAGCCCGGCCTCCCGCCACCGTTCGGCGGACGACGGCCCGTCGACGCCGAGCCCCATGGTCTCGGCCGGGTCGGCCAGCTCGTACGACCCGCGCGTCGCGAGGGAGTCGTTCTCGGTGGGGGCGCGCCACAGCGTGACCTCCCCGCCGAGGGCGGGGAGCGGGCCCACCGACAGCAGGTGTCCCCAGCGGTCGAACCGGGCCTCGCCGAGGGCGTACCCCCCGTCGTCGCTGGGGACGGCGGGCTCCGGGGCGGCCACCGGCGCGGCGGACGCCCCCGGCTCGACGACCCCGAGCGGCAGCTGTGCGGTGGTGACCACGTGCCCGGCCGTGGCCCACGGCGTCCGGTCGGCCAGGGCCGCGGTGACGGTGAGCCAGTGCTCACCCGCCGCGCCGCGGTCGAGGGTCGGTAGGGGCACGGACGTGGAGTCGCCTGCCGCAACCGGCGGTACGGCCAGGATCCCGGACGCCACCGCGCGGCCGTCGACCTCGTGCACCCACCCGAAGGTGAGGTCGCCGGTGTCGCCGTCGTGGCGCCGGTTGTCGACGGTCACCCCTTCGGCCGCCAGGACCACCTTGATGGGCGTCACCACCGCCGCGTACTCGGCGAGCATCGGGGTCGGCGTCCCGTCGGCCAGCACCATGCCGTCGCACACGAAGCTCCCGTCGTGGAAGACCTCGCCGAAGTCGCCGCCGTAGGCGTGGAACGGAGTGCCGTCGGCGGTGGCCGTGAGGATGCCGTGGTCGCGCCATTCCCACACGAAGCCGCCGTGGAGCGCCGGATGCGCGTCGAATGTGGCCTCGTACGTGGCGATCCCGCCGGCGCCGTTGCCCATCGCGTGGACGTACTCGCACTCGATGATCGGGCGACCCGGTCGCGTCCGGGTGAGCTCGACGAGTTCCTCGACGGTGGCGTACATGCGCGACACCACGTCGACGTACCGGTCGGTGTGGTCGTTCTCGTAGTGCACCGGACGCCCCGGGTCGCGCCGACGGATCCACGTGGCCATTGCGGCCAGGTTGCCCCCCTGCCCGGACTCGTTCCCGAGCGACCACGCGATGATGCAGGGATGGTTCTTGTCGCGCTCGACCATGCGGTGGGCGCGGTCGAGGTAGACCTCGCGCCAGTCGGGGTCGTCGGAGGGGTTGCCGACCCAGCCGTTCGTCTCGAAGCCGTGCGTCTCGAGGTCGCACTCGTCGATGACCCAGAAGCCCAACTCGTCCGCGAGGTCGAGCAGCACCGGGTGGGGCGGGTAGTGGCTGGTGCGGATCGCGTTGATGTTGTGCCGCTTCATGAGCAGCATCGCCTCGCGCACCTTCGGGGCGTCGAACACGCGGCCCTCGATCGGGTCGAAGTCGTGACGGTTCACGCCGCGGAGGCGGAGGCGGCGTCCGTTCACCAGCCAGGCGTCGCCCACGACCTCGACGCGACGGAAGCCCGTCCGCACCGTGACCGTCTCGGCGGCGTTCGCCACCACCACCTCGTACAGCCGGGGTACGTCGGCGCTCCACGGCTCGACGGGGCCGACGTCGAGGGCGTGTGCCGCCGCGGCGTCCCGAAGCTCGGCCTCCAGACCCAGCTCGGGGCACCTCACCCGCACGGGGTAGGCCTCCGGCGGGCACGACAGCTCGACGGTCAGGGTGCCGCGTCCGGTCGCAGGGTCGCGGTCGGCGCGTAGCCACACGTCGTCGAGGCCCGCGTCGGGGCGGTGCAGCAGGGTGACCTCGCGGAAGATCCCCGGAAGCCACCACTGGTCCTGGTCCTCGACGTACGACATGGCCGACCACTGGTGCACGCGGACCACCAGCACGTTCCCGCCCGCCCGGACCTGGTCCGTCACGTCCAGTTCCTGGCGCAGCCGGCTGCCGCGCACGACGCCGACCTCATGGCCGTTGAGCCAGACCCGGCCCAGCGACTCGAGCCCGTCGAACCGCAGCCACACGCGCCCGCCGGCGAGCCAGTCGGGCGGCAGCACGAAGCGCCGCCGGTGGTCGCCGGTCGGGTTCGCGTCCGGGACGTGCGGCGGGTCCAGCGGGAACGGGTACTTCACGTTCGTGTAGGCCGGACGCCCCCAGCGCCCGTCGCCGCGCAGCACCCAGTGCGACGGGACGTCGATGGCGTCCCAGCCCGAGTCGTCGAAGCCGGGGTCGGACGCCGCGGCGTCCGCCTCGCCGGCGCTCGGGTAGAGGCGGAACCGCCAGTCGCCGCACAGGTCGAGCACGGGAGAGTCGCTGTTCAGGTGCGCCCGTGGCGCCACACGGCGTCCGGAGCCGGGGGAGATCTCCTCGATGTAGGCGATGTCGGGAGAAGCGGTGGCAGGCATGGGTTCCTCGCTCGGGCGGGCGGTGGTGGTGGACGCGGGCGGCGTCCGGTGATGGTCGAGGTGGGTCGCGAACCCGCCCCCGGCTCGGCGCCGGGGGCGGGGTGGCGGGTCAGCCCTTGGTCGCCCCGACGGTGAGGCCGGCGACGAAGTGCTTCTGGAGCGCGAAGTAGATGATGATCGTCGGGTCTCCGTCACGAGGAACCGTTCCTGTCGCAGGGCATAGCCGCGGTCGCCCAGCTCGAGCAGGCCGGCCACCCCCGTGCGGATCCAGTGGTCCGGACGCGTCAGCTGCTGGGCTAGGTCGAGGTGCTCCTCGACGCCGTGGTACGCGTTGAGGGCCGGCACGTCGAGACGGCGGACCACCTGCTCCTCGTGCACGGCCGGGCGGTCGAGCGCGACGCACGTGGTGACGAACTGGTCGTCGCGCATGTACTGCCGGACGAGGTCGGCCTGCCAGCCGATGAAGCCGGTGACCAGCTCGTCCTGGTAGCGCCGCCAGGCCAGCGCGTACTGCGGTTGCAGGTTGCCGTCCGGACACCACAGCTCCGACCAGTCGCCGATTCGGTGCGACCAGTACACGAGTCCCCAGGCGCGGTTGAGGGTCTCGACGTCGCCGTAGCGCTCGCGCAGCCAGTCGAGGAACCCGACGAAGGTGTTGTGGTTGTGCAGCAGCATCGCGCCCGGCTCGTTGTCGACCTGGACCCCGATGACGGCCGGGTGTGCCGCGTACCGGGCCATCACGGCGCGGATGACGCGCTCGGCGTGGAACCGGAAGGCGGCGTGGGTGATGTCGACCTCCTGCCGCCGTCCCCAGCCCTGGGGCCGGCCCGTGGCGACGTCGCCCGCGATCTCGGGGTAGGTCCGCCACAGCCACGGCGGAACCGTATAGGTGGGCGTCCCCAGGATCACGCCGATTCCCTGGGCGTGGGCGCCGTCGAGCACGGGCTGCAGCCACTCGAGGTCGAACTCCCCGTTCCGGGGCTCCCAGGTGGACCACACCGACTCGCCGACGCGGATCACGTTGAAGTGAGCCGCGCGCATCAGGTCGAGGTCGCGCTCGAGGCTCGGCTGGTACTCCGGGTAGTAGGCAGCGCCGAGCCGCAGGGGGTGCGGGTGCTGGGCTGTGATCGTCATGGGACTTCCCGGGAGCTGGCCTACGAGACGGACCCAACGTTACCGGTAACATTTCGCATGTGGCAAGGGTTCCGGAAAAGTCGCTCCGTGGCTTTCAGGGTGCGGGGATGCCCCCGCCCGGGCGGCCCGTGGACGCGCGCGGGACGAGCTCCCCGACCGGCATCCCCAGGTCGGGCGGCCCGCCGCCGCCCTCCAGCGCCAAGAGCGCCTGCACCGTGTTGCGTCCCATACGGGGGAAGTCGACGGCCACCGTGGTGAGCGGCGGCCAGTAGTACGCCGTGTCCGCGATGCCGTCGTAGCCCGACACGCTGACGTCGTCCGGGACCCGGACGCCGTGCTCCTGCAGCCAGAACAGCGCCCCCAGAGCCAGTTGGTCGCTCGCCGCGACGATCGCGGTGGGGGCGTCCGCGTGGGGGTAGGACGCCATGGCCTCGTAGCCGGCGGCGGCGCCCCACAGCCCCTGGGTCTCGCCGCAGTTCGTCAGGCCCCGGCGGGCGAGCGTCTGCCGGTAGGCCTCGCGGCGGTTCCGTTCCGCCGGCCAGGAGACCGGGCCCCCGATGTGGAAGAAGCGTTCGTGGCCCAGGTCGGCGAGGTGGCTCACGACCCGGGCGAAGGGGTGTTGGAGGGCGCGGTCGTCGTCCGGGCCCAGGACGGGCTCGGCCTCCACGACCCACGGGACCCTCAGCCGTTCGAGCTGCAGCAGCCGCAGGATCGGGTCGGAGGGCGAGATGACCACGACCCCCGCCAGCATGGTGCGGTTCATCAGGCGGACGGCGTTCCGCAACGACACGTAGTCCTCCGGGTCGACGCGGAGGATGTCGAGGATGTAGCCCGCGGAGCGCGCGGCCTTGGCCGCCCCGGCCAGGATGCGCTGCGGCGCCCAGTCGTCGATGTCGAACACGAACGCACCGATCCGGTGCGACTTCTTCGTGGAGAGGGCCTGCGCGACGTCGTTGACCTGGTAGTCCAGGGCCTTCACCGCCTGCTCCACCCGCTCGCGGTTGCCGGGTCGCAGGGAATCGCCCTTGAGGTAGCGGGACACCGTCTGGTGGCTCACGCCCGCCGCCTCCGCGACGGTGTAGATCGTGGCGGGCCGGTCGGGCGGGCCGCCCTCCGGAGCGGAGGCCTCGATCGCCATGCTCGCCGTCACCTCCTCACGGGCGCCCGCGGCCCACCCGGAACGTTAGCGGTAACGCGTTGGCTCAGGCCACCCGGCCGCCGGGCGCGGACGCGCGGGCAACGAGGAACGCCGGGGGGTTGAACCCGTGCTCGGCGAAGGCCGAAGCCACGGCGTCCGCCACCCGCGACTCGGCCCCCCGCTCGACGAGCGCGATGGCCGAGCCCCCGAACCCGCCGCCGGTCATCCGGGCACCCCGGGCCCCGGCGTCGCGGGCGGCCGACACCGCGACGTCGAGCTCGCGGCAGCTGACCTCGTAGTCGCCCGCCAGCGAGGCGTGGGAGCCGTCCAGGTCGGGCCCGATCTCGGACAGCCGCGAGGCCGACACGAGGTCGATCACGCGGCGCACGCGCTCCTGCTCCGTGAAGACGTGCCGCGCGCGGCGAACCTCCTCCGGGTCGTCCAGCCGCGCGAGGGCGGCCTCCGGGTCGGCCACCTCGCACAGCGTCCGGACGGCGAGGCGCGCGGCCGCCCGCTCGCACGCGGCCCGCCGGCTCGCGTACTGGCCGTCGGCGAGGGCATGGGGGGCGCGGGTGTCGATCACCAGCACGGCGAGGCCCGCGGCGTCCAGGTCGAGCGGGACCTGCCGGACGGAGGCGTCACGGCTGTCGATGAGCAGGGCGTGCCCGGCGGTGGTGCGGAGCGCTGCGGCCTGGTCCATGCCGCCGGTCGCGGCCCCGGCCACCTCGTTCTCGGCGCGCACGCAGGCGGCCGCGAGCCGGGTGCGGCCCGCGTCGTCGGCGCCGAGGGTCCCGTCGTGGAAGAGCTCGTCGAGGGCCAGGGCGACCGCGGTCTCGAGGGCCGCGGAGGAGGAGAGCCCGGCGCCCAGGGGCACGCAGGAGGCGATCGCCGCGTCGAACCCGCCCACGGGGAGGCCCTCGTCGCGCAGGACCCAGGCGGGCCCGCCCGCGTACGCGATCCAGCCGGCCGCCCGGCCCGGGCCGAGGTCGTCCAGAGAGCCGGTCCACGGCTCGCCCGCGCCGAGATCCGAGACCAGCCGGACGAACTCGTCGTCGCGGCGCGCCAGCGCCACGAACGTGCGGTGGGGCAGCGCGAACGGCAGGCTGAAGCCGCCGTTGTAGTCGAGGTGCTCGCCGATCAGGTTCACCCGGCCGGGTGCGGCCCACACGCCGTCGGGCCGGCTGCCGTACGTGGCGAGGAAGAGTTCCGAGGCCCTCCGGACGCCTTCCGCGTCGTCCCAGGCGGGCAGGAGGGAAATGTGGTTCGACATGACCCGCAGCCTAATGCGCCCCGTTACCTTTCTGGTGACCCCGTAGGGCGGGGTTACGGTCGCCGGGCCCGGCATGACTTACTGCCCCTGTCTCACGCATGATCCGGGGGGTGTTGTCACCGGGCCTGGTGGCGCCAGATGACCGCTGATAGGGACACGGCCTCAACACAGGTCTCTTCGTAACGTGGGTGCCGGCAGCTGACGCATCACCACTCCGACGACCGTCGTTTCGATGGAAGGATGGTGGCCGTCATGCACAACGACCTCGGCTTCGACATCTGGTGCGGGCTCGACGTGGGCAAGCAAGCCCACCATGCCTGCGCCCTCGACGCCGCCGGCAAGAAGGTGTTCGACAAGCCCTTGCCGCAGGACCAGTCCAAGCTCGAAGACTTGTTCACGAGGCTGTCCGAGCACGGTCGGGTGTTGGTGATCGTCGACCAGCCCAACACGATCGGCGCGCTGCCCATCGCCGTCGCCCGGTCGATGGGCATCCAGGTCGCCTACCTGCCAGGCCTCGCGATGCGAAGGGCCGCCGATCTCTATCCGGGCAACGCGAAGACCGACGCGCGCGACGCGTTCGTCATCGCCGACGCCGCTCGAACGATGCCGCACACCCTTCGCCGGGTCGACCTGGGCGAAGAGACCTTGGCGGAGTTGAAGGTTCTGGTCGGGTTCGATGAGGACCTGGCTGCGGAAGCGACTCGGTTGTCGAACCGGATCCGGGGACTGCTCACGCAGATCCATCCCGCGCTGGAACGCGTTGTCGGACCCCGATTGGCCACCAGGCAAGGCCTCGCTGTGATCGAGCAGCTCGGCGGACCCCAAGGCATGACCGCAGCATCGAAGTCCAAGCTGCTGCGGGTCATCACCAAAGCCAACCCGCGTCACGCCCAGAACTTCGCCGACGCCATCACCCAGGCCCTGTCCGAGCAGACCGTTGTTGTTGCCGGGACTGCCGCGGCCGAACAGGTTCTGCCGAAGCTCGCCGCTTCCCTGCGCCAGACGTTGGACCAGCGCTCCGAGTTGGCTGCGCAGGTCGAGAAGGTTGTTGATGCTCACCCTCTTGCCGAGGTCCTGACCTCGATGCCAGGCGTCGGGGTCAGGACCGCAGCACGGATCCTGCTCGACGTTGGCGACGCCTCCTTGTTCCCGACCGCCGGACACCTGGCCGCCTACGCCGGCCTCGCACCCGTCACGCACCGCTCCGGAACCAGCATCCGGGGCGAGTTCCCAGCCAGATCGGGAAACAAGCACCTCAAACGGGCCCTGTTCCTGTCATCGTTCGCCGCGCTCAGATCCGATCCCGTCAGCAGGGCCTAGTACGACCGGAAACGAGCCCAAGGCAAGAAACACAACGCCGCACTCATCTGCCTCTCCCGGTGAGGTTGACCCCGAATCCCGGACAGGTGGTTGTTTGGTCAGGCGGCTTGGAGGGCCGTCTGGTCGGCCTGTCGGGCCAGGTGGTGTTCGTACTGTAGTGGGCTGAGGTAGCCGATGCTGGAGTGGCGTCGGCGGGCGTTGTACCAGGCGTCGATCCAGGTGTAGGCGCCGCGGCGGGCGGCGCCGATCGTGGCGAACACGTGCCGGTGGTAGTACTCGTTCTTGAACGTTGACCAGAACGATTCGGCGGCCGCGTTATCCCAGCACACCCCGGTGCGTCCCATGGAGCGGAGCAGGTCCAGCTCGCCGCACAGGTCGGCCAGCTGCTGGCTGGTGTACTGGCAGCCCCGATCGGCGTGGAAGATGACTTTGCCGGGCAACTCGCCGCGTAGGGCGACGGCCTGGCGGAGCGCATCCTCGACCAGGTCGGCCCTGAGGTGGTCGGCGACGGTGCGGCCCAGGACCCGGCGGGTGTGGCCGTCACGGACGGTGCACAGGTAGGCCCAGCCCTCACCGGTGGCCAGGTAGGTGATGTCGGAGAACCAGGCGGCATCGCGGCGGCCTTGGTCGAACCGGCGCTTGACCAGGTCGGGTGCCGGGTCGGGGTTCGGGCCGGGCACCGTGGTCGGGGGATGCCAGGTACGCGGGCTGATCCCGGCTATCTCGGCTTGCCGCATGCATTTCGCGACCGTCTTGACCGACACCGTCTCCCCGGCGTCGCGCAGGTCGTGCAGGATCCTCGGCGCCCCGTAGGTGCCATCAGAGGCCTTGTGGAACTCCACGATCTTGCTGGTCAGCTCAGCCCGCCGTTGCTCGGCCCGGGTACGCCCGGCCGCTTGGCGCCGACACCATTCGTAGTAGCGGCGCCGATCAACCTTGAGCAGCCGGCACATCCGGCTGATCGTGTAGTTCGCCTTCTCCGCGTCGATCACCTCGAAGCACTCCTGCCGGGAGTGTTCTTCGCTGCGAAGAAGGCTGCGGCTTTTCCCAGGAACTCGTTGTCCAACCGCAGCTCGGTGTTCTCCCGCCGCAGCCGCTCCAACTCGGCCCGCTCCGAGGCGTCCAGCGGCGCCTCCGGTGGGGCACCGATCCGGTCGCGCTCCTGCTGGACCCAGCGGCCCAACAGCTGCGCACCCACGTTGATCTCGCCGGCGACGGTTGCGATCGTCCGGTCGGTGTCGATCACCAGATGCGCGGCCTCCCGCCGATACTCCGGCGTGTACGTCCTTCTCTTCCTCGTCGATCCCATCGAGGACATCCTCTCCGGCGGTCCCCGACAAGGGAACCCGCCAAGTCGGTGTCCGGGTTACGGGGTCAACCTCACGGCGCCGAGTCGATGTCCTGTTCGCCATGCTCAGAAACCGCGAGCCCTACCGGGCCCCCAACCCGACGCCAAAACCCCTCGCAGCTTGACGAGAAACATAGGGACACCCCCCACCGGCGCCGTAACCCCGTTTCCCTCCCCCGGGTCTGGTCAGGAGCACAACATGAGCGAGCACGCCGAGCCCCATACGACGGGACACCACATCGACGATGTCCACTAGGACCCGTATGTGATGGATCGCAAGAAGATTCAGGAACCGCCCAAGGGGTGGGGACCGAGCCTGAGATTCCTCGGCGTGAACCAGGTCAACTGGCGGGGGCTGGTCGGGGCACCCGGCATCACCGACGCCGAGCGCCAGCAGTTGACGACCATCGTCACCGAGATGGTCGCCACGCCCGAGTGGGCAGCTACGGTGGCGCGCAACCAGTGGCAGGAGAGCTTCCTGACCGGCGAGGAGTTCGAGGTGTTCATCACCGAGGAGCAACAATCCATCGCCGACCTGCTGAAGGAGTTGGGACTGGCATGAGCGACAGCACCGAGCCCACGACGGGCACGGCCAAGGGCTTCCTGGTCTTCGCCGCGCTCCTGGCCACCACCGGGGGCTGCTGATCTACGGCAACATCACCATGCGGGTGCCGACCGCGGGGGCGTTCGGGCCCCAGACGTTCCCCTGGATCGTGGCAGCGTTGTGCCTGCTCACCGCGGCGCTGGTCGTCGTCGAGGTCTTCCGGCACCCGGAGCGGGTCATCGACGACCCCGATCAGGACCAGTTCAGCGGCGTCTCGGCACTGCACGACCCGTTCGACCCCACGTTCGCCCCCGCCGCCCACCTGGAGGCGGAGGCGGAGGCCGGAGCACAGGCTGGGCCCGACCCCGGAACGAAGTGGCGACTGTTAGGCATCGGCCTGGCCACGCTGGTGGCTTTCACTCTGGTGCTGGAACCACTGGGCTGGCTGATCAGTGCGACCCTGCTGTTCGTGGGAATGTCCCTGGCCCTGGGCGGGCGGCACCACCTCCGTGCCTTGGTCATCGGCCTGGGACTGGCGTCGTTGATCCAGGTGGTGTTCAGCGGACTGCTGGGCATGCAATTGCCGGCCGGAATCCTGGGGGTCTGAGCCGTGAACCAGTTGATGGACCTGCTCGCCGGTTTCGGCACCGTCCTGACGCCCACCAACCTGCTGTGGGTCGCCGTCGGGGCGTTCCTGGGCACCGCGGTGGGCGTCCTGCCCGGCCTGGGCTCCGCGATGGCGGTCGCCCTGCTCCTGCCGTTGACGTTCACCCTCGAGCCCATCTCGGCGTTGACCATGTTCGCCGGCATCTACTTCGGCGGGCTGTTCGGCGACTCCATCGCCGGCATCCTGATGAACACGCCCGGCAACAGCACCGCGATCGCCAGTTCGTTCGAGGGCCACCAGATGGCCCTGAGCGGCCGGGCGCCCCAAGCGTTGGCCACCGCGGCCATCGGCGCGTTCCTGGGCGGGATGATCGCGACCGTCCTGGTGGTGTTCTTCGCCCCGTCGATGGCCGACCTCGCCACGTCCTTCGGACCCGCGGAGTACTTCGCCCTCGCGCTGTTCGCCTTCGTCGCCATCTCGACCGTCGTGGCCGACTCGGTGATCCGGGGCCTCGCGGCCCTCGCGATCGGGTTGGCCCTGTCGGTCGTCGGCATCGACCAGTCCACCGGCACGGCCCGGTTCACGTTCGGTATCCCGGCGCTGTTCGACGGCATCTTGGTCGTCGTCATCACGGTCGCACTGCTGGCGGTGGGCGAGGTGCTCCACGTGGCGTCCAATGTCGGACGCCCCGACGACAAGAAGCTGATCCCCGCCAAGGGCCGCCCGTGGCTCAGCGGCGCGGAGTTCCGGGCGGCGTTGCCGGCCTGGCTGCGTGGGACGGGCTTCGGCGTCCCCTTCGGAATCATCCCGGCCGGCGGGGCGGAGGTGCCGACCTTCCTGGCGTACGGCACCGAGCGCAAGCTGGACGCGCGTCGCCCCGAGCCGATGTTCGGCAAGGGATCCATCCAGGGCGTCGCGGGTCCGGAGGCGGCCGGCAACGCCACCGCCGGAACGGCGATGGGCGCCCTGCTGGCCCTCGGTCTGCCCACCTCGGCCACGGCGGCGCTGCTGCTGGCGGCCTTCCAGCAGTACGGCATGCAACCCGGCCCGCTGCTGTTCGAGCGCAGCGGCGACGTGGTGTGGGCGCTGCTGGCCTCGTTGTTCGTCGCCATGATCATCCTGCTGATCCTCAACCTGCCGTTCGCCCCGATGTGGGCGATGCTGCTGCCGGTCCCCAAGGAGTACCTGTACGCCGGCATCAGCGTCTTCGCCGCGTTCGGCGTCTACGCCGCCGGCGCGTCCACCGTCGACCTGGCCGTCATGATCGCGATTGGCGTGATCGGCTTCGTGATGCGGCGCTACGACGTGCCGCTCGCCCCGGTGCTGATCGCGCTCATCCTGGGGCCGCTGGCCGAGTACTCCCTGCGCGACGCCATGGCCAACTCGTCCAACAACGCTGCCGTGCTGGTCAGTTCCCCAATCACGATCGCGCTGTACCTGATCCTGATCGCCGGCGTGGTGTGGAATGCCTACCGGCGCGTTCAGGAGAAGAACGTGCTCGCCGCCCTGGAGGCCGCCCAGGACCGGTGATCGTCGGGCGTCTCAGTCCTTCGTGGCGCCCAGCGTCAGGCCCGACACGAACTGTTTCTGCAGCACGAAGAAGATCAGCAACACGGGCAGCGCCGCAATGATCGAGCCTGCGGACAACAGGTTGGCGTCGGTGAAGAACGTGCCCTTCAGGTTGTTCAGCGAGCTGGTCACCGGCATCTTGTCACCGGATTGCAGCAGCACCGTTGCCCAGAAGAACTCGTTGTAGATCCACGCGACCTGCAGCGTCGCCAGAGCTGCCAGAGCGGGCCGGATCAACGGCAGGGTGATGCCGTAGAACTGACGCCACAGGGACGCCCCATCGATCTCGGCGGCCTCGTACATGGCGGCCGGCAGACCGATCATGTAGTTCCGCAGCACGAACGTGCAGAAGCCCGTCTGGAACGCGACGTTGATCAGGATCACGCTCGCGTGGGTGTCCAGAAGCGAGCCCGACTCCGACAACCACTGCGGCAGGGGCATGGAGCGGAAAATCCGGTAGATCGGGGAGAGCAGCGACTGGGGCGGCAGCAGGTTCGCCGCCACGAAGATGGCCAACAGCGTGAAGTTGAAGCGCATCTTCACCCGGGCGAGCACGAACGCCATCGAGCTCGACAGCGCGAGGGTCACGATCACCGCGACGATCGTGATGATCGCCGAGTTGCCGAAGCTCATGGAGAACCCGCCCCGACGCCAGGCGTTGGGGTAGTTGTCGAGCGTGAAGCCACCGAACGACACGTACCCGTGCTCCAGCGTGTAGCCGAAGTCGCGGAACGAGTTGTAGAGGGCGAGCAACATGGGGAGCAGCCACAGCAGGGCCATGACGGTGAGGAAGACGTACAGCAGCACGCGCGCGGGCGTCATTCTGTTCTTGCGGAGGTCGTACTGGCTCCAGTCGGTGGTCGTGGTGTCAGCGACGATGGCACTCATGTCAGTTGTCTCCCTTCACCATGATGCGCAGTTGAATGATGATGAAGATCGAACTGAGGATCAGCATCAGGGTCGCCAGGGCCGAGCCGAAACCGACCCGGCTGGCCTCGCCCGCGATGTTGGCGGTGACCAACGTCGCGATCAATTCCAGTCCGTTCCTGCCCTGGTTGATGATCCAGACCAGATCGAAGGCTCTCAACGCATCGATGAAGGTGATCACCAGGACGATCATGTTGGTGGGGCGAAGCACCGGGAAGGTGATGAGGAAGAAGGTCTTGACCTGGCCGGCTCCGTCGATGGCCGCCGCCTCGCCGAGTGCGGGGTCGAAGCCCTTCAGCCCGGCCAAGTACAACAGCATGATGTAACCCGTGTGACGCCAGCCGTTGGCGACCATGGCGGCGTACAGGTTCACGTCCGGGTTTCCGTACCAGTCGATCGACGTCCCGAGCACTACGTTCAGCAGGCCCTGATCACGGGAGTAGATCAGCTGCCAGATGAACCCGATGAGCGCCCCCGAGAGCACGACCGGCAGGTAGAACGAAGTCTGGTAGAACCGGCTCGCCCTGATCTCGCGGTCGACCAGCACTGCCAGGAACATGCCGAGTGGCGTGAAGATCACGAACAGCGAGAGAAGCCACAACACGTTGTGTGTCAGCGCCGGCCAGAACGGCGGGTAGATCGTGAGAATGTCGACATAGTTCTGCACCCCGATGAACTGGATGCCGCTCAACGGACCGATGCCGTTCCAGTTGGTGAAGGACAGGATTACGGAGAACAACGCCGGGAACCAGATCAATCCGACCACCAGGACCGTCGGTACGGCGGCCATGAGGATCATCGTCGTCCTGTCCCGGGAGTTGAGCTTCGTCATCGGCACCGGGACCTTCTTCTTGTGGCCTGTCGCCGTGCCCTTGCTCATTGCGGGCGTATTGACTGACATCTGTCCACCTCCTGGGTATCAGTTGGCCTGGTTGCCGAAGATCGACTGCTTCTGGCGTTCCACGCTGCGCAGGATCGAGTCGATGTCACCGGGGTTCTGGATGTACGCCTGGAGCGCCGGACCGACCACGGTGGACGCGAAGTCCGGTCGGGTGTCGCGGTCGAGGAACTGCGAGAGATTCTTCGCCTCCTCGATCGTCCGCACCGCCTTCTTCTGCAGCGCCGAATACGAACTCTGGTCTGCGCGGCTGTTCGCCGCGATGACCGACGGGTCGTACTTCAGCGTGATGTTCACGGCCTCCGGCGTGGCCAGGTACGACAACAGCGCCTTCGCGCCATCGGGGTACCGCGGCCTGCTGGACATCATGAAGCCATCGATCGGGGCCTCCACCACGTCGGCGCCGATGGCCGCATCGAACTCGGGGTAGACGAAGAAGTCGAGGTCCTCGGCGTACTGCGTGGTCTCGAACTGCTGTCCGATGAACATGCCGATCGTCATCATTCCGGCCTGCTCGGTGAGCAGCGCCTGGGCGGCCTCCTGCCACGTGCGGCCGTTAGCGTCCGGCTGCTCGAAGGGCCGGAACTCCCCCCACGCCTTGAAGACGTTCTTGACCTGCGCACCGTCCCAGGCTTCGTCGCCGGCCATGAGTGAGATGTGGAAGTCGTAGCCGTTGACCCGAAGGTTCATCATGTCGAAGGTGCCCATCGACTCCCAGCCGCCCTTGTTGGCGAAGGCCATCGGGGTCAGACCGTCACCCTGGATCCTCTCGCACAAGGTCAGCCACTCATCCTTGTTCTTCGGCTCGGTGTAGCCCCGCGCCTTCCAGACGCTCGGGCGGTAGAAGACCGCCCACGGGTAGTAGGTGGACGGGGCCAGCACCTGCCGACCGTCGACGGACGAAGACGCGCTTCTGATCGACTCGGGAAATCCCTCGAAACCGGCCCAGATGTCGCTCAGGTCGCTGACCAGGCCGTTCTCGGCGAAGAACCGGGCCCGGTATCCGGCGAACCACGTGAAGATGTCGTCCGCGTTTCCCTGCAGGTAGTTGTTCAGGTTGTTCTTGAACGTCTCGTGGTCGACGAAGTTGATCCTGGTGTCGATGTCGACCGACCCGTCGTAGCCGTCGATCATGGCCGTCAGCGCCCGACGCGGCACCTCGTCGCCCTGGTAGGCGCCGATTCGGACGGTGTTGGGCGAGGACGCGCCGCCGGAGCACGACGTGAGGAGGCCGGCTCCTCCCGCCGCCAGTCCGGCGGCCAGCATTCCTCTCAACAGTGTGCGTCGGCTGAAGCTCGGCAGCGGTGTTGTTCGCAGGGGCTGGGACATTGGTACACGTCCTTAGGGTGAAGGGAGAGGACTCGCGTCGGCTTTCACGCCCGAGCTGTCGCGCACGACCAGGCTGGTGGGAAAGACGGTGTCTGAGGGGGACGCGCCGGACAGCGCCGCCATGAGTGTGGCGACCGCCGTACGGCCGACTTGTCGGATCGGCTGGTGGATCGTGCTGAGTTGCGGGGTGGTGGTCGCAGCGAGTCGTTGGTCGTCGAATCCCATGACGAGCAGGTCGTCCGGAACGGTCAGTCCTCGGTTGCGGGCGGCCTCCATCGCCCCTTTGGCCATGCGGTCGGAGGCGCAGAAGACCGCATCCAGATCCGGACGCCGATCGAACAACCTTTCGAAGGCCTGCCGCCCGGATTCCGAGCTGTAGTCGCCGGGCTCGTACAGCTCCGCGTCGTAGTCCTCGCCCAGCCACGCGCGGTAGGCGTCGTGGCGGACCGACGCTGACGTCCCGCGCGGGTGGCCGCCGATCATCGCAATTTTCCTCGCCCCCTGGTCGGCGAGGTGATCCAGGGCCTGCAGCACCCCTTCCCGATCCTGGATCGTGACCATCCAGTTCGCCGAAGGCAACGCATGCGGAGGGCGTGGGCCGCAGAACACCATGGGGAGGGGAGAGTCCGCGAGTCCCTCGGTGATGGGATCGTCCACGTACGGGTTAAGGTGGATCAGGCCGTCCACGTGCCCGGCGTGGACGTACGCCACCGTTCGCCGGTCCTCCACATCGGTGCCGCCCATGAGCAGAACCAGGTTGGCCTCCGTGCCGGCCAGCCCGTCCCGGACGCCCTCGATGAGTACGAAGAAGGTCGGGTCCCGGAACAACTGGTAGCGGGCGTCCGCGACGATGAGGGCGATCGCGTCGTTCCAGCCGGTGGCGAGGGAGCGGGCGTGCACGTTCCGGCGATAGCCGAGGAGCTCGATGGCCGCGAGCACCTCCTGCCGGGCTGCATCGGACACCTTCGGGTGGTGGTTCAGGACGCGGGAGACCGTGCCCTTGGACACCCCCGCGACGCGCGCGACGTCCGCCATCGTCGGCCGGGTCATGCGCGTGCCCCCAGGGTGACGTCGATCCGCACCGCCTTCGCCCAGAGCTGGTGCTCCGGGCGCACGTCCGGGCCGCAGGAGCGCGACCCGAGCCCGTGCTGTGCGGCGTCCAGATAGAGGTGAACGCCCCGGCTGTCCGGCAGCTCGCTGCGGTGCCCTGCGGCGTCCACCTCGTGCGCGTCGTGGCGAGTGTGGCTCGCCACGCGGTGGTGGTCGCCGGACGCCGTCGAAGCCACGTACCCGAAGGACTCCGCGTCGCGGATCGCCATGGGTGCCTCCCGCGGTGAGGGAACGGTGTAACCGGTTACATCAGTGGATTTAGTAGACACCCGCCCCTGTGTCTCACAGATCGGCGGTGGTCTTTCGTGATGAAATCGTTACAGGGTCGCGGAGAGGACGCGGCGGTGCGCGGCCACTCAGGACGGGCGCGGCCCCACGTAGTCGGGGCCGTAGGCGCCCGGGGCCGGACGCCGCTTCTTGCGTGGCGCCTGGTGGCCCGGCGCGAGCCGACGGGTGAACAGCAGGAAGCCGGTGTGGCCGCTGGTGGCGTGGCCGGGCCGGATGGCGAGGCCCTCGGCGTGCCAGTCGCGGCCGGTGTACTCCTTGAGCACGGGCTCGGTGAACCCGCCGTGGGTGCGCAGGGTGTCGGCGGTGCGACCCAACTGGGTGGCGGTGGCGACGTAGCAGCACAGCACCCCGCCGGGCACGAGGCGCTCGGCCACGGCGTCGATGCAGTCCCAGGGGGCGAGCATGTCGAGGATCGCGCGGTCGACATCCTCGGGGCCGATGACCTCGGCGAGGTCGCCCAGGCGCACCTCCCAGGAG
Organism: Propioniciclava sp. MC1595; assembly: GCF_017569205.1. Taxonomy (GTDB): domain Bacteria; phylum Actinomycetota; class Actinomycetes; order Propionibacteriales; family Propionibacteriaceae; genus Propioniciclava. The sequence continues at coordinate 1,785,998 of NZ_CP071870.1, forward strand.
GCCGGCTCGTCACCGTAGAACGCGCGCACGTTCTTCCTGGCCACCTCGGCGAACTCGGGGCGGCGCTCGTAGCTCCACAGCCGCCCGGTGGGGCCGAGGGCGCGCAGCAGCGCCATGGTCAGCGCGCCCGAGCCCACGCCAGCCTCGAGCACCCGGGCGCCAGGGAAGATGTCGGTCTGCATCAGGATGTGCGCGGCGTCCTTGGGGTAGATGACCGCGGCCTCGCGGGGCATCGAGACCATCACGTCGTGCATCAGCGGCCGGAACACCAGGAACTGGTCGCCGCCGACCGACGTGGCCACGACCCCCTCGGGGCCGCCGATGAGGTCGTCGTGCTGGATGCCGCCCTTGGTGGTGTGGAACACCCCGCCGGCGCGCAGCTTCACCGAGTGGCGGCGCCCCTTGGCGTCGCTCATCGTGACCCGCTCGCCCTCCTGGAGGGGGCCGGTGGTGGTCGGGTAGGTCGGGTGGTCAGTCACGCAGGCTCCAGAGTCCGAGTTGCCAGGCGGGGCCGAAGGGCTGGCCCTGCAGGGTGGTGCCGGGGCCGAGGAACATCGTCTCGGGCCCGACGGAGAGGGGCAGGACCGTCAGGTCCGCGGCCGCCTGCTGCTGGATCTCGGCCAGCAGGGCCAGGCGGGTGGGTGGGTCGGTGGTCTCCCGGGCGTGCCGGACGAGGTCGTCCACCTTCTCGCGCGAGCCGGGCAGCGCGTCGTCGACGTAGGACTGCAACCAGCCGAACGCGGTGTTGACCCACGCCGGGCGGTCGGTGAGCAGCAGGTCGGCGTCGTTGGTGTCGGGCACGAGCTGCACCGACATGCCGGCCCGCTCCTCGAGCCGGTCGCGCAGCATCGAGGCGAGGTCGCGCTGCCCCGGCGCCTTCGACGAGTAGGCCAGCCTGAGCCGCAGCCGCTGGCCGCCCAGGTCGGGGACCTCGGCGGTCCCGCCGACCGGGAACGCGTCCACCGCGCCCTCGACGGTGGGCGGCACGATCGAGGCCAGCGAGCGGTCGGCCTGCAGCGCGGCGGCCACGGCGGTCCGCACGGCGGGGTCCTCGCGATAGGCCGAGTCGGGCCGGAACAGCAGCCGCTGCACGCGCGCCTGCGGCAGGTCCACGCGGGTGAAGCCGGTCCGGGTGGCGTCGTCGTGGGTGGCCATCTCGGTGGCCAGCCTCTGCAGCGCTGACTCGTTCAGGCTGCGCCACACCACGTCGGTGGACGCCGCGGCCATCGCCTCCTCCACCGCCCCGCTGTCGGCGGCGAAGCTGACCCTGACCTCGTCGATGGTCCCGCCCTGGGCGCCCCGGTAGTCCTCGAACCGCTCGAACACGAGGTGGTCGGGGGCCGTGGTCACCAGCTGGTAGGGGCCCGAGCCGACGACCTGGCCCTCGTTGCTGCGCACCGCGTCGGGGTCGTAGAGCTCCTCGTCGACGATGGACGCCGCGGGCGTGGCCAGGGCGTGCCCGAACTGGCTGTCGGCGTACTTGAGCACGAAGGCCACGGTCTTCTCGTCGACCACGTCGACCCGCTGGAGGGAGTCGAACAGCTGGATCGAGCTGCGTGGCACGCTCAGCCGGTACGCGCGCTCGATGCTGAACTTCACGTCGGAGGCCGTCAGCTCGTGCCCGTTGTGGAAGGTGAGCCCCTCGGGCAGGTCGCACTGGTAGGTGGTGGGCGACGTGTAGAGGCAGTCGCTGGCCAGGTCGGGCTTGAGCTCGGCCCCCTCGGGGTGCACCACCATGAGCCGGCTGAACGCGTTGAGGGCGACCAGCGCGTCGGCCGCGGTCGTCGCCGCGGCGGGGTCGAACGTGGTGGGCACCTCGGTGGTGGTCACGGTGAACGGACGCGGCGGCGGCGTGGGCGTCGGGCTCGGCGTCTCCACGGTGCTGGGCGCGGGCGCCGGCTCCTCGGGCGCCTGCGGCATCGTGCAGCCGGCCAGCAGCGCGACGCCGGCGGCGAGGGCTGCGAGCCTACGCATCGCGGAGCTCCTGCCAGAGGGCGCCCACCTCGGCGAGGGTCAGCCCCTCGAGGGTCGGGACGAGGCGGCGGCGGGTGGCGGGCACGATCACCTGCTCGAACGGCACCGCGATCGTGGCGAGGCCGGCGTTCTCGGCCGAGGCGGTCCCCGGCAGGGAGTCCTCCAGGGCGAGGCAGTCGCGGACCGCCAGCCCGAGGCGCTGCGCCGCGAGCAGGTAGGGCTCGGGGTCGGGCTTGCCGTGGGTGACCTGGTCGCCGCCGACGATGACCTCGAAGCTCCCCGCGGGCATGGTGTCGACCACGTGCTCCAGCACCTGGGTCCAGGACGCCGACACCAGCGCGCAGCGGATACCGGCCGCCCGGGCCGTCGCCAGGAACTCCCGCGCGCCGGGCCGGTAGTCGACCCCGACCTCGACCATGTCCTCCAGCGCCCAGTCGTTCAGGACGGCGGCCCAGTGGTCGGGGTCCTCCCCCGTGACGCCGCTCCAGCCCATGATCGCCAGCGCGCTGTCGCGCAGCGAGTTGCCCACCAGCGCGTGGTGCTGGACGGGCGTCATCGTGCCGCCACCCCAGGTGCGCATGAGCCGGGCCTCGGCCGCGTGCCACGACTTCTCCGAGTCGACGAGCGTGCCGTCGAAGTCCCACAGCAAGGCTGCGGGGACGTCGACGCCGGGGACCAACTCAGCGGGCATTGAAGTACTTCGCCTCCGGGTGGTGGACGACCAGCGCGTCGGTGGACTGCTCGGGGTGCAACTGGAGCTCCTCGCTCAGCACCACGCCGATGCGCTCGGGCTCGAGCAGGGCGACCAGCTTCGCGCGGTCCTCGAGGTCGGGGCAGGCCGGGTAGCCGAAGCTGTACCGCGAGCCGCGGTAGGCCTGGTCGCGGATCATCGCGTCCACGTCGCCGTCGGCGGCGCCCGTCAGGCCCAGGTCCTCACGGACGCGGTGGTGCCACATCTCGGCGAGCGCCTCGGTCAACTGCACCGACAGTCCGTGCAGCTCGAGGTAGTCGCGGTAGGAGTCGCCGGCGAACAGGCGGTTGGTCTCCTCGGCAACGCGCGAGCCCATGGTGACCAGCTGGAACGCGATCACGTCGGGCCCCAGCTCGGCGGCCTCCTCGGCGTCGCGGAAGAAGTCGGCCAGGCACAGGCGCTTGTCGCGGGACTGGCGCGGGAACGTGAACCGGGTCAGCTCGCGCGTCGGGTCCTCGGGCGCGCCCACGACGAGGGTGTTCCCCTCGGAGTGGCACGGCCAGTAGCCGTAGGTGACCGCGAACTCGGCCAGCCCGTCGGTCTGGATCCGGTCGAGCCACGTCCGCAGGCGCGGGACGCCCTCGGTCTCGACGAGCTCCTCGTACGTCGCCCCGCCACGGCCGCCGCGCAGGCCCCACTGGCCCATGAACGTGGCCCGGTGGTCGAGCCACTCTGCGACGTCGGCCAGCTTGATGCCCTTGACGACGCGGCTGCCCCAGAAGGGCGGGGTGGGCACGTCGATGCGGCGGGCGACCTCGGACCGCGTGGTGTCGGCGTACAGGTCGGGGTCGACCGCCTCCTGGCGGGTCTTGCCCTTCACGCGCCGCTCCCGGGGCGCGGGCAGCGCCTCGGCCTCGCCCCGCTTGACCGCCATCACGGCGTCCATCAGCGACAGGCCCTCGAAGGCGTCGCGGGCGTAGCGCACCTCACCTTCGAAGAGGTTGTTGAGGTCCTGCTCGACGTAGGCGCGGGTGAGCGCAGCCCCGCCGAGGAGCACCGGCTTGTCGATGAGCCCCTTGGCGTTCAGCTCGAGCAGGTTGTCCTTCATGACGACGGTCGACTTCACCAGCAGCCCGGACATGCCGATCGCGTCGGCGTTGTGCGCGACGGCGGCCTCGATGATCGTGCCGACGGGTTGCTTGATGCCGAGGTTGACCACCGTGTAGCCGTTGTTGGTCAGGATGATGTCGACCAGGTTCTTGCCGATGTCGTGGACGTCGCCCTTGACCGTGGCCAGCACGATCGTGCCCTTGCCCTCGTCGTCGGACTTCTCCATGTGCGGCTCGAGGTGGGCCACCGACTTCTTCATCACCTCGGCCGAGGCGAGCACGAACGGCAGCTGCATCTGGCCCGAGCCGAACAGCTCGCCGACGGTCTTCATGCCGGCCAGCAGGTCCTCGTTGACGATGTCGAGCGCGGGCTTGGACGCCAACGCCTCGTCGAGGTCGTCGGTCAGGCCCTTGTCGTCGGCGTCCACGATGCGGCGCTGGAGGCGCTCGCCCAGCGGCAGCGCCTTCAGCTCCTCGGCGCGCGCGGCCTTGGTGTCGGCGGTGGTGACGCCCTCGAACAACTCCAGGAAGCGGGCCAGCGGGTCGTAGCCCTCGCGGCGGCGGTCGTAGACCATGTCGAGGGCCACCTCGCGCTGCTCCTCGGGGATCCGCGCCATCGGCAGGATCTTGCTCGGGTGCACGATCGCCGAGCTCAGCCCGGCGTCCACGCACTCGTTGAGGAACACCGAGTTGAGCACGACGCGCGCGGCCGGGTTGAGCCCGAAGCTGACGTTCGAGACGCCCAGCGTGGTCTGCACCTCGGGGTACTTCGCGGTGATCTGCCGGATCGCCTCGATGGTCTCGATGGCGTCGCGGCGGGTCTCCTCCTGGCCGGTGCCGATGGGGAAGGTCAGGCAGTCGACGATGATGTCGGAGGTGGCCAGCCCCCAGTTCTGCGTGAGGTCGGTGATCAGCCGCTCGGCGACGCGCACCTTCCACTCGGCGGTGCGGGCCTGGCCCTCCTCGTCGATGGTGAGCGCCACGACGGCGGCGCCGTGCTCCTGCACGATCGGCATCACGCGGGCGAACCGGCTGGTGGGGCCGTCGCCGTCCTCGTAGTTGACCGAGTTGATGACGCAGCGCCCGCCCAGGGACTCCAGGCCGGCCTCGATGACCTCGGGCTCGGTCGAGTCGAGCATGATCGGCAGCGTCACCGACGTGTTCAGCCGGGACGCCAGCTCACGCATGTCGGCAGTGCCGTCGCGGCCCACGTAGTCGGCGCACAGGTCGAGCAGGTGCGCGCCCTCACGGGATTGGCCCTTGGCGATGTCGACGCACTCGTCCCAGTTGCCGGCGAGCATCGCCTCGCGGAAGGCCTTGGAGCCGTTGGCGTTGGTGCGCTCCCCCACGGACAGGTAGGAGGTGTCCTGCCGCAGCGGGATGTCGGCGTACAGGCTCGACACCGAGGCCACGTCGGCCGGGGTGCGGGGGGCCAGCGGACGCCCGCCCACGGCGTCCGAGAGCTGCCGGATGTGCTCGGGGGTGGTGCCGCAGCAGCCGCCGACCAGCGCGAGGCCGAACTCGTCGACGTACTGGGTGAGGGTCGCGGTGAACTCCTCGGGGCCGAGCGGGTAGCGGGCCCCGTCGGCGGTGAGCTCGGGCAGGCCGGCGTTCGGCATGCAGGCCACGCCCACCTGCGCGTTGCGGGACAGGTGGCGCAGGTGCTCGCTCATCTCGGCCGGCCCGGTGGCGCAGTTGAGGCCGATCACGTCGACGCCGAGCGGCTCGAGCGCGGTCAGGGCGGCGCCGATCTCGGAGCCCATCAGCATCGTGCCGGTGGTCTCGACGGTGACGTTGACCAGGATCGGCAGGGTCACGCCGGCCTCGGCCATCGCGCGCTTGGCGCCGACGATGGCGGCCTTGGCCTGGAGCAGGTCCTGGCAGGTCTCGACCTGGAAGGCGTCGACGCCCCCGCGGATCATCGCCGCGGCCTGGGTCTGGTAGCCGTCGCGGAGGGTGGCGTAGGGAAGGTGGCCCAGCGAGGGCAGCTTGGTGCCCGGGCCCATCGAGCCCAGCACCCAGCGGGGCCGCTCGGGGGTGGACGCCGCGTCCGCGGCCCGGCGGGCGATGCGGGCGCCGGCCTCGGCCAGCTCGGCGATCCGCTCAGGGATGTCGTACTCGCCCAGGGCGGCGAGGTTGGCCCCGAAGGTGTTGGTCTCGACGGCGTCGGCCCCCGCGTCGAGGTAGGCGGCGTGGATCGCCTCGACGACGTCGGGGCGGGTCACGTTGAGGATCTCGTTGCAGCCCTCGAGCCCGGCGAAGTCGTCCTCGACCGTGAGCTCGTACCCCTGCAGCATCGTCCCCATGCCCCCGTCTGCGATGACGACGCGACGGGACAGGGCGGTGGCAAGGGTTTCGGTCACCGGGCAAGGATAGCCAGCGGGCACCTCCGCGGGCGGTCGCGCCCACCGCGCTAGGGTGGCGCGCATGGTTCCCACGCGGCTCACCGACCTGCGGCGTCCGGTGGTGCTGTTCGCCTTCAGCGGGTGGAACGATGCCGGGGACGCCGCCACGGGTGTCATCGACCACCTCACCGAGGGCTACGAGACGGAGTTCAGCTTCCAGCTCGACCCCGACGAGTACTACGACCTCACCGAGAACCGGCCGGTGCTGGTGCGCCAGGACAACGGCGAGCGGTCGATCCAGTGGGCCACCACCGAGGTGCTCGTCGCGCGGCTGCCCGACCAGGACCTCGTCCTGGTCAACGGCCCCGAGCCCAACCTGCGTTGGAAGGCGTTCTGCGCGGCCCTCGTCTCGGCCTTCCGCTCGATCGACCCCGAGCGTGTGATCGCCATGGGCGCGATGCTCGCCGACGCCCCGCACTCGCGCCCGGTGCCGGTGTCGGAGGACGGCACCGACTACGAGGGCCCCACGGGCATCGTGGGCGTCCTCGCCCAGGCCTGCCGCGACGCCGGGCTGACGACGACGAGCCTGTGGGCGTCCGTGCCCCACTACGTCGCCGAGCCGCCCAACCCGAAGGCGACGCTCGCGCTGCTGCAGCGCGTCGGGGAATTCCTCGACAACGAGCTCGAGCCCGGCGAGCTGGTCGACCGCGCGGCCACGTGGGAGTCCCGCGTCACCGACCTGGTCGCCGAGGACCCCGACGTCGCCGAGTACGTGGCCTCCCTCGAGGTCCGCTACGACACCGCCGAGGCCACCGGCGACGAGATCGCCTGGGAGTTCGAGCGCTACCTGCGCCGCCGCGGCCGCTAGGGGCAGCCGGAATCGTGGCCCGCCCGGCCCGGGACTAGCCTCGTCGGAGAGCCCGAACCGGAGGAAGCAATGGCGCGCCTGTCCGTCCACGACCTGTTGTCCGCGGTGTTCGAGGAGCGCTCCGTCTGGGAGTTCCCCGTCACCGATCCCGCCGTGCTGGCCGGCGAGGCCCGCCTGCGCGGCCGCCGCGTGGCCTGGGTGGCCGGCGACGGGGACCACATGGGCGGCTCGATCGGCGTCAACGGCGGCGAGTTCATCACCGCAGCCCTGGAGCGGGCGACCGCCGAGCGGCTGCCGGTCATCGCGTTCCCCATCGGGGGCGGCACCCGGATGCAGGAGGGCACGCCCGCCTTCCTCCAGATGGTGAAGATCACCGGCGCGGTCATGGCGCACAAGGCCGAGAACCTGCCCTACCTCACGTACCTGCGCCACCCCACCATGGGCGGGGTGTTCGCCTCGTGGGGGTCGCTCGGACACGTCACCTTCGCCGAGCCCGGCGCCCTCGTCGGCTTCCTCGGGCCTCGGGTCTACGAGGCCCTGTACGGCGAGCCGTTCCCGTCCGGGGTGCAGCTGTCCGACAACCTGGCCGAGCGGGGCGTCATCGACGCGGTCTGCACGCCCGCCGAGCTCGCCGAGGCGCTCGACCGCCTGCTCACCGTGATGATGGCGCGGCGTGACGCCCACCTCACCTCGGAGGACCACGCGGTGGCGCCCCCGGCCGCGGCCGCCGTGGACCTGCCGGACGTCCCCGCCTGGGAGTCGGTGCTGCGGACCCGCCGCGACGACCGGCCCGGCATCCGCGAGCTGCTGGCGCTGGCGGCCACCGACGTGACCCTGCTCAACGGCACCGGCGACGGCGAGTCGCACCCCGGGTCGGTGCTGGCGCTGGCCCGGTTCGGCGAGGCGCCCTGCGTGGTCGTCGGTCAGGATCGCGACGACCAGGCCACCCCGCTGGACGCCGCCGCGCTGCGCGAGGTCCGGCGCGGTATCCGGCTGGCCCGCGAGCTGCGCCTGCCGCTGGTGAGCGTCATCGACACCCCCGGGGCGGCGCTGAGCAAGGAGGCCGAGGAGCGGGGGCTCGCCCCCGAGATCGCGCGCACGCTGAGCGACCTGATCACCCTGCCCACGCCCACGGTGAGCCTGCTCATGGGGCAGGGCACCGGTGGCATCGCGCTGGCGCTCAACCCGGCCGACCGGGTCCTGGCCAGCCAGCACGCGTGGCTCGCCCCGCTGCCGCCCGAGGGGGCGTCCGCGATCATGCACCGCACGGTCGACCGGGCCCCCGACATGGCCGAGGCCCAGGGCGTCCGTTCGGCGGACCTGCTGGCCGCCGGCATCGTGGACCGGGTCGTGCCCGAGCCCGACGACCCCGCCGCCGAGCGGGAGGCCTTCTGCCGGGGCCTGGGCGACGCGCTGCGCGAGGAGCTGCTGCGCGTCATGGCCCAGGACAGGCGGAAGCGCCGGGCCCAGCGGGCCCGACGCTACCGGTCGTTGGGTCTGTAGCCAGGCTCAGGCGAGCGCGGCGCGGATCTTCTCGACGGCCTGCTGCTCCTCGGGGCTCACGCCCTTGGACGCCTCGGCGACCTGCTGCGCGGCGGCCAGGACGACGTCCTTGAGCGCCTGGGCGTCGGCGGGGTCCTTCGCGGCGACCGCGCTCACTGCGGCCTGCAGGTCGGGCACCACGCTGGCGTCGAACTCCTCGGGGGACTGCGCCTCGGGGAGGATGAAGCCGCCGGTGAGGAGGGTGCGGAGGCCCTCGGGGGCGGCGGCGAGCGCGCGGGCCCCCGCGGCGCTCTCGGAGAAGGCGGCGAAGAACCCGGGGTCGGCCTTCGAGACGTAGGCGATCGCGTTCAGGACGGCGCGACGGACCTGCTCTTGCTCTTGCTCGGTGTATTCAGCCATGCGTCATCCTTGCGCGCCGCATCGGGCGTTGTCACGCCTTTGTGACGCGTTCACCCTTTCGGGGGTCCCAGACACCGGCCGGCCGCGTCTCGCCGCGGAGGCCCTCGACGAGGATCGTCACGGCGTCCATGATGCGGTCGGTGGCGATGCGCATGGCCTCGACGTCGGTGCGCCCGTGCAGGTCGGACAGCGGCACCGGATCGCCCATGACCACGCGGATGGTCTTGCGCGGCCACAGCCGCGGCCACGTGAGCCGGCGCCCGGGCATGATCAGGTGGGTGCCCCAGTTGGCCGTCGGGATCACCGGCACGCCTGTGGAGAGCGCCAGCCGGGCGACGCCGGTGCGGGCCGTCATGGGCCACAGGTCGGGATCGCGCGTGCGCCCGCCCTCGGGGTAGATGCCGACGCACTCCCCCCGCTCGAGGGCGGCCTGGGCCGGGGCGAGGGCGTCCCGGGCCTGGGCGGTGTTGCGCAGCACGGGGATCTGGCCGCACTTGCGGGCGAACCAGCCGACGACCGGGGTGCTCCACAGCTCGGCCTTGCCGAGGTAACGGGGCCAGCGGCCCGACCAGATCACGTAGCGGCCCACGGCCAGCACGTCGGCGTAGCTGACGTGGTTGCTCACCAGCAGCATGCCGCCGGTGGCCGGCAGGGCGGCCGCGTCGTCCCAGACCTCGCGGGAGGTGGCGCGCAGGACGACCCCGGCGAACGCGGCGAGGCGCCGGTAGACCGGGCCGTCGCCCGGGGCGCTGGGGGTGCGGAGCGGCTGCTGGCTGCGGTTGCGGTCGAGCTCCTTGCCCATCTCAGTGCCCCGCGCAGCGGGCGTCGGCGAGGTCCTTCAGGGAGCGCACCATGGCGTCGGGGTCCTCGGCCCGGAACACCGCCGACCCCGCGACGAAGACGTCGGCGCCGGCGTCCACGGCCCGCTCGATGGTCGACTCGGCGATGCCGCCGTCGACCTGGATCCAGATCTCCTGGCCGGAGCCCTTCACGATCTCGCGGGTGCGCCGGATCTTGCCGAGCATGCCGTCGAGGAAGCTCTGCCCGCCGAAGCCCGGGTCGACGGTCATGATCAGCACCATGTCGAACTCGGTGATGATGTCGGCCAGGGGCTCGATCGGCGTCTGGGGCCGCAGGCCGATGGACGCCCGCGAGCCCACCGAGCGGATCTGCCGCGCCGTGCGGATCGGCGCGTTCGACGCCTCGAGGTGGAAGGTGACCGACTCGCAGCCCAGCTCGGCGTAGGCCGGGGCGTGCACGTCGGCGTTCTCGATCATCAGGTGGATGTCGAGGAAGGCGTCGCGGTGGTTGTTCCGCAGGCACTCCACGACCGGGAGCCCGAGCGTGAGGTTCGGCACGAAGTGGTTGTCCATCACGTCGATGTGGATCCCCGCCGAGCTGGGGATCCGGCGGATCTCGTCGTCGAGGCCGGCCAGGTTCGCGTTCAGGATGCTGGGATGGATGCGGTTCGCCACGAGGCGACTCTATCCGTTGGGCCTCATGCGCGGCGGCGGAGCAGCGCGCAGAACATCGCGTCGGTCCCGTCGCGGTGCGGCCACAGCTGTGTGGTCGACTCGCGGGTGACGTCGTCCCGGTCGGCCAGCACCGCCGCGAGGACGCCCTCGGTCTCGTCGCGGTGCGGCGAGCAGGTCACGTAGGCGACCACCCCGCCGGGGGCGGCGGAGTCGAGGGCCGAGGTGAGCAGGCGGCGCTGCAGGGGCACGAGTTCGGCGAGGTGCTCGGGCGTGCGGCGCCACCGCGATTCCGGACGCCGGCGCAGGGCCCCCAGACCGGTGCAGGGCACGTCGGCCATCACCCGGGCGAAACGGCCGGACGCCCACGCGGGCCGGGTGCCGTCCGCCGCGATCGCCTGCGGCCGGTGGGGGCCGTCGTAGGCGCGCAGGGCCTGGGCGACCAGCTCGGCGCGGTGCGGCTGGAGCTCGGAGGCCAGCAGCGTGCTCTCCTGCTGCATCGCCAGGCCGGCGAGCAGGGCCGCCTTGCCGCCGGGGCCGGCACAGAGGTCGAGCCACGGACCTTCGGGCGCGTCGGACTCGGCGAGCGCGAGCACCACGAGCTGGCTGCCCTCGTCCTGGACGCCGGCGCGGCCCTCGCGGACGGCGGGCAGGTCGCCCGGGTTGCCGGGGCGCCGGGCGCCGAACGGGGAGCGGCTGGTCGGTTCGCCTTCGAGCTCGGAGACCTCCGCCAGGCCGGGCCGCACGACGAGCGTCGGCACGGGCGGGACGTTGTTGGCGGACAGCGCCTCATCGGCCTCGTCGCCGAGCAGGTCGATGTAGGCCTGGGCGATCCAGCGGGGGTGGTGGGTGCGCAGCGCGAGGCGTCCGAGGGCGTCCTCGTCGCGGGCGAGGTGGTCGACCCAGCCGTCGAGGTCGCGGGCGGCGACCTTGCGCAGCACCGCGTTGGTGAGCCCGGCGACCTTCTCGCCCACGGTGGCCGCGGCGAGGTCGACGGTGGTGCTGATGGCGGCGTGGTGCCCCACCCGCATGCTGAGCAGCTGGTGGGTGCCCAGGCGCAGGGCGTCGGCGAGCGCGGGGTCGAAGGAGTCGCGCCCGGACGCTGCGGCCAGGATGCGGTCGTAGGTGCCGAGCAGGCGGCACGTGCCGGAGACGAGCTCGGTGACGAATCCTGCGTCGCGGGGGTCGAGGCCGGCGTCGGACAGGACCCGGGCGGTCTCGAGGTTGGCGTAGGCGTCCTGCTGGGTGACCGCACCCAGGATGCGATGGGCGAGCAGCCGCGGCCGGTCAGGTCGCCGGCGGCGGAGCGTGCGGTTGCCGGCGGCCATCAGGCGAACCGCACCGCGGCGTCGCGCAGGCCGCGGCCCCAGTCCGCCCCGGCCATCTCCTTCTTGCCCTGGGGCTGGACGCGCACCAGCTCCAGCGCCGTCGTGCCGCTGCCGACCAGGACCCGTCGCTTCTCGACCCGCACCTCGCCGGGGGCCAGCCCGGCCTCGTCGGTGGGGCGTCCGAGAGCGACCTTGAACCGCTCGTCGCCGATGGTCGTCCACGCCATGGGTTCGGGCGAGCAGCCGCGGACCAGCCGGTCGATCTCGTCGGCCTGCCGGGTCCAGTCGATGCGGGCCTCCTCGACCGTGATCTTGGGCGCGAGCGTGACCGCGGCCTCGTCGTCCTGCTCGGCCGGCTCGGTGGTGGCCAGGGCGTCGATGGTGTCGAGGAGCAACCTGGCGCCGGTGTGGGCGAGAGCCTCCAGCACCTCGCCGGCGGTCTCGGTGCCGGTGAGCGCCATCTCCGTCGTGCCGTACACGGGGCCGGCGTCCAGCTCGCGCACGAGGCGGAAGGTCGTGGCGCCGGTCACTCCGTCGCCGGCCATGACGGCCCGCTGGACGGGAGCGGCGCCTCGCCAGCGCGGGAGCAGGGAGAAGTGCAGGTTGACCCACCCGTACCGCGGGATGTCGAGGACGTGCTGCGGCACCAGCGCGCCGTAGGCCACGACCGGGCAGGCGTCGGGGGCGAGCTCGGTGAGGGCGGCCACGAACTCGGGGTCGCGGGGGTGCATGGGCTTCAACGCCGGGATGCCGTGGTCGGCCGCCCACTGCCCCACCTCGCTCGGCACGAGCCGCTTGCTGCGGCCCCGGGCCGCGTCGGGCCGGGTCACGACGGCGGTCACCTCGTGGTCGGAGGCGAGCAGGGCCTCGAACGAGGGGATGGCGACGGACGGGGTTCCGGCAAGGACGAGGCGCACCCGACCAGCTTAGGCCCGCGCCGCCACCCGGTCGTGGAAGTCGGTGACCGCCCGCATCATCCGGGGTCCGCCGTGGCCCTCGTCCTCGACGATGACCAGCTCGCTGCCGGGCCAGGCCCGGTGCAGGCGCCACGCGGTCACGACCGGACCGGACACGTCCAGGCGCCCGTGCACGAGCTGGGCGGGCACCCGCGGCAGGGCGGACGCCTTGCCCAGGACGTCTGCGGGCGCGGCCCCGCCGGGTGCCCCGAAGGCGATGTGGTTCCACAGGCGGGCCACCAGCACCGTGAAGGCCTCCTGCTCGGCGGGTGGCCACTCCGAGAGCACCGGGGTGAAGCCGCCGGCACCGAGGGACACGTGGTGGTCCTCCCAGAGCGTCCAGGCCGCCGCCACGGCGCGCCGCACCGTCGCGTCGGGCGAACCCATGAGGCGGTCCAGGGCGGTGACGAGCGGCTCCTCCCCCGGCCGGTACCCCTCGGGCTGGCCGCAGAGCGTGTCCACGAGGACAGCGTGGGCCTCGGGGTGGATCCGACCGACGCCCTCGCTGAGCCACGTCACCTCCTCCGCCGAGGTCGTGGTCACCGCGGCCAGCGACACGGCGAGCACCCGCCCGGGGTGTGCCTGCGCGTAGGCCAGCGCCAGCGTCGACCCCCACGACACGCCGTACAGCAGCCAGGCCTCCACCCCGAGGTGCCGGCGGAGCTCCTCCAGGTCCGCGACGTACCGCTCGAGCGTGTGCGCGTCCCGCCCGTGGACCGGGTCGACGCGCGGGAGCGAGGCGCCGCACCCCCGCTGGTCGTAGGCGATGACCCGGTACCGCTCCGGGTCGAACGTGCGCACGAAGCCCCGCCGGCCCCGGCCCCCGCCCGGACCGCCGTGGAGGTGGACGGCCGGGATCCCCGTCGGGTTGCCCGAGCACTCCCAGGCGAGCTCGGCCCCGTCGGAGAGGGTCAGCATCCCGGCCACGTGCGGCTCGGTGCGCGGGTACACCGGCGCCGTCATGACGGGTCCACCTGCAGGCGCAGCGCCCCCGGCGCCTTGCGGGCCAGCCGGTCGGCCACGACCTCCTTCAGTCCCGCCACCAGCGCATCGCCGTGGGCGGGCGGGCACCGGACGGTCAGCCGCCACGTCTCCCCCTCGCCGGTGGTCTCCAGTGGCACCGGGCCGAAGTGCTCGGCACCCGGCACGGGGCGCCATGCGGCCTCGGCCTCGTCCAGCGCAGCCCGCGGGCCGTCGAACTGCACCAGCCGTGCCGCGGGCGGGAAGCGCGTGGCCACGCGCTCGGCGAGTTCCCGCGCCGCGAACCCGGGCGCGTCCAGCCGGATCAGGGCCTGGATCGCGCGGGCGTCCGGCTCCCCCACCGCCATCACGGTGCCCTGGTGGGAGCCCGGCCGCACGAGCGCGCACACGTGCAGCCAGCGACGCAGGGCCTCCTCGGCCGCGCGCAGGTCGGGCCGGCCGAGGAGGAGGCCCGTGTCCATCAGGATCGCCGCCGCGTACCCGGCCTCGGCGCGAGGCTCCGCGCCGGGGGTGGCCAGCACGAGCGCGGGTTCCTCCCCCACCTCGTCGACCAGGTGCCCCGACCACGACTGCACCACCCGCACCTGCGGGAACGCCCGGCCCAGTTCCTCCGCGGTCCTCCGGACGCCGACCGTCGGGGCCCGCAGCCGCCCGCCGCCGCACGTCGGGCACGCCCACGGCCCCGGCAGCACCCCGCACGACCGGCACACGAGCACCCCGCCCCGCTCGCCGCGCAGCGGGTGGCTGCACCGGGGACAGCGGGCGAGTTCCCGACATTCCTGGCACGCCATCGACGGTGCGTAGCCGGCCCGGGGCACTTGGAGCAGCACCGGCCCGCTGGCGAGCCCCGCCCGGATGGTCGTGAACACGTCGTGCGGCAGGCGGGCGGCCCTAGCGGCCGGGTCGCGGTCCTCCGCGCGGTCGCTGTGCGAGGCGGCGTGCACCGCGGGACCCAGCCGGCGCACCTCGCGCGGCTCGTGCGCCAGGGCGACGAGCCACCCCTTCTCGACGAGGGCCTGCACCTCGGCGGTGCGGCCGTAGCCGGCCAGCAGGAGGGCGGAGTGCTCCAGCCCGGCGCGCAGGGCGGCGACCTCGCGGGCGTGCGGGTAGGGCGCCCGGGGCTCGGCCAACAAGTCGTTGCCCTCGTCCCACACCGCCACCAGTCCGAGGTCGTGCACGGGGGCGTACACCGCGGCGCGCGTCCCCAGCACCAGGCGCACGTCGCCGCGTGCGACGGCGAGGAAGTTCCGGTAGCGCGTCGCGGGCCCCAGCTCGGCGGTGAGCGTCGTGAAGCTGCCCTTGCCGAACGCGGCGGTACAGCGCGCGACGAGGGCGTCCAGCGCATCCCCGTCCGGGACCACGACGATCGCACCCCGGCCCGCGGACAGGGTCGCGCCCACGGCGTCCAGCACCCCACCGGCCCAGTCGCCGGGCGCGCCGAACACGGGCACGGGGTTCCAGGCCGCCCGCAGCGGTTCGCCGGCCGCCAGCCCGGCGAGGTAGCGCTCGCCCCCGGGGTGGCCGGCCAGTACGCCCGAGGGCTCGGACGCCGCGGGCTCGGGCCGGTCGGGGCGCGCGGCTGCCTCGGACGCGGCGTGCCGCGGCGGGACCGCGAGGCGGGCTACGTCGGAGAACGTGCCGCCCCAGTGGTCGGCGACCTCACGCACCAGCCCGGCCACGGCATCGGACAGCACCACCTCGGGCGAGACGACCCGCTCCAGCGGCGCCAGCTTGTCGAGATCGGTGGTGTCGGCGACCTCGAGCACCCAGGCGTCGCGCAGCTTGCCCGCGAAGCGCACCCGGACCCGGACGCCCGGCTGCACGGCGTCGGCCTGCTCGTCGGTGATCGCGTAGTCGAACACGCGGTCGAGGTGCGGCAGCGGCACGTCGACCGCGACCCGCGCCACCCTGACCTGCCCCATGCGCCCGATCGTAGGGGGCGCAACCGACAAGGTCTGGGTCAGCCGCGCACGGCCTTCGCCAACGCCTCGGCGCGGTCGGTCCGCTCCCACGTCATCTCGGGCAGCTCGCGCCCGAAGTGCCCGTAGTTGGTGATCTTCGAGTAGATGGGACGCAGCAACTGCAGGTCGCGGATGATCGCGGCCGGGCGCAGGTCGAACACCGACAGGACGGCGTCGTTGATCTGCTCCACCGGGACCTTCTCGGTCCCGAAGCACTCGGTGTAGAAGCCGACCGGGTGCGCGCGGCCGATGGCGTAGGCCACCTGCACCTCGCACCGCTCGGCCAGGCCCGCGGCCACCACGTTCTTCGCCACCCAGCGCATGGCGTACGCGCCCGAGCGGTCGACCTTCGAGGGGTCCTTGCCCGAGAACGCGCCGCCGCCGTGGCGGGCCATGCCACCGTAGGTGTCGACGATGACCTTGCGGCCGGTGACCCCGGCGTCGCCCATCGGTCCGCCGATGACGAACTTGCCGGTCGGGTTCACGTAGGAGTTGTGGCCCGCCGACTCGATGTCGTAGGCGGCCAGCACCGGCTCGATGACGGACGAGATGATCGCGTCCCGGATCACGCCGTCGCGCCACGCCGCCTCGGTGTGCTGGGTGGAGACCACGACGGTGTCGACCCGCACGGGCTTCGCGCCGTCGTACTCGATCGTGACCTGGGTCTTGCCGTCGGGCAGCACCCACGGCAGCTCGCCGCTCTTGCGCACCTGCGCCAGGCGCTCGGACAGCCGGTGCGCGATGTCGATGGGCAGCGGCATCAGGGTCGGGGTGTCGAGGCAGGCGTAGCCGAACATGAGGCCCTGGTCGCCGGCGCCCTGGCGGTCGAGGTCGTCCCCGGCGACGCCGTCGCGCACCTCCTCGGCCGCGTCGACGCCCTGCGCGATGTCGGGGCTCTGCGAGCCCAGCGAGACCAGCACACCGCAGCTCTTGCCGTCGAAGGACGCCTCGGCCTTGTCGTAGCCGATCTTGAGGATCCGCTCCCGGGCGATGCTGGAGATGTCGGCGTAGGCCGTCGTCGAGACCTCCCCCGCCACCACGACGGTGCCGGTGGTCACGAGCGTCTCGACGGCCACCCGGCTGGCCACGTCGGCGGACAGGAGCGCGTCGAGCACGGCGTCGGACACCGCGTCGGCGACCTTGTCGGGGTGACCCTCGGTCACCGACTCCGACGTGAACAGACGACTCACTTCTTCTCCTGTCCGGCCGCCACGACGGCGTCCCAGATGCGGTGGGCGATCGCCGACTTGGAGCCGGCGGCCGCCTCGACGACGCCCGTGGCGTCGATGATGGTGACGGTGTTGTCGGGCTCGCCGAACACGGCCCCGCCCGACACGTTGTTGAGGACGAGCAGGTCGCAGCCCTTGCGCTCGAGCTTGGCCCGGCCCAGCTGCATCAGGGACGCCTCGTCGGCGGCCGTCTCGGCGGCGAAGCCGACGATCACCTGCTCACGCGGCCGGTCGTGGCTCAGGGTCTTGAGCACGTCCGTGGTCTGCTTGAAGGAGACGGTGAGCCCCCCGTCGCCGTCCTTCTTGATCTTCCCGTCGGCCGGCGCCTCGGGGGTGAAGTCCGCGGGCGCCGCGGCCATGACGATCGCGTCGGCGTCGGCCTGCAGTTCCAGCATCGCCTCGGCGAGCTCGGCGGTCGACCGCACGGTGCGGACGGTGCAGCCCGACGGGAGCGGCAGGGAGACGTTGGCGGCGACGAGCGTCACCCGGGCGCCGCGCAGGGACGCCGCGCGGGCCAGGGCGATGCCCTGCAGGCCGCTGCTGGCGTTGCCGAGGAAGCGGACGGGGTCGAGCGCCTCGTGGGTGCCCCCCGCGCTGACGACGACGTGGCGGCCGGTCAGGTCGCGGGCACGCACGGCGTCAGCGGTGCGCTCGTCACCCAGCACGGACGTGGCCACGGCGACGATGTCGACGGGCTCGGGGAGGCGTCCGGGGCCGGTGTCGGCGCCGGTCAGGCGGCCGGACGCCGGGTCCATGACGAGGACGCCCCGCTCGCGCAGCGTGGCCACGTTCGCCTGGGTGGCCGGGTGCAGCCACATCTCGGTGTGCATGGCCGGCACCATCAGGACGGGGCACGTCGCGGTGAGCAGGACGTTGGTGAGGAGGTCGTCGGCGCGGCCGGTCGCGGCCCGCGCGAGCAGGTCGGCGGTGGCGGGCGCCACGACGACGAGGTCGGCCTGCTGCCCGATACGGACGTGCGGGACCTCGGTGATGTTCTCGAAGACCGACGTGGCCACGGCGCGCCCCGACAGGGCGGCCCACGTCGTCGCACCCACGAACTCGAGCGCGTTCGGGGTGGGGACCACGGTGACCTCGTGGCCGGATTCGCTGAGTCGCCGGAGGACCTCGCACGCCTTGTAGGCGGCGATCCCCCCGGCGACACCGAGGACGATGCGACTCACGTCGGTCACCGGGACGCTGGGCTCAGGCCAGGTCGTCGGGGTCGAACGGGTCGAGGCCGAAGTCCGGGTCCGCCTCGGCCTCGGCGCGCGCGGCGGCCTCGGCCTCGGGGTCGATCTCGGTGACCTCGAGCACGTCGGCGTTGATCTCGCGCAGCGCGATGGTCAGCGGCTTCTCCTGCACCGAGGTGTCGACCAGCGGGCCGACGTTCTCGAGGAGGCCCTCGCCGAGCTGGCTGTAGTAGGCGTTGATCTGGCGCGCGCGCTTGGCGGCGAACAGGACCAGGCGGTACTTGGAGTCGACCTTGCTCAGGAGCTCATCGATCGGGGGGTTCGTGATCCCCTCGGGAATATGGGTGCTCAACGTCCATCCTTCATCACGTCTGGGGTTGCAAACCCAAGGAGTCTACCAGCTGCGCGACCGTGCGTCCCAACTCATCGTTCACGATGACCTCGTCGAACTCCTCGGCCGCCGCGAGCTCGATGCGGGCGGTCTCCAGACGGCGCGCGACCTGGTCGGGCGACTCGGTTCCCCGGCCCTCCAGCCGGCTCACGAGCGTCGACCAGTCGGGCGGCGCCAGGAAGACGAAATGGGCCTCCGGCAACGTCTCGCGGACCTGGCGCGCCCCCTGCAGGTCGATCTCCAGGATCACCGGGCGCCCCTGGGCCGCCGCCTCGAGGACCGGGCCCGCCGGCGTCCCGTACCGGTGCCGACCGTGGACGACGGCCCACTCCAGCAGGCCGTCGGTCTCGATGAGGCGGTCGAACTCCGCGTCGGAGGTGAACAGGTAGTGGACGCCGTCCACCTCGCCCGGTCGCGGGGGCCGCGTCGTCGCCGACACCGACACCCACACCTCGGGGTGGGACGCCCGCAGCAACTGCACCACGGTCCCCTTGCCGACCCCTGCCGGCCCGGAGATCACCGTGATGCCGTGCCTCACTTGAACTCGGCCTTGAGCCCCGCCACCTGGTGGCGCCCCAGGCCGCGGATGCGACGGTTCGACGCGATGTCGAGCTTCTCCATCACGGCGGTGGCGCGCTTCTCGCCGACACGCGGGAGGGACTTGAGCAGGTCGACGACCTTGACGTGCGCCAGCACGTCATCGGCCTGGGCGACGTCCAGCGCCTCACCGAGGGACAACGCCCCGGTGCGCACCTTGGCCTTCAACTCGGCGCGCACGCGGCGCGCCTGGGTTGCTGCAGCCCGAGCAGCCTGCAGCTGCTCGGTCGTGAGCTGGGGGATGGACACTCTGGCTCCCAACGGGTCATGCGGTGGACTTGGTACAGCAGATTAGACAACTTAACGGTTGATTCGGGCGAATCGTGGCGTTCACGAGGGCAGGAACGTGGCAACTCGTTGCCGTAGGGCCTCCGGGTCGGGCCCTGCCTGCAGGATGCCACGCCCCACCATGGGCAGCACGTTGTCGTAGGCGCTGCCGAACAGGCCGGGCAGGTCCTCCATGCGACCGCCCTGCGCCCCGATGCCCGGGACGAGGATGGATCCGTTGAACTCCGACACGTCGCACGCCAGCGACTGGTGGGTCCCGCCGACGACCAGGCCGATCGCGCGGGTGCGGGCGCGCGTGTTGAGCTCGCGGGCCGAATCGATGATCGTCTGCGCCACCGACCCCTCCTGCCCGAGCGCCAGCTGCACCTGCCCGCCCTCGGGGTTCGAGGTGCGGGCCAGCACGTAGACGCCCTTGTCGAAGGCGATCGCGCGCTCGAAGGCGGGCATGAGCGAGTC
The DNA here is from genome assembly GCF_017569205.1 of Propioniciclava sp. MC1595. GTDB lineage: Bacteria > Actinomycetota > Actinomycetes > Propionibacteriales > Propionibacteriaceae > Propioniciclava. Next base: position 1,805,736 of record NZ_CP071870.1, read on the forward strand.
GAAGCCCAGGTAGGGCGACACGGTCACGGCGTCGCCGGCCAGGGGGGCGTGCGGCGCGAGGAACGCCTCGGCGTAGGCCTGCATCGTCGAGCCGATGTCGCCGCGCTTGGCGTCCAGGATGGACAGCGCCCCGGCCTCGCGGATGGCCGCGACCAGGCGCTCCAGCACGGCGAAGCCGGCCGAGCCGTACACCTCGAAGAAGGCGACCTGCGGCTTGAACACGGCGACCACGTCGCCGAGCCCGTTCACGACGGTGCGGCAATAGGCCTCCAGCCCGGACGCGTCGAGCGACAGTCCCCAGGCCGACAGCAGGGAGGGATGGGGGTCGATCCCGACGCAGAGGTTGCCGCGCTGGGCGACGACCTCCTTGAGCCGCTGGCGATAGGTGCTCACCTGACCTCCTCGTTGATGGACGCGATGAGGGCGGGACCCGCGTAGATGAAGCCAGTGTAGATCTGGACCAGGCTCGCGCCGACGTCCAACAGGGACTTCGCGTCGTCGGCGGTCATGACGCCGCCCGACCCGATCACCGGGAGGTCGGTGTGGCCGGCCACGTAGCCGACGACCTCGCGCGCACGGGCCGTCAGCGGCCGCCCGGACAGCCCGCCAGCCTCGTCGGCCAGGTGCCGGTCCGAGGGGGCCAAGCCCTCGCGCGACAGCGTGGTGTTGGTGGCGATCAGGCCCGAGACGCTGGCGTCCGTGGCGGCACCGAGGACCTCGTCGAGCTGATCGAAGGTCAGGTCGGGCGCGACCTTGACGAACACGGGCACGGGGTCGGCGGCGCGCAGCTGGCGGGCTCGGGTGGTGAGGGCGCCGAGCAGCTCGGCGAGCGCTCCCCCGTCCTGCAGCGAGCGCAGGCCGGGGGTGTTGGGGCTGGAGACGTTCACGGCGATGTAGTCGGCGTGGGGGTGCACGAGGTCGAACGAGGCCAGGTAGTCGGCCACGGCGTCCTCCACCTCGACCACCTTCGTCTTGCCGAGGCTGACGCCCAGTGGGATGCCCGCTGCGCCGTTGCCCCGGAACACGCCAGCGACCGCGAGCCGGTTGGCCAGGGCGAGCGCGCCGTGGTTGTTGAACCCCATCCGGTTGACCAGTCCGCCCGACTCCGGGGCCCGGAAGATGCGCGGCCGCTCGTTGCCCGGCTGGGCCTGGGCGGTGACCGTGCCGAGCTCGGCGAACGCGAAGCCCAGGTACTGCCACGCGAGGGCGGCGCGTCCGTCCTTGTCCATGCCGGCGGCCAGGCCGACCCGGCCCGGGAACCGGATGCCGGCCACCTCGACCGGCGACGAGGCGCTGCGCGTCGAGAGGCGGGCCAGGTCGCGCGCACCGGGGAGCTGGGCGAGCACCGACAGCGCCCGGATCATGTCCTCGTGGACGCTCTCCGGGTCCCCGCCCCGGGCCTTGAACAGCAGGGGGCGCAGGGCCCTCTCGTAACCCGTCCCCACGATGGTGCGCAGCATGGCCACGACCCTATCGCGCCATGAGCGCCGTCCAGTCCTGGAGTGACCGGACGCCGACCTCCCCCGCCTGCGTCGCCTCGATGCCCTGCACGGCCGCGGACAGGCCCTGCACCGTGGTGATGATCGGGATGTCCCGCAGGATGGCCGCCGAGCGGATCGACCAGCCGTCGCGGCGCGGCTGCCCGTCGGCGCCGGCCCCCTGCGGGGTGTTGAAGATCAGGTCCACCTCGCCGGCCAGGATGGCGTCCACGACCGTCGGGTGCCCGTCGGGTCCGCGCCCCTCGTGCGCCTTGCGCAGCACCTCGACCTCGATCCCGTTGCGGCGCAGCACCTGGGCGGTGCCGGCGGTCGCGACGATCCGGAAGCCGAGGTCGGCCAGCCGCTTCACGGGGAAGATCGCGTGCCGCTTGTCGCGGTTGGCGATCGACACGAAGGCGGTGCCGCCGGTGGGCAGGCCGCCGTAGCTGCCGGTCTGGGACTTGGCGAAGGCCGTGCCGAAGCGGGCGTCCAGACCCATCACCTCGCCGGTCGACTTCATCTCGGGGCCGAGCAAGGAGTCCACCGAGACGCCCTCGGCCGTCCGGAAGCGGTTGAACGGCATCACGGCCTCCTTGACCGCGATGGGGGCCGTCTCGATGAGCTCGGCGCCGTCGCCGGTCGCGCGCAGCACCCCGGCCGCGCGCAGGTCGGCGATCGACTCCCCCAGCATGACCCGGGCGCAGGCCTTGGCCAGCTGGGTGCCGGTGGCCTTCGACACGAACGGCACGGTGCGGGACGCCCGCGGGTTGGCCTCGAGCACGAACAGGGTGTCGCCCTGTAGCGCGTACTGGATGTTGATCAGGCCGCGGACGCCCACGCCCCGGGCGATCGCCTCGGTGGCGACCCGGATCCGCTCGATGACGTCGGTGCCCAGCGTGATCGGGGGCAGCGTGCACGCCGAGTCGCCGGAGTGGATGCCGGCCTCCTCGATGTGCTCCATGACCCCGCCCAGGTACAGGTCGCTGCCGTCGAACAGGGCGTCGACGTCGATCTCGATCGCGTCGTCGAGGAACCGGTCGACCAGCACCGGCTGCTGCGGGGTGATGAAGGTCGCCCGGTGGATGTAGCCGACCAGCGCCTCGTCGTCGTAGACGATCTCCATGCCGCGCCCGCCCAGCACATAGCTGGGGCGCACGAGCACCGGGTAGCCGATGCGGTTGGCGATCTCGACGGCCTGGGCGGCACTCTGCGCCATGCCGTAGCGCGGGGCGGGCAGCCCGGCCGCGACGAGGACGTCGCCGAAGGCGCCCCGCTCCTCGGCCGCGTTGATCGCCTCGGGGGAGGTGCCGACGATCGGCACCCCGTTGTCCTTGAGCGCCTGGGCGAGCTTCAGCGGCGTCTGTCCGCCCAGCTGCACGATGACGCCGGCCACCGGGCCCTTGTCAAGCTCGGCGTGGTAGACCTCGAGCACGTCCTCCAGCGTCAGCGGCTCGAAGTAGAGCCGGTCGGAGGTGTCGTAGTCGGTCGAGACGGTCTCGGGGTTGCAGTTGACCATCACGGCCTCGTAGCCGGCCTCGCGCAGCGCCATCGCGGCGTGCACGCACGAGTAGTCGAACTCGATGCCCTGCCCGATGCGGTTGGGGCCCGAGCCGAGGATGAGCACCGCGGGCTTCGTCCGCTCGGCGACCTCGTCCTCCTCGTCGTAGGTCGAGTAGTGGTAGGGCGTCCGGGCGGCGAACTCGGCGGCGCAGGTGTCGACGGTCTTGTAGACCGGGTTCACGCCCAGCGCCCACCGCACGCCCCGGATCACCTCGTCGGAGGTGTTCCGCAGCAGCGCGACCTGGTGGTCGGACAGGCCGATCCGCTTGGCCCGGCGCAGCAGGTCGGGGGCCAGGTTGTCGTGGTCGCGCACCTCCTGGGCGAGCTCCCAGACCTGCAGGATCTGATCGAGGAACCACGGGTCGATCCCGGTGGCCACGTGCAGCTGCTCCACCGTCGCCCCGGCCCGGAAGGCGCGCATGACGAGCTGGAGGCGTCCGTCGTGCGGCCGGCCGACGCGGGACAGGATGTCGTCGAGCGACTCGGGGATCGGCGAGGTGAGGTCGAAGGGGGCCTTCGGGTCCTCCAGCGAGCGCAGCGCCTTGTTCAGGGCCTCGGGGAAGTTGCGGCCGAAAGCCATCGCCTCGCCCACCGACTTCATGTGGGTGGTCAGCGTGTCCTCGGCCGTCGGGAACTTCTCGAACGCGAACCGGGGCACCTTGACCACGACATAGTCCAGCGTCGGCTCGAAGCTGGCCGGGGTCTGCTCGGTGATGTCGTTGTCGATCTCGTCCAGGGTGTACCCGACGGCGACCTTCGCGGCGATCTTGGCGATCGGGAACCCGGTCGCCTTCGACGCCAGCGCCGAGCTCCGCGACACGCGCGGGTTCATCTCGATGACGACCATGCGCCCGTCCACCGGGTTGACGGCGAACTGGATGTTGCAGCCGCCGGTGTCGACCCCGACCTCGCGGATGATCGCGATGGCGACGTCGCGCATGGCCTGGTACTCGCGGTCGGTCAGCGTCATCGCCGGGGCGACCGTGATCGAGTCGCCGGTGTGGACGCCCATCGGGTCGAGGTTCTCGATCGAGCAGATGATGACGACGTTGTCGGCCGCATCACGCATCACCTCCAGCTCGTACTCCTTCCAGCCCAGGATCGACTCCTCGGCCAGCACCTCGGTCACCGGCGAGGCGGCCAGCCCGATGGCGGCCATCTCGCGCAGCTCGGCCTCGTCGTGGGCGAAGCCCGACCCGACCCCGCCCATCGTGAAGCTGGGCCGCAGCACGAGCGGGTAACCGAGCTCGGACGCCGCGGCGAGCACGTCCTCCAGCGTGTGGCAGACCACCGACCGGGCCGACTCGGGCCTCGCGCCCGGGACGTCGAGGCCGGACACGATGTCCTTGAACTTCTCCCGGTCCTCGCCGCGCTGGATGGCGTCGAAGCTGGCGCCGATCATCTCGACCCCGTAGCGCTCGAGCACGCCGTTCTCGTGGAGGGCCACCGCCGTGTTGAGGGCCGTCTGGCCGCCCAGCGTGGGCAGGATCGCGTCGGGCCGCTCCAGCGCGATGACCTTCTCGACCATCTCGGGGGTGATCGGCTCGATGTAGGTGGCGTCGGCGAACTCGGGGTCGGTCATGATCGTGGCCGGGTTGGAGTTCACCAGGACCACCCGGAACCCCTCCTCCCGCAGCACGCGGCAGGCCTGGGTGCCCGAGTAGTCGAACTCGCAGGCCTGGCCGATCACGATCGGGCCCGACCCGATCACGAGGATCGAGCTGATGTCGGTACGGCGTGGCATGTCAGTTCCCCTCGAGCATCGCGACGAAACGGTCGAACAGGTAGGCCGAGTCGTGTGGGCCGGCGGCCGCCTCGGGGTGGTACTGCACCGAGAAGCCGCGCAGGCGGCCGTCGCCGTCGAGCAGCTCCAGGCCCTCGACGACGTCGTCGTTGAGACAGACGTGGCTGACCCGGGCCGTGCCCCAGCGGGTGTCGGTGTCGCGGTCCAGCGGTGCGTCGACCGCGAAGCCGTGGTTCTGGGCGGTGATCTCCACCTTGCCCGTCCGGCGGTCGAGCACGGGCTGGTTGATGCCGCGGTGGCCGTAGGTGAGCTTGTAGGTGCCGAACCCGAGGGCGCGCCCGAAGATCTGGTTGCCGAAGCAGATGCCGAAGTAGGGCAGGCCGGCGTCCAGCACCTCGGTGAGCAGCGCGACCGCCTCGCCGGCGGCGGCGGGGTCGCCGGGCCCGTTGCTGAAGAAGACACCGTCGGCCCCCGTGGCGCGGATGTCGGCCAGCGTCGAGGAGCCAGGCAGCACGTGCACCTCGATGCCGCGGCGGGCCATCATCGTCGGGGTCATGTCCTTGATGCCGAGGTCGACGGCGGCCACGGTGAAGCGGCGCTCCCCCTCGGCGGGCACGACGGCGGGCTGCTCGACCGTCACGTCGCCGACGAGGTTGGCGCCCGCCATGGGCGGCTGCTCGAGCACGCGCGCCAGGAGCTTGTCGGCGTCCGTCTCGGTGGTGGAGATGCCCACCCGCATGGCGCCGCGCTCGCGCAGGTGGCGCGTGAGGGCGCGGGTGTCGACCTCGGCGATGCCGACGACGCCCTGCTCGGCGAGCACCTCGTGCAGCGACCGGTTGGAGCGCCAGTTCGAGCGGACCCGGGACACGTCGCGCACGACGTAGCCGGCCACCCAGATGCGGCGCGACTCGTCGTCCTCGTCGTTCCAGCCCGTGTTGCCGATGTGCGGCGCGGTCGCGACCACGACCTGACGGTGGTAGCTGGGGTCGGTCAGCGTCTCCTGGTAGCCGGTCATGCCGGTGGAGAAGACGGCCTCGCCGAAGGTCTCGCCGGTGGCGCCGAAGGACACCCCACGGAAAACGCGACCGTCCTCGAGGACCAACAGAGCTGGTGGTGCGGTTCGAGGTTCCATGGTGGTGTCCTTCCTCACTCGGCCCCGGGATCCCCCGGAGCGGAAAGCCGTTGCACGGCGGCGTTGAGCAGCCCGTTCAGGAACGCGGGCGACTCGGGGGTGGAGAACTCGGCGGCCAGCCCGACGGCCTCGTCGATCGCGACGGGTGCGGGCGTGTCCGTGTGCGCGATCTCGAACAGCGCGATGCGCGCGAGGTTGCGGTCGACGCGGGCCATGCGCTCCAGCGTCCACGAACCGGTGAGGCTGGCCGCGATCACGGCGTCCAGCTCGTCGGCGTGCTCGATGCAGCCGTTGACCAGCTGGATCGTGAAGGGGCGCACGGGCGCCAGGCCGATGCGCTCGGCGAGCGTCTCCGCAGCGGGGCGGCCCCGCAGCTCGCTCTCGTACAGGACGTCGAGGGCGCGCTTGCGGGCCTTGGTCCGCGTGCTGTTGTCGCGGCGGTCGGTCACGCGCTGACGCGACCCAGGTAGCTGCCGTCGCGGGTGTCGACCTTGACCCGGGTGCCCTGCTCGATGAACAGCGGGACCTGGATCTGCTTGCCGGTCTCCAGCGTGGCGGGCTTGGTGCCGGCCGAGGAGCGGTCGCCCTGCAGGCCGGGCTCGGTGTAGGTGATCTCCAGCTCGACCGACGCCGGCAGCTCGATGTAGAGCGGGTTGCCGTCGTGGGTGGCGACGAGCGCCATCTGGTTCTCGAGCATGTAGTCCTTGGCGTCACCGACGATCTCGTCGGCGATGTTCAGCTGGTCGTAGGACACGGTGTCCATGAACACGAACGCGTGGCCGTCGTGGTACAGGTACTGCATCTCGCGGCGGTCGACCGTGGCGCTCTCGACCTTGGTGTCGGAGTTGAAGGTCTTGTCGACGATCTTGCCGGACAGGACGTTCTTCAGCTTGCTGCGGACGACGGTGTTGCCCTTGCCCGGCTTGTGGTGCTGGAACCAGATGACCTGCCAGAGCTGGCCGTCGATGTCGAGAACGGTGCCGTTCTTCAGGTCGTTGGTCGAGATGGTGGGCATGCATGGTCCTTCCGGCGTCGCGTTTCCAACGGAGAACTGTACCGGACGCCGCAGGCTGCGGCGTCAGCCGACCGGCGGGCGCAGGTGGCCCAGGTTGCGGCCCCGGATGTCGGCCAGCAGCGCGTGCCGCTGCTCGGCGTGCGGGACGCTGACCTCGTCCATCACGTCGGCCAGCGGGACGTTGCCCACCGAGCGCAACCCCGCGATCGCGCCGGCGATGTCGGCCGGGGTCCGGTTCTGGTTGAGCTTGGCCTTGGCCTCGACCCGGGCGATGGGCAGCTCGATGCCGACGATGGCGCGCAGCATCCGCTCGATGGCGTCGGGGTCGACCTTGTCGGTGTCGTAGCCGAACCGGTCGGACATGTCCCACACCGCGGCGCGCAGCCACTCGGCGTCGTCGTGGACTACCAGCGGCCCGTAGGCGTGCACCGTGACGTAGTTCCACGTCGGGACGCCCGGGGCCTCGGCGTTGGAGGCGTACCAGTCGGCGTCGATGTAGCCGTCGGGCCCCGACAGGATCGCCAGCGCCTCGCCCAGGTGGGGTTCCTTCCACACCGGGTTCACCCGGGTCACGTGGAAGACGAGCGAGCCGAGACCCTCGCCCGCGGCGTCCGGACGCCACGTGAGGGGCAGCAGGGTCGCGACCGGCCCGGTCTCGTGGGCCGTGACCAGCTGGGCCGTCTCGGCGGTCCCGAGCAGCGACCGGACGTGCTCGTCGGTCATCGCGAAGTGACGCGGGGTGTACATCAGCCGGCGAGCTCGGCGTAGGTGTCGCGCAGGAGGCCCTCGTCGGGGGCCTCGGCGATGAACGGGCTGCCCACGGCGTCCAGCAGCACGAACCGCAGCGACCCGGCCCGGGTCTTCTTGTCGAGGTTCATGGTCTCGCGCAGGTCGTCCCAGGCGTCGGCGTCGTAAGTGAGCGGCAGTCCCACCGACCCGAACACCGCCCGGTGGCGCTCGACGAAGGCGTCGTCGGCGTGGCCGAGGTTGCGGCTGAGCAGCGCCGCGAACTGGGCGCCGATGCTGACCGCGTAGCCGTGGCTCATCGTGTACTTCTCGCGACGCTCGATCGCGTGCGCGAGCGTGTGGCCGTAGTTGAGCAGCTCGCGTCCCACCTGCGCGCCGGCGCTGGTGCGCTCGCGCAGGTCGCCGGCGACGACGCCGGCCTTGACCTCCATCGACCGGGACACAGCCTCGGCGAGCGCGGCGCTGCCCGGGGTCAGGAGCGCCTGCGGGTCGGCCTCGAACAGCTCGAGGGTGCGGGGGTCGGCGATGAAGCCGTGCTTGGCCATCTCGGCCAGGCCCCCGCGCAGGTCGTCGGTCGGCAGGCTGGTCAGGAAGTCCAGGTCGGCCAGGACCGCGGCCGGCTCCCAGAACGCGCCGACGAGGTTCTTGCCCGCCTTGAGGTTGATGCCGGTCTTGCCGCCGACCGCGGCGTCCACCATGGCCAGCAGGGTCGTGGGCACCGACACGTACCGGACGCCGCGCAGCCAGGTCGCGGCCACGAAGCCGGCCAGGTCGGTGGTCGCTCCCCCGCCGAGGCCGACGACGGCGTCGGTGCGGGTGAACCCGTCCTCGGCGAGGATCTTCCAGCAGGCGTCCAGCACCTTGGCGGTCTTGGCCTTCTCGCCGCGCGGCAGCTGGACCTGCGTCACCTCGGCGTCGAGTTGGTGGGCCAGCGCGGTCGCCTCGTCACCCAGCACCTTGGGGTGCAGGATCGCGACGCGGGCGGCATCCCCGACGGCCGCGCGCAGGCCCGAGACGGCCCCGTGGCCGACCGTCACGTCGTAGGGCTGGGCCGTCGCGACGTGGATGGTGCTCAACCCGCTCATGCTGCCGGCTCCTGCAGCCGAGCGATGATCTCCTCGACGACCTCGACCGGCTCGCGCCCGGAGGTGTCGACGTGGAGGCGGCCGACCGCCGCGTAGACGGGCGTGCGGGCCCGCAGCATCGTGATCAGGGTCGCCCGGATGCCCCCGCCGGCCAGCAGCGGTCGGCTGTCGTCCAGGCCGACGCGCTTGAACGCGTCGTGGGCGTCCACCTTGAGCCAGACGGTCTGCACGTCGGCCAGCGCCTCGGCGATCGCCGGGGTCATGGGCGCGCCGCCGCCGAGGCTGACCACGCCGTCGCCGACGAGCAGCGACAGGGTGGCGTCCTTCTCGATGGCGCGGAAGGCCTCCTCGCCGTCGTCGGCGAAGATCTCGCGGACGAGCTTGCCGTGCATCCGCTCGATCTCGGTGTCGACGTCGAAGAACGGCAGCCGCAGCCGCTCGGCCAGCAGCGCTCCGACGGTCGACTTGCCCGAGCCGGGGGCGCCGATCAGGGCGATCGTGGTCACGCCAGCCCCCGCTCGCCCAGGCGGTCGAGGTAGGCGCGGTGGTTGCGGGAGGTCTCGGCCAGCGAGTCGCCGCCGAACTTCTCCAGCATCTGCTCGGCCAGCACCAGCGCGACCATGGCCTCGGCGACGACGCCGGCGGCCGGCACCGCGCACACGTCGGAGCGCTGGTGGTGGGCCTGGGCCGGGGTCATGGACGCCGTGTCGACCGTCCGCAGCGCGCGCGGCACGGTCGCGATCGGCTTCATCGCGGCGCGGACGCGGAGCACCTCGCCGGTGCTCATGCCGCCCTCGGTGCCGCCGGAGCGGTTGCCGGTGCGGGCGATGTGGTCGCCGTCCAGCACCATCTCGTCGTGGGCCAGCGACCCGCGGGTGCGGGCGAGCTCGAACCCGTCGCCGACCTCGACCCCCTTGATGGCCTGGATCCCCATGAGGGCGCCCGCGAGGCGGGCGTCGAGGCGGCGGTCGCCCTGGCTGTGCGAGCCGATGCCGGGGGGCAGGCCGGTCGCGACCACCTCGACGACGCCGCCGATGGTGTCGCCCTCGGCCTTGGCGGCCTCGATCTCGGCGAGCATGCGGGCCGAGGACTCGGCGTCGAAGCAGCGCACCGGGTCGGCGTCGATGGCGTCGCGGTCGGCGAACGTCGGCAGCGCCAGCCCCGTCGAGCGGACCGGGCCGATCTCGACGACGTGGCTGACGACCTGCACCCCGTAGGCCTGGTCGAGGAAGTTGCTGGCGATCCGGCCGAGGGCCACGCGGGCCGCGGTCTCACGGGCGGAGGCGCGCTCGAGGATGGGACGGGCCTCGTCCCACTCGTACTTCTGCATGCCGGCCAGGTCGGCGTGGCCGGGGCGCGGACGGGTGAGGGCGGCGTTGCGGGCCTGCTGATCGAGGACGGCCGGGTCGACCTCGTCGGGGGCCATCACGGTCTCCCACTTGGGCCACTCGGTGTTGCCCACCATGACCGCGATGGGCGAGCCCAGCGTCTCGCCGTGGCGGATGCCGGTGAGCATCGTCACCTCGTCGGCCTCGAACTTCATCCGGGCCCCCCGGCCGACGCCGAGCCGGCGGCGCCGCAGCGCCTCGGCCAGGTCGTCGGTGCTGACACGGACGTGGGAGGGGATGCCCTCGATCGTCGCCACCAGGGCGCGACCGTGGGACTCCCCTGCGGTCAACCAACGCAACATGGGCGTCAGTCTCCCACGGTCAGCCGGTGCACTTCTTCTGGTTCTCAGGGCTGGCCGCGCACCACGCGCGCAGCTCGGCCACGGCGGCGTTGTGCTCGTCCAGCGTGTTGGTGAACTTGGTCTCACCGGTGTCGAGGTCCACGGTCACGAAGAACAGCCAGTCGCCCTCGGCCGGGGCCAGGGCCGCCTCCAGCGCGGACCGCTCGGGCGAGCTGATCGGGCCCGGGGTGAGCTTGCCGGCCGTCGACGGGTGGTAGGTGTTGTACGGGCTGTCCAGCGCCCGCTCGGCATCGGTGGTGGCCGCACGACCGGTGGTGTTGTTGGCGTACGCCGTCGTCGCGTCGGACTGCAGGGGCATGCCCTTCTCGAGGCGGTTGTAGAACACCCGGGCGACCATCGCGCGGTCCTCGGCGCTGCGGGCCTCGCGCTCGACGATGCTGGCCATGACCAGCGTCTGGTACGGGTCGCCGAGCGGGGTGGATGCCGCGCGGTTCTCGAAGTCGATCTCGGCCGCCACCTTCTTGAAGTGGTTGACCGGGATCTGCAGCACCGACAGCGCGGTCGGGTCGGCCCCGATCTCGTAGGTCTCGGGGTACAGGAAGCCCTCGGCCTTGCCGCCGGCCCACTCGGGCAGGCCCAGCTCGGCGGGGTCGTCGATGACCGCCTGCAGTTCCTCCTGCGGGATCTTCGTGCGCTCGGAGATCTGCGCCAGGGCCTCGGAGAGGCGCAGCCCCTCGGGGATGCGCATCATGTTGCGCACGATGTTGGCCGGGTCGAGCAGCCGGTCGAAGGCGCTCTGCGCCGAGATCTCGGTGCGGAGGTTGTAGGTGCCCGCCTGGATCCTCGCCGCCTCGTCGGGGCGGCTCCGGGCGTACTTGGTGAAGGTGTCGGCGGACTTCACGACGTTGGCTTCCTGCAGCATGGTCGCCATCTGGCCCATCGTGGAGCCTGCGGGGATCGTGACCTGCACGTCCTCCAGCCCGGCCACGCTGATGTAGTCCTCCTGGGTGCGGAAGTCCATGAAGGCGTCCCAAGCGCGGTTCCCGACGAACCAGCCGCCGCCCACGATCACGGCCAGGGCGACGAGCACGGCCGCCCAACCCTTCATGCGGTGGCGCACCTCCGCCATGTCCCACTGCCCCGTCTCGGGGTCGCGCAGCCTGTCCCGTCGGCGGGCCCGGCGAGGCTCGGTCATGTCACACCTTTCCTTCGATTCGCTCCCCGGCCCGCGCGCCGGTGAGGCGTTCGGTGTCGAGCGCGTGGTTCAAGATTGCCACGGCGGCGGCCTGGTCGATCACGGCGCGCTGGGTCTTGGCCGACCTGCCCGCCTCCTGCAGCTGCCGCGTCGCGGACACCGTGGTCATCCGCTCGTCCACCAGGTGCACGGCCACGTCGGGGAACGTGCGCGCCAGCCACCGTGCCTGGCCCCGCGCCTTCGCGGCGGACTCCCCCTCCGCACCCCGCAGGTGGCGGGGCAGGCCGAGGTAGGCCACGACGGGTTCGTACTCTTCCACGATCGCCGTCAGGCGGTCGCGCACGACCCGGGCGTCGGACGCCGGCGCGATCGTCTCCACGGGGAAGGCGAGGACGCCGCCGGCATCACACGCCGCGACCCCGATGCGCGCCTGCCCCCAGTCGATGCCGAGCCGGACGCCGCGCAGTGCGTCGTCCGTCATCCGGCCAGGGCGTCGCGGATCGCGGCCAGCGCCGCGTCGGTGCCCGCGGCGTCGGAGCCACCGCCCTGGGCGAGGTCGTCCTTGCCGCCGCCCTTGCCGCCGAGCTGGGCCGCGGCGACGCCGACCAGCTGGCCGGCCTTCGCGCCGGCCGCGCGGGCGGCGTCGGTGGTGGCCACGATCACGACTGGCTTCGCCTCGCCGCCGACCAGCGCGACGACCGCCGGCTGGCTGGACAGCTTGTCGCGCAGGCCCATGGCCAGCGTGCGCAGGTCGCCGCCGCCGACACCGGGCATGGCGCGGGCGACGAGCTTGACCGCACCGACGTCGGTGGCCGAGGCGGCCAGGGCGTCGAGGTTGCCGAGCAGCTGCTGGGTGCGCAGGTCGGCGATCTCCTTCTCGGCCGACTTGAGCTGGGCGAGCAGCTTCTCGACGCGGTCGACGAGCTGGTCGGGCTGGGTCTTGAGCGTGTCGGCCAGGGTGCCGACCAGGGCGCGCTCGGCGGCGAAGCGCGAGAAGGCGTCCCCGCTCACCAGCGCCTCGACGCGGCGGATGCCGGAGCCGATCGAGCCCTCGCCGAGCAGGTTCACCAGCCCGATCTGGGCGGTCGAGCCCACGTGCGTACCACCGCACAGCTCGCGGCTCCAGGCGCCGTTGAGCTCGACCATGCGCACGACGTTGCCGTACTTCTCGCCGAACATGGCCTGGGCGCCGAGCGCCTTGGCCTCGTCCAAGGGCATCTCGCGGTCGGTGACGGCGAAGTTGTCGCGGACCGCCTGGTTCACGATGCCCTCGAGCTCGGCCTTGGCGTCGGTCGAGAGCCCGGCCGTGGCATTGAAGTCGAAGCGCAGGTAGCCGGGCTTGTTGTACGAGCCGGCCTGGTGGGTGGTGTCGCCCAGCAGCTGGCGCAGCGCGGCGTTGACGATGTGCGTGGCGGTGTGGGCCTGGCACGCGCCGAGGCGCGCCGCGGCGTCCACCTGCGCCAGCACCTCGGCGCCCGCGGTTAGCTCGCCCTCGTTGACCAGCACCTTGTGCACGACCAGGCCCTGGACGGGACGCTGCACGTCGAGCACGTCGAGCGCCAGGCCGGGCGCAGTGAGGACGCCGGCGTCGGCGTCCTGGCCACCGGCCTCGGCGTAGAACGGGGTCTCGGCCAGCACGACCTCGACGACGTCGCCGGGCTGGGCGGACGGGACGACCGCACCGTCGCGCACGATGCCGCGCACGCGGCTGGGCACGGTCAGGTCGGTGAAGCCGAGGAACGGGGTCTCGCCCGCCTCACGCAGCTGGCGGTAGGCCTCGGTGTTGACTGCGCCGCCCTTCTTGGCGCGGGCGTCGGCCTTGGCGCGCGCCTTCTGCTCACCCATGAGGCGGGTGAACTCGGCGCGGTCGACCTCGAGGCCGGCCTCGGAGGCCATCTCGAGGGTCAGGTCGATGGGGAACCCGTAGGTGTCGTGCAGCTGGAACGCCTGGTCGCCGGCCAGCGTGGTCTGCCCGGCCGCCTTGGCGTTGCGCACCGCGACGTCGAAGATCTGGGTGCCGGAGGCCAGCGTCCGCCGGAAGCTCTCCTCCTCGGCGTACGCGGACGCCGACACGCGGGCCCACTCGCTGGTGACCTCGGGGTAGGACTCCTCCATGAGGCCCTTGCTGATCGGGAGCAGTTCGGGCAGCACCGGGTCGTGCACGCCCAGCAGGCGCATCGCGCGCACGCTGCGGCGCAGCAGGCGGCGCAGGACGTAGCCGCGGGCCTCGTTGCCGGGGGTGACACCGTCGGTCATGAGCATGAGGCCGGAGCGCACGTGGTCGGCCACGACGCGCATGCGCACGTCGTCGTCGTGGTTCGCGCCGTAGCGCTTGCCCGACAGCTCGGCGGCCTTCTCGATGACCGGGAAGATCTGGTCGATCTCGTACATGTTGTCCTTGCCCTGCATCAGGTAGGCAACACGCTCCAGGCCCATGCCGGTGTCGATGTTCGGCTTCGGCAGCGGGCGCAGCACGTCGAAGTCGTCCTTGGCACGGACCGCGGACAGCTCCTGCTGCATGAAGACGAGGTTCCAGATCTCGAGGAAGCGGTCCTCGTCGACGACCGGGCCGCCCTCGGGGCCGTAGGCCGGACCGCGGTCGATGTAGATCTCGGAGCAGGGTCCGCCGGGGCCGGGGACGCCCATGTTCCAGTAGTTGTCCTTCAGGTCGCGGCGCTGGATGCGCTCGTCGGGCAGGCCGACGGACCTCCACAGCGCGACCGCCTCGGCGTCCCCCTCGGGGAAGTCGGGGTGGTGGCCGGGGCCGAGCACGGTGACCCACACCTTGTCGGGGTCGAAGCCGAGCCCGCCGCCGTCGACCGAACCGGTGACCAGCTTCCAGGCGTGCTGGATCGCACCCTCCTTGAAGTAGTCACCGAAGGAGAAGTTGCCGTTCATCTGGAAGAAGGTGCCGTGGCGGGTGGTCTTGCCGACCTCCTCGATGTCGAGGGTGCGCACGCACTTCTGGCAGCTGGTGGCGGTGTCGTAGGGCGCGTCCTCGGCGCCGGTGAAGTAGGACTTGAACGGCACCATGCCGGCGTTGACGAACAGCAGGGTCGGGTCGTTGTAGACCAGCGACGCAGAGGGCACCAGGGTGTGCCCGGCGGCGGTGAAGTGGTCCAGGAACCGGCGCCGGATCTCCGCGGTCTTCATTCCAGTTGTCCTCTTTCGTCCTTGGTGAGCAGGGCCATCAGCTCGGATCGCTTGGCCGCTCGGGCGTTGCTGAACGTGGTGGCGAAGTCGTCGAGCCAGAGCTTCGCCTTGTCGGTGGTCTCCTCGGCGCGGCGCTCGATCTCCTCGGCCATCCCCGCCGGAGTCAGTCGTCGATAGTACTCCCGGCCCTTGACGGCGACGAACACCGACGTCGCAGCGCCCGCAAAGAACCAGAAGCTGCGGCTCACCGGCTCTGCCCCTCGACCTTGGCCGCGATCGCGGTGCGCAGGGCGTGCGAAGTGGACGCCACCGCCACCAGGGGGCGTCCGACAGCCGCGGTCATGATCTTGGACAGTGCTGCAGTGTTCTCCACCACCGTGCTGGCGTGGTTGCTGACGCGCGCCACGTCGGCGGTGACCTTCTCGACCTCCGCCGTGACATCGCTGATCTTGGCGATCTCGTGATTGGTGACCGTGACCGTCTCCTTGAGTTCGGACAGGATCGGGGTCGTCCCGGTTCCGACATCCTTGACGGCAGTTGCGAGTTCGTCGAGCACCTTGCCCAGCTTGAGCAGCGGGATCGCGCACATGCCCACGAGGAACACGAACGCGATGGCGGCGATGAGCCCGGCGACTTCTCCGACAGACATGATTCCCCTGCGATTCGACAACGCGGGCCAGCCTACTTCAGACGGTGGCGACGACTGCTCGCAGCCATCATCGGCACGCACCCGAGCACTGGGGCCGGCATCCCATCCGTAGACCGGGGGTTGAGACCTGTCTTGAGTGTCGTACCGAAATCATTGAGACTGATCTCTGTGCTGAACATTGGGCGTTCCCAACCTGTCGACGACTCCGCTACCCCCGCGCGGGCCGGGGTGACGAACGACCGGCATCTTTCCGTTTCAGGTCGCGCCACGGCCTGGCGAGGTCTGGTCCGGATCCCGATGGCCATGGTGACGGCTCTCACGGTCTCCTTCGGGCTGGTAGCCGCCCCTGCTCCCGCACACGCGGCACCGAAGCCGAGCCAGGGATCGGGCAAGGTGCACAGCACCCATGCCAGCCTCAAGCGGACCCGCACACTGCCTGATGCGGCCTCGGACAAGGCCCGCCAAGCGCGCGACAAGATCGTGAGTCTCGCCGACGTCACGGTCGACACTCCTACGGCTGTGGTCGGCGTCACCTGGCAGGGCAGCGCGCTCCCCGAGGTGCTCTATCGGACGACGTCGAACGACGGCGAGGTTTCTGAGTGGCACGAAGTGGACGCGTCAGCCGTGTCCCAAGCAGAGGCTGGGACGTCTGGCTCCGAGCCGATCGTTGTCGCCGGCGTGGCGCGCGTCGAAGTGGCCACGCTGTCGGCTGCCCCAGTCGAAGCGGATGTGTCGTTGTACTCCTCCACCTCCGCCACGGATTCCGCCGCGATCACAACCCAGGCGGCCACCACGAACTCCGTCGCATACGACGTGTTGAAGCCCGCGATCCGAAGCCGTGCCGCGTGGGGTGCTAACGAGTCCATCGTGGGCTTGCCCTACGAGGAAGGCATCGTTACCGGAGCCATGATTCACCACACGGCCGGCACCAACTCCTACACGGCCGCAGACGTTCCAGGCCTCCTGCGATCGATTCAGGCGTACCACGTGAACTCCCGTGGCTGGAAGGACATCGGTTACAACGTGTTGGTCGACCGGTTCGGCACCGCCTGGGAGGGGCGTGGCGGTGGTCTGGATCGTGCCATCGCCGGCGGTCACGCCCTGGGCGTGACGAACTCCCGGGTCTTCGGTCTGTCGTTCATGGGGGACTTCGATCAGGTCTCGCCCCCAGCGGCGATGATCGCGACCGGTAATTCCGTGATCGCCTGGAAGTTCGCCATCCATGGCGTCAATCCCTACGGCAGCACCTTCGGTTCCGGCGGTCAAGATGGCGGATCGACGTTCCTGAACGCCATTTCCGCGCACCGCGATGAGAATGCCACCAACTGCCCGGGCGCCACCGTCTACGCGATGCTCCCGCAGATCCGCGCCTCGGTGAAGTCGAAGCTGGACACCGTGAGCTACACCGTGGTTCAGCCCCAGCCCACACCGGTCACCGAGGTGCCCAGCCCGAGCCCCGTCGACGGCAAGATCACCCTCGAGACGACGGGGTTCCTGGACAAGGGAACCGTCATCGAAATGCAAAAGTGGCTGGGCACCGCGGCCGATGGTGTGTGGGGCCGAGAAACCAATCTCGCACTCCAGCGCCGGGTCGGCGCCACACAGACGGGCGCCAGGGACACCCAAACCGTGACCGCACTGCAGGGTTACCTGGGCGTATCGCGGTCCGGCGTGTTGGACCCCACCACCATCCAGGCCCTCCAACGACACCTCAACGCCCGCCCGGCCCCGTATGCGGCTGTGACGGGTCAGGTCATCTATGCAGCGCACTCGGCCAACCGCGGCTGGATGCGCGGGGTCGCCGATGGTGCCACCGCAGGCACCGTGGGTGAGGGTCTGCGCATGGAGGCCCTGCGTCTCGCACTGGGCTCCGGCCTGTCGGGCGACATCTTGACCAGCGCGCATGTCTCCGGCGTCGGGTGGCGTGACCCGGTCGGCACGTCGCGTCATGCCGGAACTGTGGGCCAGCAGCGGTCGCTCGAAGCGGTCCGCCTGACGCTCAGCGGCCCCGTGGCGGCCCAGTACTCGATTCGCTACCGCGCCCACGTTGGCGGTCTCGGCTGGCAACCCTGGGTCACGGACGGGGCGACTGCGGGCACCACTGGTCAGTCGCGTCAACTCGAGGCCATCCAGGTTGTGCTCGTGGCCAAGGCCACACCGACCCCCACGCCGTCGGTGACGCCCACGGTGACGCCCACACCCACACCGACGGCTTCCCCCACGCCCACGCCTACGCCCACGACGTCTCCGTCGCCGACCCCGAAGCCAACAACGTCACCCACGCCCACCACGCCAGTGACGCCCAACGCGACCGCGTCCTACTCCGTGCACAGCCAAGACATCGGATGGGGCCCAACCCTCACCAGCGGAGCCGCCGGCACCATCGGCAAACGCGCCGAGGCACTGCGGTTCAAGGTGTCCGCACCAGGCATCTCCGGTGACGTCAGCTACCGCGCCCACGTGCAAGACATCGGCTGGATGTCACCATCCACCTCGGCCAACGCCATCGGAACATCCGGCCGCGGCCTGCGCATGGAAGCCTTCCAGATCAGCCTCACCGGCGAACTAGTCACCCGCTACAGCGTCCGCTACCGCGCCTACGTGCGAGGGATCGGCTGGCAAGCCTGGGTCACCGACGGAGCCACCGCCGGAACCACCGGACAAGGCCGCCAGATCGAAGCCATCGAGATCACCGTCGTCCCTCGCAACGCTCCGTCCCCGTCGGTGACGCCCACGGTGACGCCCACACCCACACCGACGGCTTCCCCCACGCCCACGGTGACGCCCACACCCACACCGACGGCTTCCCCCACGCCCACGCCTACGCCCACGACGTCTCCGTCGCCGACCCCGAAGCCAACAACGTCACCCACGCCCACCACGCCAGTGACGCCCAACGCGACCGCGTCCTACTCCGTGCACAGCCAAGACATCGGATGGGGCCCAACCCTCACCAGCGGAGCCGCCGGCACCATCGGCAAACGCGCCGAGGCACTGCGGTTCAAGGTGTCCGCACCAGGCATCTCCGGTGACGTCAGCTACCGCGCCCACGTGCAAGACATCGGCTGGATGTCACCATCCACCTCGGCCAACGCCATCGGAACATCCGGCCGCGGCCTGCGCATGGAAGCCTTCCAGATCAGCCTCACCGGCGAACTAGTCACCCGCTACAGCGTCCGCTACCGCGCCTACGTGCGAGGGATCGGCTGGCAAGCCTGGGTCACCGACGGAGCCACCGCCGGAACCACCGGACAAGGCCGCCAGATCGAAGCCATCGAGATCACCGTCGTCACGAGGTGAATCGAGGCTCAGCCTTCCCGGCCGAGCAATGACCTGATCGTCACCCAGCGCTCGGCGATCTGGGCCTCGTTGCCGTGCGACGTGGGGCGGTAGTACCGGGCGTCCATCAGGTCGTCGGGAAGGTACTGCTGGGCAGCGACAGCGTGGGGAGCATCGTGGGCATAGAGGTACCCCTGGCCGTGGCCGAGCTTCTCGGCGCCTGAGTAGTGGGCGTCGCGCAGGTGCGGTGGTACCTGGCCGACCTTGCCGGCCTTCACGTCGGCAACGGCAGCGTCCACAGCCACGTAGACGGCGTTCGACTTCGGGGCGGTCGCCGCGGCCACCGTCGCCTGCGCGAGCGGCAGGCGTCCCTCGGGCATGCCGATCAACTGCACGGCTTGGGCCGCGGCCACGCACGTCTGCAACACCGACGGTGCGGCCATGCCGATGTCCTCGCTCGCGGAGATGATGAGACGTCGCGCGATGAACCGCGGGTCTTCACCCGCCTCCAGCATGCGGGCCAAGTAGTGCAGCGCCGCGTCCACGTCGGAACCGCGCACGCTCTTGATGAACGCGCTGATCACGTCATAGTGCTGGTCGCCATCCTTGTCGTAGCGGATCGCGGCCTTGTCGACGGCCTGCTCCACGGCGTCCGGACCGATCTCGGTGGCGCCGTGCGCCTCAGCCGAGGCAGCGGCCTCCTCGAGGTACGTGAGGCTCCGTCGGGCGTCTCCACCGGCCAGGCGGATGATGCTCGCCCGTGCCTCCTCAGCCAGCGTGAACGGCTGGCCCTCGCCAGCGCGCAGACCCCGCTCGTCGGCGAGTGCTCGATTGAGAAGCACATCGATGTCAGCGTCCGTCAGCGGCTTCAAGGTGAGCAGCAGCGACCGGCTGAGCAGCGGCGAGATGACCGAGAAGGACGGGTTCTCCGTGGTGGCCGCGATGAGGGTGACCAGCCGATTCTCCACGGCGGGCAGGAGCACGTCTTGTTGGGCCTTGTTGAAGCGGTGCACCTCGTCGACGAACAGGACGGTCCCCCGGCCTCGGGCGAGTTCGCGCTTGGCAGTCTCCAGTTCGGCGCGCACCTCCTTGACCCCGGCGGTCACGCCTGAAAGCTCCACGAAGCGGCGGTTCGTGCTCTGTGACACGACCGAGGCGATGGTGGTCTTCCCTACCCCCGGCGGCCCCCACAGGAACACGCTCATCGGTTGGCCGTCGGCCAGGCGCCGCAAGGGTGACCCTGGCGTCAAGAGGTGCTGTTGGCCGACGATCTCCTCGACCGTGCGAGGTCGTAAGCGCACGGCCAGCGGTAGGTCGGCGTGGTCGGCGCCCGCGAGCGACCCACCACGCAGCGGGGCCGGGTCATCGATGGGATTGCCGAACAGGTCAGTCACACCGGTGATGCTAGCCATCCTGCGAGACAATGCAGCATGGGCACCTTGATGCTGCTGCGGCACGGCGAGACCACGTTCAATGCGGCCAGCGTGTTCACCGGTCTGCTGGACGCCCCTCTGGCGCCGTCGGGGGAGGCCCAAGTGGCGGTGGCGGCGTCCCTCATCGCGGCAGAGGGGCTGGTGCCCGATGTGGTGTGGCAGTCCACAATGCGGCGCGCTACCCACACGACTGAGCTGCTGCTGGGCGAGTCGAGCCAGCAGGTTGAGGTTCGCTCAACCTGGCGTTTGGTCGAACGTGGCTACGGCTGCCTCACCGGGCTGTCGAAAGCTGCTGCTCGTCACCGCTACGGCGACGAGGACTTCTTCACGTGGCGGCGCACCGTCGGTGGGCGCCCGCCGTCAGCGTCCCCCGAGCAGGTGGCCGGCTGGATTGACCCGGCTCCGGTCATGGAGCGAGGCACCCTCGACGCTGGTGTCGGTGAATCGCTGGCCGATGTGGCGATCCGCGTTCTCCCCTTCTGGCAAGAAGCCATCGAGCCACCCTTGGCCGGCGGTGCCACCATCTTCGTCGTGGCGCACGGCAACACTTTGCGCGCCCTGGCATCGGTCGTGTTCGGGCTGCCGGATCAGCAGGTAGAGCACCTGAACATTCCGGCCGGTCACCCCCTGCTGGTGCCGGTCACGGCAGGGCGGTTGGGCATTCCGCGCTACCTCGACCCTGACGCTGCAGGTGTCGCCGCTGCCCGGGTCGCAGCCGAGGGTGGCACGTGAAGCGCACCACTGTGTCGACATGCGGGATTCAGCAACGCTGAACTTGCGTTAATGTCGGAACTTAGGCATCGTGTCTGTCTCCGGTGGCGGTGTGCTGAAGTCATCGAAGAACGCTGACGCCGCCCAGAAATTCGTGGCCTACATCGTCAGCCAGGCGGGCCAGGAAGTGCTGCGCGACGGCACATCGTTCGAGTACCCGGTGGCCTCCGGTGTCGGCGCTCATGACAAGCTCAAGCCACTCACCGAGATGGACGCCCCCACGATCGACCCGGCCTCGCTCAACAGCCCCAAGGTGGTCGAGCTCATGCAGCAGGCGGGCTTGCTCTGACCATCACCCAGGCACCACAGCGACGAGCATCACGGCCGCGGGGTCACCTTCCAGTGACCATCGCGGCCGCGATGCTCGTCGTCGCGCTGACCCTGGTGCCCATCGGCTTCATCATCGTGGCCACCATCGACGCCGGGCCTGAGTTGGTCGCCCGGCTCGTATTCCGATCCCGAGTCGCGGAACTGATCGGTAACACCGTGGCCCTCCAGGTGGTGGTTGTGCCCGCCACCATCGTGATCGGCACGAGCGCTGCTCTGCTGGTGGAGCGGACCCATGTGCCGGCGTGGCTGTCCGCGGCCTTCGTCGCGCCCTTGGCGGTGCCGGCGTTCGTCATGAGCTACGCGTGGGCGACGGTCTGGCCCTCCATCGCCGGGCTGGCCGGGGCGTCCCTGATCGCCACGATCAGCTACTTCCCGTTCGTCTACCTCCCCGTCTTGGCGACGCTTCGACGGATGGATCCAGCGCTCGAGGAGTCGGGCGCAGCGCTCGGCCTCACAGCCTTCGGCGTCCTACGCCGCGTCACCTTGCCGCAGTTGCGATTGCCGGTGCTTGGCGGAGCGCTGCTCGTCGCCCTGCACCTGCTGGCGGAGTACGGGGCATTCGCCTTCGTGCGCTTCGACACCTTCACCACCGCCATCTACGACCAGTTCCGATCCACCTTCGCTGCCCCGGCGGCTTCGATGTTGGCCGGCGTCCTGGTGCTGCTGTGCTTGGTGGTCCTGGGTGGGGAGGCCGTCGTTCGTGGGCGGCGTCGCCACGCGCGCCTCGGTGCGGGGGTAGCCCGCCAGGCCAAGCGCGTTTCGCTTGGGGGGTGGCTGGTTCCCGTGTGGGGCGCTGTGGTGGCGCTGCTGACCGCAGCCCTGGGCGTCCCGGCGTGGTCACTGGTGCATTGGCTCTCGGTCGGGGTCGAGCTCGATCCCGGCATCCCGCAGGCGCTCGCGAGCACGCTTGGTTTCGCCACCATCGGCGCGGTGGCCACATGCCTGGCCGCTGGACCCATCGCCTGGTTGTCGGTGCGGCGCCCAGCACGCTGGTCACGAACCCTGGAGGGCCTCGCCTTCATGTCGTCGTCCCTTCCCGGGATCGTCATCGGCCTGGCGTTCGTGACGGTGTCGATCCGTTGGCTCCCCGCCGTCTACCAGTCGAGCGTGCTGCTCTTGGCCGCCTACGTCGTGCTGTTCCTCCCGCGAGCGGTGGCCAGTTTGCGCGCAGGAATGGCGCAGGTGCCGACCTCGCTCGGCGAGGCAGCGGCATCCTTGGGCAGCAACCCCGTCCGAACCTTGGTCCGAGTGACGGTCCCGGTGTTGGCGCCGGCGTTCGGGGCCGGGGCGTCCATGGCCTTCTTGGGCATCGCCGGAGAGCTGACCGCCACGTTGCTGCTTGCTCCGACCGGGACAACGACGCTAGCCACCAGATTCTGGTCGTTGAGCACCGAGCTGGACTACCCTGCCTCCGCGCCCTATGCGCTGCTGCTCATCGCTTTGTCGGTGCCGATGACCATCATCTTGTTCCGCGAGTCCCGAGGAGATCGATCGTGAGCGAGGCGCTCGTCGTCCGAGGGGTTCGGGCCAGCTACGGGTCGACCGAAGTGCTGCACGGCATCGACCTCGCCGTCCCGCGTGGCGCTGTTCTCGCCGTTGTCGGGCCCTCGGGCAGCGGCAAGACCACCCTGCTGCGCTGCATCGGAGGATTCGAGTTCCCCACCGCCGGCGACGTCTTCATCGACGGCGTCTCCGTCTGCGGACAGACGTGGGTGCCACCGCACAAGCGCTCCATCGGGTACGTGTCGCAGGATGGTGCGCTGTTCCCCCATCTGTCGGTGCGGTCGAACGTCGGTTTCGGACTGCCACGCTCCGAACGGACGCCCGAAGCCATTGCCGAGTTACTGGAGATCGTCAACCTGTCCCCCGATCTGGCCAAGCGGCGCCCCGACCAACTCTCGGGCGGGCAGCAGCAGCGCGTCTCGTTGGCTCGGGCATTGGCTCGCCACCCCGCAGTGATGCTGTTGGACGAGCCTTTTTCGGCCCTCGATACCCACCTGCGAGAATCAACGCGCGACCTGGTCGGCGAGGTCCTGCACGAGGCCGGTGTCACCACCGTGCTGGTCACCCACGACCAGGAGGAGGCACTCGCTTTCGCCGATCTGGTGGCGGTCCTGGAGGCAGGAGAACTGCGTCAGGTCGGGCCGCCGCAGGAGGTCTACGAACGGCCCAACGACCTGGCCACCGCGCGCCTGTTGGGCTCGACGCTAGAGCTTGACGCCATCGTCACGCGCGGGATGGCCCAGACGGTGATCGGGCCAATCCCAGCCCTCGGTGTGCCTGACGGCGCCGCCACAGTTGTCGCCCGCCCCCACCAGGTCTCAGCGCGCCTCGACGTGCGGGGGGACTGGATCGTGCGGTCTTTGGCCTTTCACGGGGACCATCGACGCCTCACGCTGGGACCAGTCTCCGGCGAAAGTGGACCCACCTTCCGGGTGTCCACCGATCAGCCCTTGCGAGTGGGCGACCGCATGTCGATCTCCCTCATCGGGCGCGCACTCGTCGTCCCGGCCATCGATTGACCTGAGTTGGGTCACCGTTCGGCGATTCTTGCATCGGTAGGGGCCGTGACTTGCGGTGATGCCGTGGCTTGGTGCTTCGTTTAGGCACTAAGCGGGACTCTAGGATCGGGGCATGGCGTGGATTCGGCGGGTGCGGACGGCCTCGGGGGCGACCGCGGTGCAGATCGCTGAGTCGGTGGGTGGTCGACGTCGCATCGTGCGGCACGTGGGGTCGGCGCACGATGAAGCCGAGCTTGGGCTGCTGATGGCCCAGGCCAGCAAGCTGCTCCAGGACGATGCCCAGGGGCAGTTGGATCTGGGGCTGTCGCTGCCAGTTCCTTGGGCCGCGATGGTGCCGGCCCCGGCCGAGACGCTGTTCGGGGAGCAGGTCAAGGGCCC
This sequence comes from Propioniciclava sp. MC1595, assembly GCF_017569205.1. Lineage (GTDB taxonomy): Bacteria > Actinomycetota > Actinomycetes > Propionibacteriales > Propionibacteriaceae > Propioniciclava. Next base: position 1,829,897 of record NZ_CP071870.1, read on the forward strand.
GGTGCGGCGCCCGGTGGTGGCCGCGCCTCGCGTGCTGCGAACGTCCTCGGCGTTGCTGTATGAGGCGTTGGCCGGAGTGTACACCGACCTGGGTTTCGACGTCCTGGACGATGAGGTGTTCCGCGACCTGGTCATCGCGCGGGTGGTGGAGCCGACCAGCCTGCTGGACGTGGACCGGGTGCTGGCAGACCTGGGTCGGACCGCGGCCAGCCTGTCGACGCGCAAGCGCACGTTGGGCCGATGCCAGGACGGGGCCTACCGCGACCAGGTCGCCAAACTGTGCTTCGAGCAGGCCCGGGCCAGCGGGGATGTGTCGTTGTGCCTGTACGACGTGACCACGCTGCACTTCGAAGCCGCTGAGGAAGATGCCCTGCGCAAGGTCGGCTACTCCAAGGAACGCCGGGTCGACCCGCAGATCATCGTCGGTCTGCTGGTCGACCGGCACGGTTTCCCGTTGGAGATCGGGTGCTGGGAGGGCAACAAGGCCGAGACGCACACGATCGTGCCGATCATCGAGGCCTTCGCCGCCCGGCACGAGATCGAGGACTTGGTCGTGGTCGCTGACGCCGGGATGCTGTCGGCTGCCAATTTGAAGGCCCTGGATCAGGCCGGGCACACCTTCATCGTCGGGTCCAAGACCACCAAGGCCCCGATCGACCTGGCCTCCCACTTCCGCTGGCACGGGGATGTGTTCACCGACGGCCAGGTCATCGACACCCTGACCCCCAAGGTCGGCAAGAACACCGACAACGACACCGCCAAGCGTCGCGAGCCGGTCTGGGACCCCGAGCAGCACCGCAACTCGTGGCGGGCGGTGTGGTCCTACTCGGCCAAGCGGTTCGCCCGGGACAACAAGACCCTCACCGCCCAGGAGAACCGGGCCCGGGCAGCGATCGAGGGGGACAAACCAGCCCGGACGCCCAGGTTCGTCAAGACACAGACCGACGGACTGGTCCTGGACGAAGCCGCGCTGGCCCGAGCCCGGCGGTTGGCAGGACTCAAAGGCCTGGTCACCAACATCCCGGCCACGGTGCTGCCCGCTGCCGAGGTGATCAGCTCCTATGCCGACCTGTGGCACGTGGAGCACTCCTTCAGGATGTCCAAGAGTGACCTGAGGGCCCGCCCACTGTTCGCCAGACGACGCGACTCCATCGAGGCGCACCTGACCATCGTGTTCACCGCCCTAGCCATCGGCCGCACCGTCCAGGACCGGACCGGCCTGTCGCTACGTCGAGTCCTGCGCCAACTCCGTCCGCTGCGTTCAGCAACGATCCAGGCCAACGGCGCTATCCAGACCCTGCCACCAGCCCTCCGCGACGACGAGCAGGCCGTCCTTGACGACCTCAAACAAGCCAGCCCAAGGCACTAAGCCGCTTGACCCAACTCAGGATTGACGCTGCGCCGAGGGCTTGGGTTTCCTGCCGAGGGCTTGGGTCCAGACGCTGTCTCATCTCAAGCCCTCGGCAGGAACCCAAGCCCTGGGCGAAAGACTCAAGCCCTCGGCGGGTCAGGCTTCGGCAGTCGCTTTCTCGTCGGCCTTCGGCTTGGCGTCGACCCCGGCCTCCTTGCGCTGCTGCGCCGTGATGGACGCCGGCGCCTCGGTCAGCGGGTCGAACCCGCCGCCCGACTTCGGGAACGCGATGACGTCGCGGATGGTGTCGAAGCCGCCGAGCAGCATCACGAGGCGGTCCAGGCCGAAGGCGATGCCGCCGTGGGGCGGGGCGCCGAAGGAGAAGGCCTCGAGCAGGAAGCCAAACTTCTCCTGCGCCTCCTCCTGGGACAGGCCCATGACCTTGAACACGCGCTCCTGCACGTCGCGGCGGTGGATACGGATCGAGCCGCCGCCGATCTCGTTGCCGTTGGCGACGAAGTCGTAGCCGTAGGACAGCGCCGAGCCGGGGTCGGTGTCGAAGGTGTCGAGCGACTCGGGCTTGGGCGAGGTGAACGCGTGGTGCACCGCGGCCCACTTGCCCTCGGCGATGGCGACATCACCGGAGGCGACGGCGTCCTCGCGCAGCTTGAACATGGGGGCGTCCACGACCCACAGGAACGACCAGGCGTCCTCGTCGATCTGGCCGGTGCGGCGTCCGATCTCCAGGCGCGCGGCGCCCAGCAGCTCCTGGGTGGCCTCGCGGGCACCCGCGCCGAAGAAGATCGCGTCGCCCGGCTGGGCGTCCATGGCGGCGGCCAGGCCGTCGCGCTCGGCGTCGGTGATGTTCTTGGCGACCGGCCCGCCGAGGGTGCCGTCCTCGCCGATGGTCACGTAGGCGAGACCCTTGGCGCCGCGCTGCTTGGCCCACTCCTGCCACGCGTCGAACTGGCGACGAGGCTGGGACGCCCCGCCCGGCATGACCACGCCGCCCACGTACGGCGCCTGGAACACGCGGAAGGGCGTGTCGGCGAAGTAAGAGGTGAGCTCGCGGATCTTGTTGTCGAACCGCAGGTCGGGCTTGTCCGAGCCGTAGTTGTCCATGGCGTCGTGCCAGGTCATCCGCGGCAGCGGCAGCGACATCTCCACGCCGATCAGGCGCCAGCAGGCCGCCATGACCTCCTCGGCCAGGGCGATCACGTCGTCCTGGTCGACGAAGCTCATCTCGATGTCGAGCTGGGTGAACTCGGGCTGGCGGTCGGCGCGGAAGTCCTCGTCGCGGTAGCAGCGCGCGATCTGGTAGTAGCGCTCCATCCCGGCGACCATCAGGAGCTGCTTGAACAACTGCGGGCTCTGCGGCAGGGCGTACCACTTGCCGGGGTGCAGGCGCGCGGGCACCACGAAGTCGCGGGCGCCCTCGGGCGTCGAGCGGGTCAGGGTGGGGGTCTCGATGTCGTAGAAGTCGCGGCCGTCGAGCACCTCGCGGATCGCGCGGGTCACCTTCGAGCGCAGCACCAGCGCGTCGTGCTGGCGCGGACGCCGCAGGTCCAGGTAGCGGTGCTTGAGGCGCGCGTCCTCGCCGACGCCGGAGCGCTCGTCGATCTGGAACGGCAGCGGCGCGGCCGGGTTGAGCACCTCGAGGTCGCGGATGTCGACCTCCACCTGGCCGGTGGCGATGTTGGGGTTGACGTTCTCGGCGTCGCGGGCGTCGACCACGCCGGTCACCTGGATGCAGAACTCGTTGCGCAGGTCGTGGATGCCCGCCGATTCGAGGTACTCGTCGCGGACGACGACCTGGCAGATGCCCGAGGCGTCCCGCAGGTCGATGAAGGCCACGCCGCCGTGGTCGCGCCGCTTGGCGACCCATCCGGCGAGGGTGACGGTCTGGCCGACGTGCTCCGAACGGAGGGTCCCGGCCTGGTGGGTGCGCAGCATGCGATGTTCCTTTCTCTGCCCCGCATAGACGGTGCGGGCGCGCCCATGATTGTACGCATGCCCGGACTCGGGGATGGATCGGGGCCAACCCCCCTTGGCGAAGGGCGATGGGTGGGGTGGGCTGGTCGGATGAAGAAGACGACTGCCCTCATCCCCACCGTCCTGGCCGCCGGCCTGATCCTCGCCGGCTGCACCTCCCCCACCCCGCCGGCACCGGCGCCGGCGACCACCTCCGGCCCCGTGGTCGCCCCGGCCACGACGCCGGCAGGCAACCCCCCGGCTTCGAACGCCACCCCCGGCAGCGGGGACGCGGCGTCCGACGACACCGCCCACAACGCCGCGGCCGAGGCCGCCGTGCGCACCGCGGAGGGCGAGGCGAACGGCAGGGTCATCGAGCTCGACCGCGAGGGCAACGGGTGGGAGGTTGAGGTCCTCGTGGGCGACCGGATCCACGAATTCAGGATCGATGACGCCGGCACCGCGGTGACCGACCGCCGTGGCGACGAGCGGGTCCACCCCGAGGACCAGCGGCGTGCCGCCGCGGCCACGATCTCCGTCACCGACGCGATGAGGGCCGCACTCGCGGCCACCCCCGGGACGATCGACGACATCGAACTCGACGACCGCAACAACGTCGTCGTGTGGGAGGTCACGATCGACACCGCGGACGACGACGACGTGGAGGTCTACGTCGACGCCACCACGGGCGAGGTTCAGGCCTGACCCGCCCCCACTGACGGCCGCAGGTCTCCCTCCGGCGGCCGCCAGGAGTCGGCCTCTGCCGGCACCTGGTCGCCGGAGCGGATGTCCTTGACCGAGTCGCCGTCCTGTCCCGCGAACCACACGAACGGGATGCCGCGCCGGTCGGCGTAGCGGATCTGCTTGCCGAACCGGTCGGCCTTGGGCGCCACCTCGGTGGGGATGCCGCGCGCACGCAGCGCCGCGGCCGTCGCCATGGCAGCGGCCCGGGTCTCCTCCGCATCGACGGCGACCAGCACGCAGGTCGGCACCGACCGGGACGCCACCAGCTCACCCTTCGCGATCAGCGGGGCCAGGATGCGCGTGACGCCCACCGACACGCCGACGCCCGGCCAAGTGCGCTTGCCGTCCGTGGCCAGGGCGTCGTAGCGGCCGCCGGAGCAGATCGACCCGAGCGACTCGAAGCCCTCCATCTCGGTCTCGTAGACGGTGCCGGTGTAGTAGTCCAGCCCCCGGGCGATCTTGAGGTCGGCGACCAGGCGCCCGGGAACCGCCGCAGCGGCGGCCTCGACCACCTCGGCGAGCGCGGCCAGCCCCTCGTCCAACAGCTCGTGCTGGACGCCCAACGCCCGCACCTGCTCCACGAAGGAGGTGTCGGGGGTGGAGATCGTGGCCAGCGCCAGACACTTGTCGGCGGCCTCGGGGCTCATCCCGAGTTCGTCGACCAGCAGGGCCCGCACGGCGTCCGGCCCGATCTTGTCGAGCTTGTCGACCCGCTGCAGGACGGCCATGTGGTCGGTGACGCCCAGGCCACGGTAGAAGCCTTCGGCCAGCTTGCGGTTGTTGACGTGCATGACCACCGGAGGGACGCCGAACCGGGTGTGCAGTGTCTCCAGGGCCTCCAGCATGACCAGGGCCACCTCGACGTCGTGGTGGCCCGCAAGTGCGTTCTCGCCCACCACGTCGATGTCCGCCTGCACGAACTCGCGGTAGCGCCCCTCCTGCGGCCGCTCGCCGCGCCAGACCTTCTGCACCTGGTAACGCCGGAACGGGAACGCCAGGTGACCCGCGTGCTCCAGCACGTAGCGCGCGAACGGCACGGTGAGGTCGAAGTGCAGGCCCAGATCATCCCCGGTCTCGCCCTCAGCGGCGTGCAGCCGGCGGACGACGTAGACCTCCTTGGTGATCTCGCCCTTGCGGGTCAGGGAGTCCATCGTCTCGACCGCACGGGTCTCGATCGAGGCGAAGCCGTGCAGCTCGAACGTCTCGCGCAGCGAGTCGAGGACGGCCTGTTCCACGATCCGCCCGGCGGGCAGGAACTCGGGGAACCCGGACAACGGCTTGGGACGCATGCTCACCTCAGGTAGCTCTCGGTCAGGTAGGAGTTGGTGGCCCGCTCGTGGGCCATCGTGGTCTCGGGCCCATGCCCCGGCACCAGGGCGGCGGTGTCGGGCAGCGCCAGGACGACGTCGCGCAGCGAGCGTCGCATGGCCTCGTCGTCGCCGCCGGGCAGGTCGGTGCGCCCGATGGAGCCGGCGAACACCACGTCGCCGGTGAACACGATCTCGGTCAGCTCGGGCGCCTGCGGCACCGGCTCGACCAGGGGCGTGCGCCACAGCAGGCAGCCCGGGCGGTGACCCGGCGCGACCTCGGTGGTGAAGGTCATGCCGGCCAGCTCCAGCGTCTCGCCGCCGACGAGGTCACGCAGGTCGGCGGGCTCGACGTGGTTGACGCCGAACCGGTCGATGATCTCGAGGGCCCACGGCATCAGCAGCGAGGTGTCGAACAGCTCGCGGTCGGACTCGTGCAGGTAGGCCGGGACGCCGTAGTGGTCGGCCACGTCGGCCGCACCGCCCACGTGGTCGGGGTGCCCGTGTGTGAGGAGTACCGCCTCGACGGTGAGCCCGTGCTCGGCGACGAGCTCCTTGACCGGCTCGAACGCGTTGACACCGGGGTCGACGACCACGCACCGCCGCCCATCCATCGACAGGATGTAGCAGTTGGCCTGCAGCGGACCGGCCGGGAACGAGGTCAGGAACACGTCCGTTACCTTATCGTCGGCCAGACCGCGCGCGCCGGAGGGGTGTTTTCGTGCAAGATGGAGCCCATGACTGACTCTGCAGGTCCGGCCAGCTTCGGTCGTGTCGACCCCGATGGCACCGTCTACGTGACCACGGGTGAGGGCGAACGGGCGGTCGGTCAGGTTCCCGACGTGTCCCCCGACGAGGCGCTCGCCTTCTTCGTCCGGCGCTACGAGGCCCTCGAGCTGGAGGTGACGCTGCTCGAGCAGCGCCTGAACTCCGGTGCGGTCTCCCCCGACGACGCACGCCACACGATCAAGAACCTGCGCAAGTCGGTGTCCGAGGCCAACGCGGTCGGCGACCTCGCCGCCCTGGAGACCCGGCTCGAGGCCCTGCAGCCCCGCCTGGCCGAGGCGTCCGAGGCCCGCAAGGCCGAGCGCGCCAAGCAGCACGAGGCCACCCGCGAGGCCAAGGAGGCCATGGTCGCCGAGGCCGAGGCGCTGGCGTCCGGCAACGACTGGCGCGGCGGGGTCAACCGCTTCCGCCAGCTGCTCGAGGACTGGAAGAAGCTCCCCCGCATCGACCGCGCCACCGACGACGCGCTGTGGCACCGGTTCAGCTCCGCCCGCACCACCTACACCCGCCGCCGCAAGGCCCAGTTCGCCGAGCAGTCCGCGCGCTGGGGCGAGGCGAAGGCCGTCAAGGAGCAGATCATCGAGGAGGCCCGCTCGCTGGCCGACTCCACCGACTGGGGCCCCACCTCGGGTGCCTTCCGCGACCTGATGACCCGCTGGAAGGCCGCCGGATCGGCCGCCCGCGAGCACGACGACAAGCTCTGGGCCGAGTTCCGCGGTCTCCAGGACCAGTTCTTCGGCGCCCGCACCGCCGCCCAGAGCGCCCAGGACGAGGAGTTCACCGGCAACCTGGTCGCCAAGGAGGAGCTGCTGGCCAAGGCCGAGGCGAGCATCGTCCCGGTGAAGGACGTGGAGTCGGCGCGCGCCGCCTTCCGCACCTTCCTCGAGGAGTACCACGCCCTCGGCAAGGTCCCCCGCGACGCCATGCGCGGCCTCGACAACCGCGTCCGCGCGATCGAGCAGGCCGTCCGCAAGGCCGAGGAGGACGAGTGGAAGCGCACCGACCCCGAGGCGCGCCAGCGCGCCGAGGAGACGGTCGCCATGCTCAGCGCGGAGATCGACAAACTGGCCGCCAAGGCCGAGAAGGCCGAGGCCCGCGGGGACAAGCAGGCCGCCAAGAAGGCCCAGGACTCGATCGCGACCTACCAGACCTGGCTCGACCAGGCCAAGGCCACGCTGGCCGACTTCACCCGCTGAGGTCGCCTACCGGATGATCCCGGCCTGCCGGGCCGCGGCCACTGCCGCGGTCCGGTTGTCCACGCGCAGCTTCTCGTAGACGTGGACGAGGTGCGTCTTCACCGTCGCCTCCGACAGGAACAGCCGCCGCGCGATCTGACGGTTGGCCAACCCCTCGGCCAGCAACACCACGACCTCGCGCTCCCGTTCGGTGAGCTCGCTGGGTGGCGCGACGACCCGGCGCGCGAGGCGTCCGGCGACGGCGGGGGCGAAGACGGCCTCACCGCGGGCGGCGGCCTCGACCGCGGCCCCGAGCGCCTCCGGGGTGGCGTCCTTGAGCAGGTAGCCCGCGGCCCCCGCCTCGATCGCGGCCACGATGTCGGCGTCGGTGTCGTAGGTGGTCAGGATCAGCACCCGCGCCGGCGGGTCGCGGCGCAGCAGCTCGCGGGTCACGTCGACGCCGTTGTCGGAGCCCAGCTGGAGGTCCATGAGCACGACGTCGGGGCGCTCCCGGCCCACGACCGCCAGCGCGGCGGAGCCGTCGCCGGCCTCCCCCACGACCTCGATCCCCGGCCGCGTGGCCAACAGGGCCGTGAGGCCCGCGCGCACGACCGGGTGGTCGTCCACGATCACGACGGTGGTCATGCTCCCCCTCCCAGCGGCACCGAGGCCGCGACCGCAGTCCCCTCGCCCGGGGCCGACTCGACGCTCAGCGTCCCGCCCAGCGCGGCGAGGCGTTCGCGCATGGCGCGCAGGCCGAAGCCGCCGGCGTCCGTGGCCTCGGGGGTGGCGGCGGGGTCGAAGCCGCGCCCGTCGTCGACGACGTCGACCAGCAGCTCGTCGGGGGCATAGCTCAGCGACACCACGACCCGGGAGGCGCGCGCGTGCTGCCGCACGTTGGCCAGCGCCCCCTGCACCAACCGCAGCACCGCCACGTCGACAGCCGTGGGGGCCAGCAGCGGGTCGCCTGCGACCTCCAGGTCGGTGCGCAGCCCCGTCTCGGACGCCAGCCTCTCCAGCAGGCGGCGCACGGCTGCGGGCAGGGGCGCGTCCTCAAGCTGGGCCGGGGTCAACGCGTGGACGACGCGGCGGGCCTCGACGAGGTTCTCCGCCGCAGTCGCCTCGATCTGCCCCAGCAGTTCCGCCTCGGACGCCCCGCGCGCGAGCCCCGCGCGGGCCAGGAGCAGGATGCTGCTGTAGCCCTGCGCGAGCGTGTCGTGGATGTCGCGGGCCAGGCGCGCCCGCTCGTCCAGCGCGCCGGACTGGCGCTGCACGGTGGCCAGCTCCTCCTGCACGGCGACCAGCTCGGCGACGAGGCGTCCGCGCTCGGCGGACTCGGCGAGGATCCGCTGGTAGCCCCAGCTCACGCCGATCGCGACGACGGCACCCACCGTGGGGCCGAGCACCGCCGCCAGCGGGTTGGACGCCGTGGGCCACAGCACGCTGATCGCGGTCAGGGTCAGGGCGACGACGGACCCGATCGCGGGCCCGTCGGGGAGCAGGTGCAGGGCGATCAGGTTCAGGGCGAAGACGAGCCAGGCGAAGGTCGGAGCCAGCAGCACCAGCCCCACCCACAGCGCGGCCAGCACCGCGAACCAGACCCGGCCCGAGAACCGGAGCCCGACCGCGTACCAGAGGGCCAGCGCGATCGCGAGGGCGGCGACGGGCCCGGCGACGGCGCCGTCGGCCCAGGTCTGGGAGGCGCCGATGGTCCACAGCAGGGCGAACAGCACGTGCTGCCCACCCCGCAGCGCGCGGGCTGCGGAGTGGGCTGGTGCGACGTCGGTGCTCATCGGGGCCACGCTAGCGCGCGCAGGGTCACCGGGCGCTGCGGAGGGCGCCGCGCAGGGCGAGGAACAGCATGACGAACGCGACCGTGAGCAGGATGTGGCCGAGGCCGGCGACCCCGGCGAAGGCCATCGAGGTCGGGTTCGTGGCCACGACCTGGAGGGTGCCGCGGACGATCAGGGCCCCGGCGGTCACGAGCAGGCCCACATGGTAGAGGGGCTCGAACCAGCGGAAGGCCTTGGACTCCGAGAGTCCGAACAGGCGCTCGAGCACGAGGACGAGCAGCATCACGAGCATGCCGAGGGCCAGGAAGTGGGTGTGGCCGAGCGACAGGGTGGTGGCCCCGGTGAAGTCCCGGGAGTGGGTCAGCGTGCGGTAGAAGAGGCCAGCCAGCAGGCCGAGCCCGGCGTACACGCCCGCGGCGAGGCCGAGGCGGTGCTCGAGGGCGCTGGCGGCGCGGCGGACAGGGGGGTGCGAGTTCGTGGTCGTGGTCATGCATCCACCCCACCAGCCGGACGCCCGCCCCACATCGCGCCAACGGAGCCATCCGCCTCAACCGTTCGGTTGAGCCCGCCCCATCCTCCCCGGCGATGGGCGGCGTCGCCCGCGTTCCTAGCGTGGAGCCATGCTGATCGCCGCCATCGTCCTCATCTCCGCCGCCCTGCTCCTGTACACCTCCGGGGTGTGGGCCGAACGCCGCTCCGGCGGCCTGCGCCCCCACCACGCCGCCCTGTTCGCCGCCGGGCTGGTGTGCGACGCGTCCGGCACGTGGCTCATGGCGCAGATCGCCCGCGCCGGAAGCTACGAGACCGCAGGGGTGGCCACCCTGCTGACCACCCTCATGGCCGTGACCGGCGCGCTCGCGCTGGTGCTGATGGCCGTCCACCTCGCGTGGGCGCTGGTCGTGCTGTGGAAGGGCTCGGACGCCGCGCGCCGCACCTTCCACCGCTTCTCGCTCGGCGTGTGGGGCCTGTGGCTCGTGCCGTACTTCGCGGGCATGGCCAGCGCGATGGTGCGCTGATCAGCCCGGCTTGACCCGGCTGACCTCGTACACGCCCGGGACCCGCTGCAGGCTCCGCAGCACCATGTCGAGGTGGCGCGGGTCGGGCGTCTGGAACGTCAGGCGCATCGTGAACACGTGGTCCTTCGACGCGTTGGCGCTCACCGACACGATGCTCATGTGCAGGTCGCTGAGCACGCGGGTGACGTCGCTGAGCATGCCGCCGCGGTCGATGCCCTCGAGCTGCACCGCGACCAGGAACGCCGCGTCGGCGGTCGGCGACCACGACACCGGGACGATCCGCTCGGGGTAGCGCTGGAGCGACCCGACGTTGGTGCAGTCCTCGCGGTGCACCGAGATGCCCTCGCTGCGGGTGACGAAGCCCAGGATCTTGTCGCCGGGCACCGGCAGGCAGCACTTGGCGAGCTTGGTGTACATGTCGGGGTCGCCGTCCACGACGACACCGGAGTGGTCGCGCGGCAGCTTGCGCATCGGCTTGAGCAGCAGCGCCTCGTCGACGAGGGACGCCTCGGCCGCGGCTTCGCCGCCACCGACCGTCTCGACCAGCTGGTGCACCACGGCCTGCGGCCCGACCGAGCCCTCGCCGATCGCGGCGAACAGGCTCGGCACGTCGGAGACGTGGAAGTGCTGGACCAAGCCGGCGAGCACCTCCGGGGTGAGCAGGCGCTGGGCCACCGAGGCCCGGCGCATCTGCTTGGTGAGCATGTCCTTGCCCTGCTCGATGGCCTCGTCGCGGCGCTCGCGGGTGAAGTGCTGGCGGATCTTCGACCGGGCCCGCGGAGTCTTGACGAAGCCCAGCCAGTCACGGCTGGGCCCGGCGTTGGCGGCCTTCGAGGTGATGATGTCGACGCTCATGCCCATTTCCAGGGCCGAGTCCAGCGGCACGAGCTTGCCGTTGACGCGGGCGCCGATGCAGCGGTGGCCGACCTCGGTGTGGATGGCGTAGGCGAAGTCGACCGGGGTCGACCCGGCGGGCAGCGAGATCACGTCGCCCTTGGGGCTGAACACGAAGACCTCGTTCTTGGCGATCTCCTCGGTGAAGGTGTCGAGGAACTCCCCGGAGTCCTCGGTCTCCTTCTGCCACTCCGAGATCGACTGCACCCAGTTGATCTGGTCGCCGGCGCTGCGCCCCTCCTTGTACCGCCAGTGCGCGGCCACGCCGAACTCGGCCTGCCGGTGCATGTCGTGGGTGCGGATCTGAAGCTCCACCGGCTTGCCGCCGGGACCCAGCACCGTCGTGTGCAGCGACTGGTAGAGGTTGAACTTCGGCATCGCGATGTAGTCCTTGAACCGCCCGGGCAGGGGGCGCCAGCGGGCGTGCAGCACGCCCAGGACGTCGTAGCACTCGCGCTTGGTGTCGACCAGGATGCGCAGGCCGACCAGGTCGTAGATGTCGTAGAAGTCCCGGCCGCGGACCATCATCTTCTGGTAGATCGAGTAGTAGTGCTTGGGCCGGCCGTACACCGTGGCCTTGATCTTGTTCTCGGCCAGGTCTTCCTTGACCTGGTTCACCACCGTGCCCAGGTACTGGTCGCGCAGCGGGGCGCGCTCGGCGACGAGCTTGACGATCTCGGAGTAGATCTTGGGCTCGATGACCGAGAACGAGAGGTCCTCCAGCTCCCACTTGATCGCGTTCATGCCCAGGCGGTGCGCCAGCGGGGCGTAGATCTCGAGGGTGTCGCGGGCGATGCGGATCTGCTTGTCCTGGCGCAGCGAGGTGATCGTGCGCATGTTGTGCAGCCGGTCGCCCAGCTTGATCACCAGCACCCGGATGTCGCGGGCCATCGCGACGACCATCTTGCGGATGGTCTCGGCCTTGGCCGACTCGCCGTAGACCATCTTGTCCAGCTTGGTGACCCCGTCGACCATCGTGGCGACTTCCTCGCCGAAGTCGGCGGTCAGCTGGGCCAGCGTGTAGCCGGTGTCCTCCACCGTGTCGTGGAGCAGGGCCGCGCAGATCGTCGGCTCGGTCAGCCCCAGGCCGGCCAGGATGGTCGCCACGGCGAGGGGGTGCGTGATGTAGGAGTCGCCGCTCTTGCGGGTCTGCCCGTCGTGGTAGTGCTCGGCGGTGCGGTAGGCGCGCTCGATGACCGCGGTGTCGACCTTGGCGTGGTGCTGGCGCATCGCCGCGAACAGCGGGTCGAGGGCCGCCGAGGTGGAGGGCTTCTGCGAACCCAGCAGCGCCAGCATCCGGCGCACGCTGCGGCGCGGCTGGTCGGGCGCGGAGGGCAGGGGCGACGGGGCGTCCGGCAGCGCGGGCACGCGCGGGTCGTACTCCTGCGTCCCCGCAGTCTGGTTCGTGGCCTCACTCACGGTGTGCCCCCTCCCCCCATCGACGGTGGCGCCGAGTCTACCGCTGGCGCGTCCGACGGCTGGGGCGGACCACCACCAGCTCGTCGCCGGTCTTCAGCGTGGCCACGCTGGGGTCGAAGAAGCGGCGCAGCAGGCCGCCGCGCACGACGCCGAGGACGCGCTCGCCCACGATGTCCTGCGTGCTGTGGCCGACCTCGTCGGGGGCCACCAGGCGCTGGGCGATGTCGAGGCCCTCGCCGTAGGACAGCAGGTCCTCCATCGTGGCGCCCAGGTCGGGGCTGACGGCGGAGAGGCCGATGAGGCGACCCACGGCGTCCGAGCTCGTGATGACGCCGTCGGCGCCGCTCTGCCGCAGCAGCGACACGTTGTCGGCGGCCCGGACCGCCGCGACGATGTGCGCGTGCGGGTTCAGCTGGCGGGCCGTCAGCGTGGCCAGGATCGCCGTGTCGTCGCGGTTGACGGTGATCACGATGTGCTTGGCCTTGGGCACCTCGGCGCGCCGCAGCAGCTCGCGCGAGGTCGCGTCGCCCAGGAAGGCGGCCAGCCCGTTGCGGTTGGCCTCGTCGACGGCGGCCTGGCTGCCGTCGACCACGACGATCCGGTCGGACTCGGCGCCGTTGCGCAGCAGGGTGTTCAGCGCGCTGCGGCCCATGGTGCCGTAGCCGAGCACGACGGTGTGGTTGCGCATCTTCTTCCTCCAGCGGGTGTCGATCATCGCGCGGCGACCCTCGTTGGCGAGCACCTCGAGGGTGGTGCCGACCAACAGGATCAGGAACGCGATGCGCAGGGGTGTGACCAGCAGGGCGTTCAGCAGGCGGGCGTGGTCGGAGACCGGGGTGATGTCGCCGTACCCGGTCGTCGTGACGGTGACCGTCGCGTAGTACAGCGCGTCGATGAAGCTGACGCCGTCCCCGTTGACGTTGTCGGCGTAGCTCTCGTGGTCCAGCCACACGATCAACGTGTTGAGCAGGACGATGCCCACCGCCAGCAGCGCCCGCCGGACGAGCTCGCGGAACGGGTCCGCCGCCACCGTCGGCAGGCTGACGAGGGCCTGGTAGCCCCACAGCGACTGCGACGACCGCTCGGCCATGGCTACACCGTGACGACCGCGGAGAGGGTGTCGGCGCCCAGTTCGGTGAGCTTCTCGCGGCCGTCGAGGAAGCCCAGTTCCATGAGCACCGCGACGTGGACCAGCTCGGCCCCCTGGCGCTTGATCAGGGCCGCCGTCGCGCCGACGGTGCCGCCGGTGGCGAGGACGTCGTCGATGACCATGACGCGCGCGCCGGGCCACAGGGCGTTGGTGTGGATCGTCAGCGTCTCGTGCCCGTACTCGAGGGCGAAGCTCTGCTCGTCGACCGCGCCGGGCAGCTTGCCCGGCTTGCGGACCGGCACGAACCCGGCGCCCAGCTTGAGCGCCACCGGGGCGGCGAAGATGAACCCGCGCGCCTCCATGCCCACGACGATGTCGATGGGGCCGGGGGCCAGCGCGACCAGCTCGTCGACGGCTGCCTCGAAGCCCTTCGGGCTGGCCAGCAGCGGGGTGATGTCCTTGAACACCACGCCGGGCTTGGGCCAGTCGGGGACATCGCGGATCAGCTCGAGGATGAGCTCCTGGTTCGCGTTCATCGGCCGTCCTTCCGGCGCTCGGAGCGGGTGCTGCGGTGGGGCTGGTTGCGCGGGCCGAGGTCCTCGGCCCGGACGGCGCCGAGGGTGGCCGCGTCGACCGGCGGGGCGTCCGTCGTGGAGAGCAGCGGGGCGCCCGCGGTGGCGGGCAGCGTGCTGGCGGCGGCGACCGGCTGCTCCTTCTTCGTGCCCCGCTTGGCGACGCGCTTGTTGTGGTCGATGATCTCGGGCTCGCGCTCGCGCATCTGGACGAACATCGGCGCGGCCAGGAACAGCGACGAGTACGCGCCGGCGATCATGCCGACGAACATGGCCAGGCCGAGGTCCTTCAGCGGGCCGGTGCCCAGGATGAACACGCCGGCGGCCAGCAGCGCGGCCACGGGCAGGACACCGATGATCGTGGTGTTGATCGAGCGCACGAGCACCTGGTTGATCGCCAGGTTGGACGCCGTGGCCAGCGTGCGGGACTGCTTGGTGATGTCGGTGGTGTTGTCGCGCACCTTGTCGAACACGACGACCGTGTCGTACAGCGAGTAGCCGAGGATCGTCAGCACGCCGATCAGGGTCGCCGGGGTGAAGGCGAACTGCAGGATCGCGTACACGCCGATGGTGACGATCAGGTCGTGCAGCAGGGCGATGAGGGCTGCCGCCGACATCTTCCAGTTGCGGAAGTAGATCGCGATCATCAGCGCGACGAGGCTGAGGAACACGACGAGCGCGATCAGGCCCTGCTGGGTGATCTGCTGGCCCCAGTTCGGCCCGATGAGGTTGTTGGTGACCTCCTCGTTGGCGACCCCGGCACGTTCGGCCAGGAACGAGGTCATCTGGTTGATCTCCTCGGCGCCCAGGGCGCGCACCTGGATGCGCACCTGGTTGTCGCCCACGGAGTTGACCTTGACCTCGCCGAGCTCGGGCAGCCCGCTCTCGTCCTGCACCGCGTTGCGGTAGTCGTCGACGGTGGTCGAGGTGACCTGGGTCGGCACCGTGAACTCGGAGCCGCCGGTGAAGTCGATCGACAGGTTGAGGCCGCGCAGCCCGATGGCGGCGAGGCAGATCGCGACGATGACCGCCGAGACGATGTACCACTGCTTGCGCTTGCCGACGAAGTCGTAGCTCAGGTCACCGGTGTAGAGCCGGTGGGCGAGGCTGGCCTTCCGCTCGCTCATCACACCTCCTGGGGGGCGGTCGCGCGGAGGCGACGGATCGGGGACCGGCGCTGGGCGCCCATGTGCTCGGGCTCGAAGCCCGAGAACCGGCGGCCCTCGCCGAAGTACTTGGTGCGCCCGAGCAGCGTGACCAGCGGCTTGGTGAACCAGAAGACGATCGCGATGTCGATCAGGGTCGTCAGGCCCAGGGTGAACGCGAAGCCCTTCACCGAACCGATGGCCAGCGCGAACAGGACGACCGCCGACAGCAGCGACACCGCGTCGGCGATCAGGATCGTCTTGCGCGAGCCGATCCAGCCGGTCTCGATCGCCGTGCGCAGCGAGCGGCCCTCGCGGACCTCGTCACGGATGCGTTCGAAGAAGATGATGAACGAGTCGGCCGTCATGCCGATGGCCACGATCGCGCCGGCGATGCCGGGCAGGTTCAGGGCGAAGCCCATGCCCTCACCGAGCAGCACCATGATCTGGTAGGTCAGCACGGCGGCCAGCGCGAGCGAGCCGATGACCACGATCGACAGGGCGCGGTAGTAGACCACCGAGTAGATCAGCACCAGGCCGATGCCGATGAGGCCGGCGATGATGCCGGCGCGCAGCTGCTCGCCACCCAGCGTCGGGGAGACGTTGGAGACCTCGGAGAGGTCGAACGAGAGCGGCAGCGAGCCGTACTTGAGCACGTTGGCCAGGTCGGTGGCGCTCTGCTGGGTGAAGTTGCCCTCGATCTGGGCCTGCCCGCCGGGAATCGGGCCCGACAGGCGCGGGTAGGTGACGACGGCACCGTCGAGGACGATCGCGAAGGTGTTCTGCGGCTCGGGCTTCTGGGCCAGGGCGCCGGTGACCTTCTCGAAGATCGTCGCGCCCTCGCCGTTCAGGGACAGCTGGACGATCCAGTTCACGCTGGCCTGCGGGATGCCGGCGCTGGCGTTGGTCAGCATCGTGCCGTCGATGACCGCCGGGTAGAGCAGGAACTTGGTGACGTTCTCGCGGTCGCAGGTGATCAGCACCTGGTCGGGCACGTCGGGGAACGGCTGGCCGCACTCGTAGGCCTGGAAGTCGGCCAGGTCGCGCTCAGTGGGCTGCCAGGCCAGCACCTCGTCGGTCGTGGGCTGCGGGTTGGCCGCCACGGTCGGGCGCGGCTCGGGCGGGGGCAGCGGGAGGCCGCCACCGGTCGAGGGGCCTGCCATCTCCACGGCGTACACCGGGCGGAAGTACAGCTGGGCGGTCTGGCCGACCATCTCCTGCAGCTGGGCCGGGGCGACGTTGGGCACCGACACGGTGACCTGGTTGTTGCCCACGACCGCGACCTCGGACTCACCGACGCCGATCGAGTCGACGCGCTGCTGGATGATCGTGCGCGCCTGTTCCAGGCTGGCCTGGTCGACCGCGCCGCTGCCGGTGGTGTTGCGCGCCGTCAGCGTGATGGTCGTGCCGCCACGCAGGTCGAGGCCCAGCTTGGGCGTCCACGTGTTGGCCAGGGCCATGATGGCGAACAGGGCCGCGACCACGGCGAAGAAGACGATGAGGGTGCGCAGGGGACGCTGCTTGTGCCTGCTCTCGGTTGCCACGGGACTCCGGCTCTCGAACGGTGGTGCGGGGGGATCAGTTGGTGCGGGTGTCGGGGTCGACGGGCCGCTCGGGGTCGAAGGTGTCGAACGTCTCGTAGCCGGACGCCTCGGGCGCGGGCTCGTCGGCCCCGTCCTCGTCGTCGTACTCGAACTCCTCCTCGTCGGCGGTGACCGTGCGCATGATCGCCTGCTTCAGGACGGTCATCTCCACCCCGGGGGAGATCTCGATCACGGCGGTCCGCTCCCCCACCTCGCGGACCGTCGCGAGCACGCCGGCGGTGGTCATCACGCGGGTGCCCGGGCCGAGGGCCCGGACCATCTCCTGCTGCGCCTTCTGCTTGCGCTGCGCGGGACGGATCAGGAGCAGCCAGAACGCCAGGCCCATGACGGCGAACATGAGCAGGGTCGACAGCATCGAGTTGTCAGCAGGCATCGGGACACAAACCTCTTCGGTGGACGAACGCGAGGCACACCGTACGGCACCCCACCAAGGGGCAACCCTACCGCCTCAGTCGTCGGAGTCGCTGAACAGGTCCGCGCGTGCCGCGGGCACGCGGAGGCCCAGGTGCCGGTACGCCCGGGGCGTGGCGACCCGACCGCGGGGCGTCCGCATCAGGAAGCCCTGCCGGATGAGGTACGGCTCGGCGACCTCCTCGACGGTCTCGGTCTCCTCCCCCACGCTCATCGCCAGCGTCGACAGCCCGACCGGGCCGCCGCCGAAGCGGGAGCAGACGGCCTCGAGGACGGCGCGGTCGAGGCGGTCCAGGCCCAGTTCGTCGACCTCGTACAGCTCGAGGGCGGCGGCAGCCACCTGCGGGGTGATCCGTCCGGACGCCTTCACCAGCGCGTAGTCGCGCACGCGGCGCAGCAGGCGGTTGGCGATGCGGGGCGTGCCTCGGCTGCGGCCGGCGATGACCTCGGCCGAGGCGGTGTCGATCCGGACGCCGAGCAGGGCCGCGCTGCGGCTGACGATGCCGACGAGGTCGGCGGCGTCGTAGTAGTCCAGCTGGCCGGTGAAGCCGAACCGGTCGCGCAGCGGGCCGGGCAGCAGCCCGGCGCGTGTGGTGGCGCCGACGAGGGTGAACCGCGGGATCTCCAGCGGGATCTCGGTGGCTCCGGGGCCCTTGCCGACGATGACGTCGACGCGGAAGTCCTCCATGGCCAGGTAGAGCATCTCTTCGGCCGGGCGGCTCATGCGGTGGATCTCGTCGAGGAAGAACACCTCCCCCTCGGCGAGCCCGGACAGGATCGCGGCGAGGTCGCCGGCGTGCTGGATGGCCGGGCCCGAGCTGATCCGCAGCGGCGTGCCCAGCTCGTTGGCGATGATCATGGCCAGCGTCGTCTTGCCCAGCCCGGGCGGGCCGGACAACAGGACGTGGTCGGGCACCGCGCCGCGGTGCTGTGCGGCGGCCAGCACGAGGCCGAGCTGCTCGCTCACGCGGGGCTGGCCCCGGAACTCGGCCAGCGACGGCGGGCGCAGGGCACCCTCGGCAGCCTGGTCGTCGACGTGGGCGTTCGGGTCGAGCGGGTCGTCGGAGAGCTTCGCCATCACTTCGCCAGACTCCGCAGGGCGGCGCGCATGAGCTCGCCGATCCCGATGGTCTCGTCGGCCTCGCGCAGGTGGGCCACGCGGTCGACCGCGGCCGCGGCGTCCTTGCTGCCCCACCCGAGGGACTCCAGGCCCGAGGCCACCTGCTCGCGCCAGTCGCCGGGCTGCGGCAGCGAGGGGCGGTTCCCGCCGAGGTGGGGGGTCGCGCCGAGCGCGTTCACCTTGTCCTTCAGCTCGATGACCATCTTCTGCGCGCCCTTGGGGCCGATGCCGGGCACCCGGGTGAGGGCGGCGATGTCGCCCTGGCTGATCGCGGCGCGCAGGTCGTCGGGCGGCAGCACCGACACGACCGCCTGCGCGATCTTGGGGCCGATGCCCGAGGCCGACTGCACCAGCTCGAACGCGTCGCGCTCGTCGGCGTCGGAGAAGCCGTACAGGGTCAGCGAGTCCTCCCGCACCACCAGCGAGGTGTGCAGCGTCGCGGACTCCCCCACCCGCACCGCGGCGACCGTCGCCGGGGTGCACAGCGCGCGCACCCCGAAGCCGCTCAGGTCGAGCACCACCCACGTGCCGCCGACGGCGGTCACGGTGCCCGTGAGTTGGGCGATCATGCCAGTCTCCTCTGCGCGGCCCGGGCGCGGGCCAGGGCCCGCCCCAGCGCCAGGTCGCGGCGCACCTGCGCCTCGTTGATGCGGGCGATGGCCGGCGCCCGCCACAGGTGGCAGATCGCCAGGGCCACCGCGTCGGCCGCGTCGGCGGGCCGGGGCGGGGCGTCCAGCTTCAGGATGCGCATGACCATCTGGCCGACCTGCGCCTTGTCGGCGCGACCGTTGCCGGTGATGGACGCCTTCACCTCGCTCGGCGTGTGCTGGGCCACGTTCAGCCCCGCCCGCGTGCCGACGAGCAGCACCACGCCGGACGCCTGGGCCGTGCCGATGATCGTGCTCACGTCGCGGCGCGCGAAGACGCGCTCCACCGCGATGGCGTGGGGTCGGTACTCGGCCAGGTACTGCACCAGGCTGCGCTCGAGGCTGGCGAGGCGCTGCCCCGTCTCCATCTCGGCCGGGGTGCGGACCACGTCGGCCAGCAGGAGGGCCGGGGTGCGCCCGGGGTCGCCCTCGATGATCCCCACCCCACACCGGGTGAGGCCGGGGTCGATCCCGAGCACGCGCATGCCACTCCTGAGCCTGGAAGTCCGAACGTCTGTTCGGATCCTAGCCTCAGGCGTCGAGCGACTCGAGGATTTCGTCCGGCACGTCCTCATTGCTGTACACGGCCTCGACGTCGTCGACGTCCTCGATCGCGTCCAGCAGCTTGAACAGCTTCTCGGCCGCCTCCTTGGAGTCGACGGCCTGCTCGAACTGCGGGCGGAACTCGAGGTCGGCCGACTCGTAGTCGAGCCCGGCGTCCTGCACCGCCTTGCGCACGGCGACCAGGTTGGTCGGGTCGCACACGATCTTGAAGACGTCGCCCTCGTCGACGATGTCCTCGGGCTCGGCGTCGAGGGTGGCCTCGAGCAGGTCGTCCTCGGTGACGACCTTGTCGGCCGCCTTCTTGTCGGCCGCCGGCTGGGTCTTCTTGACCTCGACGACGCCCTTGCGGTCGAACACGCGCGCGACAGAGCCCATGTCGGCGACCGTGCCGCCGTTGCGGGTGATCGCGACCTTGACGTCGGACGCCGAGCGGTTGCGGTTGTCGGTCAGCACCTGGATCAGGATCGCCACGCCCGCGGCGCCGTACGCCTCGTAGGTGATCTCGTCGTAGGCGACGGCGTCGGCGCCCTCGCCCGAACCCCGCTTGACCGCGCGGTCGATGTTGTCGTTGGGGACCGAGTTCTTCTTCGCCTTCTGGATGGCGTCGTACAGGGTCGGGTTCCCGCCGGGGTCCCCACCGCCCATGCGCGCGGCGACCTCGATCTTCTTGATCAGGTTCGCGAACAGCTTGCCGCGCTTGGCGTCCAGTGCCGCCTTCTTGTGCTTCGTGGTGGCCCACTTGGAATGCCCTGCCATGGGTCTCCTTCGCCTCGTTCGTCCTCAGGTCCGTCGTCCATCCTATCGTGACCGGGCCGCTACCCTTCCGCACGTGAGCGAGCGCCTGTGGACCCCGAGCTTCGTCGGGCTGTCGTTCGCCGGGTTCTTCAACTCGATGATCTTTTACCTGCTCGTCCCGGCGATGGCCGGCCACGCGGTCGACTCCTTCGGCGCCACCCCGGTTGAGGCCGGGGCGCTGGCGTCCATCTTCTTCGTGGGCGCGCTGCTGGCGCGCCTGTTCGGCGGCTGGCTCACCGACCGGTTCGGCCCGCGCCACGTCGCCCTCGCCGCGTCAGCGTTCTACGTGGTCACGACCGCCGGATACCTCGTGGCGCCGGGGCTGTGGGTGATGATGGGCGTCCGCCTGCTCAACGGCATCGGCTTCGGCCTGCTGGGCTCGGCCCTCGTCGGCGGCGTGATGATGACCCTGCCCGCCGGACGCCGCGCCGAGGGGGCCGGCTGGTTCTCGGCCGGCATCTCGATCGCCATCGGCGTCGGACCCTGGCTCGCGCTGACGCTGCTCGGCGTCGCCGGGATGCGGTGGGTCTTCGTCGCGGCCCTGGTGGCCGCGGTGCTGACGCTGGTGTTGCTGGTGGTCTTCCGCCGCGGCCTGCCGGGGCGGCCGGACGGGACCCTGGCCCTGCCGCCGTTCTCGCTGCGCACGCTGCTGGACTCCCGCGCCATGGGCATGGGCGTGGTGATCGGCCTGAGCGGGTTCGCCTACTCCTCCATCCTCGCCTTCCTCGACCCGGCCACCCGGGACACGCCCCTGGCCCCGGCCGCGGCGTGGTTCTTCCTCACCTACGCGCTCGTCGTGCTCGTCGCCCGGCCCGCCGCCGGACGGGCACAGGACCTCCTCGGCGAGGGCCGCGTGATCGCCCCCGCCCTGCTCGGCTTCGCGGTCGCGATGGGCGTGGTGGCCAGCGCGCAGGCGGGCTGGTGGCTGCTCGCCGGCGCCGCTGCGCTCGGCCTCACCTGGGGCACCATGACGACCGGGGGGCAGGCGGCCATCGTGAGCCGGGTGCCGCGCGACCGCACGGGCGCCGCCGTCGCCACGCACTTCTTCATGCTCGACGCAGGCACGGGCGTGGGCCCGATCCTGTTCGGGTTCTTGGTGCCGACGATCGGCTACCGCGGCGTCTTCTGGGTGGGGGCGGGCCTGGCGCTGCTCGCGCTCCCGGTCTACCTGCGCGACCTGTCCACACACCGCAGGCGGGGCGGCTCGGCACGCCACGGTTAGAGTGACCGCGTGGCAGTGCACATCCTCTCCTCGCACACGCACCCGCGGCTGGCCTCCCCGGTCGACCACCAGTGCTACGCCGGCCGGCACGGGTACGGGTACCTGTTCGACGTCACCCCGTACCCGGTGGCGAGCCCCTGCGACCAGAAGCTGCACGCCATCCTGCGCGCGCTCGACGGCATGCCCGACGACGATGTCCTCGTCTGGATCGACGACGACGCGTACTTCATGCAGCTCGACCGGCCGCTGGACGAGTGGTTCCCCGCCGGCGTCCTGGCCGGGCGGCGTTGGACACCCCGTTCGAGGACGTCCGCGCGTGGTGGGACGAGTCCGTGCACGGGAACGTCTGCATCGAGCACGGCGACCAGGAGCGCATCCTGTACCAGATCGACCGGCTCGGGCTCGTCGACCGGGTGACCTACCACCCCGCCGAGGCCTTCAACGCCCGCATTCACCAGTTCGCCGAGCGCCCAGACGAGCACTTCGTCTGCCACGCCGCCTCGCACCCCCACAAGCCGGACTTCCTCGCCGAGGTCCGGGGCCGGTTCGACCTCGACCCCTACCTCCTCCCGCCCGGGGCGGCATCCGGCGCCAACACTGCTGGCCTGTTCGCGAGCACCGACGGGCTGCTCGGTCCGCGAGAGGAACCCCGGCCCGACCCAGACCCCGAGCCGGAGCCCGAGCCGCGTCGGCTCTCGCCCCTGCGGCGCGTGCGCGGCTGGCTGGGCTCGCTGCTCGCCGTCGCCCTGGTCACCACGGGGCTGCTGGTCCCGGCCACCCCGGCCGCCTCGAGCGGCCCCCTCCCCGGGCACCAGCACCGCACCGGCGGTGTACCCCAG
This sequence comes from Propioniciclava sp. MC1595, assembly GCF_017569205.1. GTDB lineage: Bacteria > Actinomycetota > Actinomycetes > Propionibacteriales > Propionibacteriaceae > Propioniciclava. The sequence goes on from NZ_CP071870.1 coordinate 1,852,362, forward strand.
CCCGGCGTCCACGATCACGCCCCAGATGGAGGCGGTCTACGCGCGGATGCGCACCCTGACCCTGGCCCGCACGGGGTCCAGCACGTCGATGATCCTGGCCGGGCCGAACGGCACGTTCCACAAGACGTTCGGCAAGCTGGCGATGGTCTGGACGCCGGCCCGCGGCGCCACGCTGGCCCACTGGGTGCCCCGAGGGACCACGCCGACCCTCCTGCCGGCCTTCCGTGACGTGCCCCCGGGCACGGGCTTCGAGGGCGAGATCGAGTGGATGCGCGCGATGAGGATCAGCGAGGGCTGGTCCGACAACACCTACCGCCCGGTGCAACCAGTCCAGCGCAACGCGATGGCGGCCTTCCTGTACCGCGCCGCGGGATCGCCGGCGTTCACCGCCCCGACCCGGGCCTCCTTCACCGACGTCCCGGTCGGCGCGCCCTTCTTCCGCGAGATCGAGTGGATGAAGGCAGCCGGCATCACCACCGGGTACCGGGACAACACCTTCCGGCCGTACGACCCGATCAACCGCGACGCCATGGCCGCCTTCCTGTACCGCGCGTCCGGATCGCCGGCGTTCACCCCGCCGACGCGGGCCCGGTTCAGCGACGTGCCGGTCGGCACGGCGTTCCGCACCGAGATCGAGTGGCTCGCCTCGACGGGCACCACGACGGGCTACGCCGACGGGACCTACCGGCCGCTGAGCCCGGTCAACCGCGACGCGATGGCCGCGTTCCTGTACCGGCGGGCCGGCTGAGTCAGCCCTCGCGGGCCACGCGCAGGGCGTCGGTGAGCGTGAAGTTGCCCACGTAGAGCGCCGTGCCGATGATCGCGCCGGTCACGCCCAGGGGCACGAGCTCGCGCAGGGCGCGCAGGTCGTCGAGCTGGGCGATGCCGCCGGAGGCGATGACCTCGGCGTCGGTGCGCGCGGCCACGTCCCTGAGCAGTTGGAGGTTGGGGCCGGTCAGCATGCCGTCGGACTTCACGTCGGTCACGACGAACGTGCGGCACCCCGCCGCCGAGAGCCGGTCGACGGCCTCGCGCCAGTCGCCGCCCTCACGCACCCACCCGCGGGCGGCGAGCTGGGTGCCCTTGACGTCGATGGCGATGCCGATGCGCTCGCCGTGCTCGGCGATGGCCTTCTCGCACCAGTCGGGGTTCTCCAGGGCGGCGGTGCCCAGGTTCACCCGCGCGCAGCCGGTCGCGAGCGCGCGCTCGAGCGCGGCGTCGTCGCGCAGGCCGCCGGACAGCTCGACCTTCAGGTCCATCGCCTCTGTGATCTCGGCGATGACGTCGGCGTTCGAACCGCGCCCGAAGGCGGCGTCCAGATCGACCAGGTGCAGCCACTCGGCGCCGGCCTCCTGCCAGCGGCGGGCCGCGGCGAGCGGGTCGCCGAATACCTTCTCGGACCCGGCGATGCCCTGTGACAGCTGGACGGCCTGGCCGCCCTGCACGTCGACGGCGGGGAGGAGGTAGAGCGCGTCAGTCACGCAGGCGAGGTTAGCCCAGGCTGGGTGGAACCGACGAGGCATCCCACCGCCATGCCGCGACCAGCTCTGCGGCAGGCAGGGTCACGTCGAGTTCGACGTCGACGGGGAAGCCCTGCATCTCGACGGGGAATCCGTAGTCGTTGTGCTTGGTCGCCAGGGTCACCACGGCCCCGGTGTTGGGCAGCACGTAGGGGGCGATGTTCCCGTACTCGATGCATCCCTTGCCCGGGGCTCCCGCCAGGCGTGCGCCGAGCAGGTGCTTGAGGATCCAGGCGCCCGACTCCCCCGACGAGCCGGTGCGTGCGTCGGTGAGCACCAGCATCCGGCCCCGCCAGGGCACGGGACCCACCGGCACGTGGGCAGGTGCCACGTCAACAACCTTGAGGACGTCGGCGGGACCGGGCGTGTGCCGGTGCTTCGCGAGTTCGGGGGGCAGACCTCCCGGCCCGTGCCGGGACTCCTCGATCGCCGCCCAGTTCCAGGCGTTGGGGACGAAGCCACCGATGCGCCACTCCCGGGCGGTTTCGGGGTAGTTGATGGCCTCCGGGACCCCCTGGGCGGCCCACGCGAGCACGAAGCTGTCGTCGCCGCCGGTGTTGCCCCGCAGGTCGACGACGATGCGGTCGTGACGGAAGTGGGCGGGAGCCTCCTCCACGAAGCGGCTCAGATCGGCCAGATCCTTCGCCGACCCCGCCAGCCGGGCGAGACGAACCCACAGCACCCCGTCATCGGAGGAGACCTGCACCGCGGGTTCGCCCGCAGGGAATGCGGCCGCGGGGTCGTCAGCACGGATCACGCTCGGGCCGGCCCCGGTGGCCTGGACGTGCCGGTCCCCGGTCAGGGAGCGGAGGTCGTCCACGAGGGTGCCCCACGCGTCTCCGAAGGTGGCCCGCCGCTCGCGCCGGCAGCGCTCCGCGGCGGCATGGATCGCCGCAAGTGCCGGGCCGGCTGCGACCCGGCCTGTGGCGATGCCGAAGTGCCGCTCCTGGAGCAGGAGGGCGAGCACGCCGAGGTCGTCGCTGAAGGCGTCAGGGTCGACCGGTGTGTCCGCGGTGGACGCGAGCGCTGCGTCCACCCGCTCGGCCAGGTGCGGATGATCGGGGTCGAGCAGCCACGCAACACCCGACCTCGCGGGCGGGAGGTACAGGCCGTCGGCGCTCATCGGAGGGCGGCCACCCAGGTGCGCAGCAGGCGGGCTCCGGCGTCGCCGGACTTCTCGGGGTGGAACTGCGTGGACGCCAGCGCCCCGGCCTCGACCGCGGCGACGAAGCGGTCGCCCTCGTGCTCGGCCCAGGTCACGGCGACACCCTCCGCCTCGGGCAGCGCCCGGGCCGCGTACGAGTGCACGAAGTAGAACCGCTCGTCCTCGACGCCGGCGAACAGCGCCGACCCGGCCGGGACATCAACCGTGTTCCAGCCCATGTGGGGCAGGCGGCGGGCGGCCAGCCCCTCCACCACGCCGGGCAGGACGCCGACGCCGGCGGTCTCCACCCCGTGCTCCGAGCCCAGCCCGAACATCACCTGGTGGCCGACGCAGATGCCGAGCACGCGGCGTCCGGACGCCAACCGCTCGCGGATGATCCGGGGCCCGTCGACCGCCTCGAGGCCCGCCATGCACGCCGCGAAGGCGCCCACGCCGGGGACGACGAGCCCGTCGGCGGCCACGGCCGCGGCGGGGTCGGCGGTGAGGACCACCTCGGCGCCCGTCACCGCGAGGGCGCGCGTGACCGAGTGCAGGTTGCCCGAGCCGTAGTCGAGCACCGCGACCAGGGTCACAGGGCGCCCTTGGTCGAGGGGATGACGCCCTCGATGCGTGCGTCGGGCTCGACGGCCGTGCGCAGCGCACGGGCCAGCGCCTTGAACTGGGCCTCGACGATGTGGTGCGGGTCGCGCCCGCGGACCAGGTCGAGGTGCACGCACAGCCCCGCGTTCAGGGCGAGGGACTCGACCACGTGGTACGTCATCGACCCCTGGTACGGCACACCGGAGCCGCCGATGCGCGCGTACACCTGCGCGTCGGGCTCGCCGGTGCACACCACGTACGGGCGGCCGGCCACGTCGACCACGCAGCGGGCGAGGGCCTCGTCCAGCGGCACCAGGGCATCGCCGAAGCGCTTGATGCCCTTCTTGTCACCGAGCGCCTCGCGCAGGGCCTGGCCCAGCACGATCGCGGTGTCCTCGACCACGTGGTGGCCGTCGATGTGCACGTCGCCGGTGGCCTCGACGGTGATGTCGATCAGGGAGTGCTTCGCCAGCGCGGTCAGCATGTGGTCGTAGAACCCGACCCCGGTGCTGACGTTCGCCACACCGGTGCCGTCGAGGTTCACCTCGACGACGATCTGGCTCTCGCTGGTCGACCGCTCCGCGCGTGCCGTGCGTGCCATCACTCCCCCATCCTCGGCGCGTCCACGCGCGCCAACGCGGCGTAGAACGCCTCCATCTCTTCGGGCGTCCCCGCGCTGACGCGCAGGTACCCGGCCGGGCCAGTCTCCCGGACGAGGACGCCCTGGTCCAACAGTTGCTGCCACGCGAGGTGGCGGTCGGCCCACCGGCCGACGAGCGCGAAGTTCGCGTCCGAGTCGACGACCACGAAGCCCATCGCCGGCGCGCGGCGCAGCAGCTCGTCACGGGCCGCCCGCAGGTCGTCGACGCGGGCGAGCATCTCGTCGGCGTGGCGCAGGGCGACCGAGGCCACCGCCTGCGTCTGCGCCGACAGGTGGTAGGGCAGGCGGACGATGCGGCAGGCGTCCACGATCGCGGGGGCCGCGGCCAGGTAGCCCAGCCGGCCGCCCGCGAAGGCGAAGGCCTTGCTCATCGTGCGGCTCACCACGAGGTTGCCGTGCTCGCCCAGCAGGGTGAGGGCGGTCCGGCCCGGCTCGCGGGCGAACTCCTGGTAGGCCTCGTCGACCACCACGATCGCGTCGGTGCCGGCCAGCACCTCGGCCACCACCTCGAGCGGGGTCGTGGTGCCGGTCGGGTTGTTGGGCGTGGTGATGAGCACGACCGAGGGCTGGTGCTGGGCGATCGCGTCGAGCACCAGCCCGGCGTCGAGGCCGAAGTCGTCGCGGCGCGCCACCGTCACGTAGTCGGTGTGCGTGTTGCGGGCGTACTCGGGGTACATCGAGTAGGTGGGGGTGAAGCTCAGCACACGGCGTCCGGGACCGCCGAAGGCGCCCAGCACGTGCGTCATCACCTCGTTCGAGCCGTTGGCGGCCCACACGTTCCCGATCTCGAGCCCGTGGCCGAGGTAGGCAGCCAGCAGCCCACGCAGCTCGGACGCCTCGCGGTCGGGGTAGCGGTGGTAGGCCGCCACCCGGATCGCCTCGGCCATCTCGGCCAGGGTGGCCTCCGACGGTGGGTACGGGTTCTCGTTGACGTTCAGGCACACCGGCACGTCGAGCTGGGGGGCGCCGTAGGGCTCCTCCCCCACCAGCTCGGGGCGCAGCGGCAGGTCGTCCAGCGACGGGTTCGGCCTCACCAGCGGTCCCCCTGCTCGGCGGCGGTGCGCACCGTGATGGCCGCGGCGTGGCCGGGGAGGCGCTCCTCGCGGGCGAACCGCTCGACGGTCGGGCCGACCTCGCGCAGCGCTCCCTCGGTGTAGTGGATCAGGTGCACGGTCTTGCAGAAGCTGCGCACCGTGAGCCCGGACTGGTACCGGGCGGCGCCGGCCGTGGGCAGCACGTGGGTGGAGCCGGCCGAGTAGTCGCCCAGCGGCACCGGCGACCACGGGCCGATGAAGATCGCGCCCGCGTTCTGCACCCGGTGGGCCAGGGCGTAGGCGTCGCGGGTGTGCACCTCGAGGTGCTCGGCGCCGTAGGCGTCGACGACGGCCAGGCCCTGCTCCATGTCGTCGACCAGCACGATCGCCGACTGCGGGCCGGTGAGGGCGGTCTCGATGCGGTCGACGTTGTCGAGCGCGGCCACCTGCCCGGCCAGCAGGCCGTTCACGGACGCCGCGAGCTCGGGCGAATCGGTCACCAGCACCGAGCCGGCCATCGGGTCATGCTCGGCCTGGCTGATCAGGTCGGCGGCGACGTACGCGGCGTCGGCGGAGTCGTCGGCGAGCACGGCGATCTCGGTGGGGCCGGCCTCGGAGTCGATGCCCACCACGCCGCGCAGGTACCGCTTGGCGGCCACGACCCAGATGTTGCCGGGCCCGGTGACCAGGTCGACCGGCGCGCACAGGCCCTCGACGCCGTGGGCGAACATCGCGATCGCCTGAGCGCCGCCGACGGCGTAGACCTCGTCGACGCCCAGCAGGTGGCACAGGCCCAGGATGGACGGGTGCGGCAGCCCGCCGAACTCTGCGCTCGGCGGGGTGGCCACCGCGAGGGAGCCGACGCCGGCGACCTGCGCGGGCACGACGTTCATCAGCACGCTGCTGGCCAGCGGCGCGAGGCCGCCGGGCACATAGAGACCGACGCGCGCCACCGGGACGGTCTTGGTCTCGACCACGGCGCCGGGTGCGACCTCGGCGCGGACCAGGTCCGGCGTCCCCTCGGTCTCGGCGACCTCGCGGCGCCGGCGGATGGACTCGGTGAAGGCCGCGCGCACCTCGGGGTCGAGCTCGTCGGCGCAGCGCGCCAGCACCTCGGCCGGTACACGCAGGTGCTCGGGCACGACCTTGTCGAAACGCTCAGCGAACTCGCGCAGGGCCGCCTCTCCGCGCTCGGCGACCGCGTCGCAGATCCCCTTCACCGCCCCGAGGGCATGGTCGATGTCGAACGCGCCGCGGGGCACCACGGCGCGGTAGTCGGGGGTCAGTCCTCGGACATCGATCAGGCGGAGTTCCACGGGGGTGATTCTATGGGCCCCATGTTCATCGGGATCGGGACGGTCACCAACGTGGTCACCGTGGCCCTCGGCGCGGTCATCGGGCGCCTCCTGGGCGACCGCATCCCCGAGCGCACCAGCGGCACCATCACCGACGTGCTGGGCCTGATCACGCTGGTCCTCGGCGTCGGCTCGGCCCTGACGATGTCATCCCAGAACCTCGCCGACGCCGTCGGCGCCGGGGCGCCCATGCTCATCGTGCTCGGCTCGCTCCTGTTCGGCGCGATCGTCGGCTCGGCCCTGCGCATCGAGCAGCGCCTGGAGTGGGGCGCGGCGTGGCTGCGCCAGCGCTTCTCGGGCACCGGCGACGCGGGCACGTTCGTCGACGCCATCGTCACCCCGACGCTGCTGTTCTGCATCGGCCCGCTCACCATCCTCGGCTCGCTGTCGGACGGCCTGGGCCGCGGCGCCGACCAGCTCCTGGTGAAGGCCGTGCTGGACGGCTTCGCCGCCATCGCGTTCGCGAGCACCCTCGGCTGGGGCGTGCTGTTCTCGGCCATCGCCGTCGGTCTGGTGCAGGGCAGCCTCACGCTGGCCGCCTTCCTGCTCGGCGACCTGTTCTCGATGGCCCAGATCGACGCCCTCACCGCGACCGGTGGGGTCATGCTCATGGCGCTGGGCGTGCGCCTGCTCAAGCTCAAGAACATCCCGGTCGGCGACCTGCTGCCGGCGCTGGTCTTCGCGCCCGTGCTGGTCGCCCTCGTCGCGGGCCTGCGTTGATGGCCCGGCGCAAGCAGGCCGCGGGCGGCACCCCGGCGACGGCCGCGCTGGCCGCGGCCGGCATCGCCTTCACCCCAGTCGAGTACATCCACCACGACGACAGCACCGACTTCGGCGCCGAGGCGGCGCGGGAGACGGGCCTCGACCCGGCGGTGATCTTCAAGACCCTCGTCGTCACCACCGGCCCCCGGCAGCTCGCGGTGGGCATCGTCCCGGTCGCCGGACGCCTCGACCTCAAGGCCATCGCCACCGCCCTCGGCGCGAAGAAGGCCGAGCTGGCCGACCCGAAGGTGGCCGAACGCTCGTCGGGCTACGTCGTGGGCGGGCTCTCCCCCATCGGACAGCGGACGCCCCTGCCCACGGTCATCGACGCGTCGGCCGAGGCGTTGGACGTGATGTACGTCTCGGGCGGCAAGCGCGGCCTGCAGCTGGGGATCGCGCCCGCCGACCTGGCCGCAGCCACGCACGCGACCTTCGCACCGATCGGCCGCTGACCGACGCGGTTCAGGGCCGACGGTCGAGCACCGCGGCCAGCGCGAGCTGCCCCTCGGCGAACGCCGCCCGGCGCCGGTCGGACTGCGCGTCGCGCAGCACCCGCCACGCGCCGGTGTCGGGGTCCGCGCCGCTGCGCCGCGCGACCTGCACGATGAGGTCGCTCGCGACCGCGGTGTCCTGCAGCTCCCCGAGGGACTCGGTGACCGCCTCCCACGCGGTGACCTCGTCGGACAGCCCGGGGACGGACGCCTCCATGGCCTCACACGCGTAGCGCACCGCCTTGGCGGCCTTGCGCACCTCGTGCCAGCGTTCGAGCTCCTCGGGGGCCTCGCGGGCCTCCTCCCGGAGGCGGGACACCTCGGCGACGGCCCGGGCCAGCAGGGGCGGCAGGACCTCGCCAGCCGGCCGGTCGGCGCGGCCGCGCAGGGGCGGGTCGGTGAGCAGGGAGACGAGGGCCGCCCGCAGCGCGGCGGCGCGCTCGCCGTCCAGCTCGGTGACGAGGGCCGCGTGGGCCCGGTCGTGCTCGGCGCGCAGGTGGTCGAGCAGCCCGTGGCGCACCTCGGGCGCCACGTCGGTGCCCAGCTCGGCCAGCAGGTCGCCGAACTCCTCCCGCAGCACCTCGGCGTCGCGGGGTTCGCCCAGGACGGTGCCCAGCCAGCGCAGCTCGGCCCGGAGCGGTCGCGTGCGGTCGGTGTCGAACAGGCGGGCGAAGGTCTTCAGCAGGCTGCGCAGCCGGCGGGTCGCGACGCGCGCCTTGTGCACGTGGTCGGGCTCGTCGGTGCGGACGCCGGCCTCCAGGGCCTGCAGCACCCCGACCTGGCGCGCGGCCCAGGCCAGCAGGACGTCGGCGGCCGGGGCTTCGGGCGAGGCGGGCGGGGTGAAGCGGGGCACCGCGGCCAGCGCCCTGGCGACCTTGGAGGTGTGCGGGGCCACGGTGGCGCCAGCGGCGACGAGGTGCTCCGACAGCCCGTCCAGCAGCGCGGCGGGCACCCCGGGCACCAGCTCGACCTCGACCTCGGCCCAGGCATCCTCCCCCGCCCGCGTGGTGGCCCGCACCGCATCCTGGGCCAGGGTGGCGACGGGGACGCCGTCGGTGCCGAGGAAGGTCTCCACGCGGGTGGTGCGGAGGCGGGCCACGGGGATGACGGCCGCCAGACCGGTCACCTCGCGGACCTCCTGGCGCAGCGCCCCGGGAACATCGGCCGACAGGGCGGCGGTGACCTCGACCCGTCCCTCGCCCGTGGCGGGCCGCTTCAGGTGCCAGCCGTCGTCGTGCCCGCCGGTGCGGCGGCGCAGGGACCAGCCGGCGTCGGCGAGGTCGCAGGCCAGGGTGTCGTGGTAGGTGGCATCCAGCTCGTGGACCGCGGTGGCCAGCACCTCGACGAGCCCCGTGAAGTCGGGGGCGAACCCGGCCGGTGCGGTGAACTTCCGCTCGACCTCGAGGGCCCGCTCAGGCATCGCGGGGCGCCTTGGCGACCTCGGGGCCCAGGGACGCGGCGAACAGCGGGACGGCGACGGCGGCGAACACCCAGACGGCCAGGGCGGACGGCGCGGACAGCAGCAGCGCGACCTCGACCTTGTCGCCGGCCTGGGCGGCGGCCAGGCGCTCGGGGAACGGGCCGGGGCCGAACACCTCGCCCAGCCACCAGCAGGTCAGCCCGCCGACGACGGCCAGGGCGGCCGTGATCACCGCGACCGGCCACCCGATCACCCGCAGCCGCACCCACGCGGCGATGCCGAGGGCGAGGCCGCCGGCCATGGCGAGGATCGAGTACCAGAACGAGGCGGAGAACATCTCGGCGCGGCCGCTGTCGGAGATCTCGGCGTGGCCGTCGGCCTGGACCGTCCACTCCGGCAGCACCGCGAGGTTCGCCCACAGCAGCGCGGCCACCGCCCCGACCAGGACGGCCAGGACGGTCAGCACCAGCGTGCGGCTCACCGCGCTGCGGAACCCCATGGCAGTGATGCTAGGCGCTGACACAGGACGGCCCCAACAGCGCCTTGAGGTCGGCCACGAGCGAGTTGGTGTTCTGCACGCGCAGGCGGTCGTCCAGGCGCCACACCGTCGCGCGCTGCGGGCTCACCAGCCGGACGCGCACCTCCTGGGTGCCCGGGTGCTGGCGCAGCGTGAACTTGAGCTGCTCGACGACCTCGGGGGTGCACCGCGCGGTGGGCAGGGAGATCGTCACCGGCCCGGACGGCCCGGCGCTCACGTCGGGGAAGCTGACGTCGGAGGCGGTGAGCTCGACCGAGTCGTCGCGGTCGCGCAGGCGCCCCTTGATCCGGACGACCACGTCGGTGCCCAGCGACATCGCCACGGGGGCGTAGGCCTTGTTGAACACCAGCACCTCGATCGAGGCGTCCAGGTCCTCCACGCTCAGGATCGCCCAGACCTTGCCGTCCTTGGTCTGCTTGCGCTGGATGCCGGTGATCATGCCGCAGATCGTGACCACGCCGTCCCGGGGGCCGTCGTCGGCGGTCAACTGCTGGATGCCGAGGTCGCGGTTGGCCGCGAGGACGTGCTCGAGGCCCTGCAGCGGGTGGTCGGAGACGTAGAGGCCGAGCATCTCGCGCTCGAACGCCAGCCGCGTCATCTTCTCCCACTCGGCCAGGTTGGGCACGGGGGTGGAGTGGAGCAGGCCGCCGCCCTCGGCGTCCGCGTCGTCGCCCCCGAAGAAGTCGCCGAACAGGTCGTCCTGGCCGAGCGCCTGGTTGCGCTTGAGGCCGACCACCTGGTCGACCTTCTCCTCGAAGACCTCCATCAGCCCGCGCCGGGTGTGGCCGAGCGAGTCGAACGCCCCGGCCTTGATCAGCGACTCGATGACGCGCTTGTTGCACACCACGGCCGGCACCTGGTCGAGGAAGTCGTTGAAGTCGCGGGCCGGCCCCTTCTCGGTGCGGGCCTCGATGATGCCCTGCACCACGTTGTGGCCGACGTTGCGGATCGCGCCCAGCCCGTAGCGGATGTCGGAGCCCACCGGGGTGAACATCTCCTCCGACTCGTTGACGTCGGGCGGCAGCACCTTGATGCCCATCCGGCGGCACTCGCCGAGGTAGATCGCGGTCTTGTCCTTGTCGCCCTTCACCGACTCCAGCAGCGCGGCCATGTACTCGGCCGGGTAGTGGGCCTTGAGGTAGGCGGTCCAGTAGGAGATCACGCCGTACGCGGCGGTGTGGGCCTTGTTGAACGCGTAGTCGGAGAACGGGACGAGGATGTCCCACAGCGCCTTGATCGCGGCGTCGGAGTACCCGTTGGCCCGCATGCCGTCGCTGAACGGCACGAACTCGGCGTCGAGGACCTCCTTCTTCTTCTTGCCCATCGCGCGACGCAGCAGGTCGGCCTTGCCGAGGCTGTACCCGGCCACCTTCTGCGCGATCTGCTGCACCTGCTCCTGGTAGACGATCAGGCCGTGGGTCGTGTCGAGGATGTCGGCCAGCGGCTCGGCCAGCTCGGGGTGGATGGGCTCGATGGCCTGCCGGCCGTTCTTGCGCAGCGCGTAGTTGGTGTGCGAGTCGGCGCCCATCGGGCCCGGCCGGTAGAGCGCGAGCGCCGCGGAGATGTCCTCGAAGTTGTCGGGCTGCATCAGCCGCAGCAGCGAGCGCATGCCGCCACCGTCGAGCTGGAAGATGCCCAGGGTCTCGCCCGAGGCCAGCAGCTCGTAGGCCGCCTTGTCGGTCATGTCGCGGGCCAGCGCGTCGAGGTCGAGGTCGACGCCGGTGTTGATCTTCACGTTGCGCACGGCGTCGTCGAGGATCGTGAGGTTGCGCAGGCCCAGGAAGTCCATCTTGACCAGGCCCAGGCTCTCGCAGCTGGGGTAGTCGAACTGGGTGATGATCTGGCCGTCCTGCTCCCGCTTCATGATCGGGATGACGTCCAGCAGGGGCTTGCTCGACATGATCACGCCGGCGGCGTGGACGCCCCACTGGCGCTTGAGGCCCTCGATGCCGCGGGCGGTGTCGACGACCTCCTTCACCTCGGGGTCGGTGTTGTACAGCTCGCGGAACTCCGCACCCTCGCCGTAGCGGCCGTGCTCGGGGTTGAAGACCTCGGCGATCGGCACGTCCTTGCCCATGACGGGCGGCGTGTACGCCTTGGTGATCTTCTCGCCCAGGGCGAAGGGCTTGCCGAGCACGCGGCCGGCGTCCTTGATCGCCTGCTTCGCCTTGATCGTGCCGTAGGTGACGATCTGGCAGACCCGGTCGTCGCCGTACTTCTCGGTGACGTACCGGATCACCTCGCCGCGACGACGCTCGTCGAAGTCGACGTCGAAGTCGGGCATCGAGGGGCGCTCGGGGTTCAGGAACCGCTCGAAGATCAGGCCGTGGGGCACGGGGTCGAGGTCGGTGATCCGCATCGCGAAGGCGCACATCGAGCCGGCGCCCGAGCCACGGCCCGGACCCACCCGGATGCCGTTGGCCTTGGCCCAGTTGATGAAGTCGGCCACGACGAGGAAGTACCCGGCGTAACCCTTGCCGATGATGACCTGCTCCTCGAACTCCGCCTGCTTGATGGCGTAGTCGGGGACGCCGTCGGGGAAGCGCTCCTCGAGCCCGCGGCGGACCTCCTTGTGGAACCAGGACTCCTCCGACTCCCCCACCGGGACGGGGAACTGGGGCATGTAGGTGCCCATCCCCTCGTCGAAGGTGACGTTGCACCGCTCGGCGATCGCCAGCGTGTTGTCGCACGCCTCGGGCAGGTTGCTGAACAGCTGCCGCATCTCGGTCGGGCTCTTGAGGTAGTAGCCCGTCCCGTCGAACTTGAAGCGGCCCGGGGTGTCCTTGTTCGCGCCGGCGCTCACGCACAGCAGTGTGTCGTGGTCGTCGGCGTCGGTCGCGTGCACGTAGTGCAGGTCGTTGCTGGCCACCAGCGGCAGGGCCAGCTCCTTGGCCAGGCGCAGCAGGTCGGCGCGCACGCGGGTCTCGATGTCGAGCCCGTGGTCCATGAGCTCGACGTAGAAGTTGCCGGCCCCGAAGATGTCGCGGAACTCGGCGGCCGAGGCCACGGCCTGCTCGTACTGCCCCAGGCGCAGGTAGGTCTGGACCTCGCCCGAGGGGCACCCGGTCGTGGCGATCAGGCCCTTGCCGTAGCGGTTCAGCAGCTCCCGGTCGGCGCGCGGCTTGTAGAAGAACCCCTCCAGGCTCGACAGCGAGCTCAGCCGGAACAGGTTGTGCATGCCCTCGTTGTCGGAGGCCCACATCGTCATGTGGGTGTAGGCGCCCTTGGACGCCACGTCGTCGCCCGTGCCGTCGCCGAACTGAACCCGCTTGCGCTCGGAGCGGTGGGTCCTCGGGGTGAGGTACGCCTCGAGGCCGATGATCGGCTTGACGGGGCTGCCCTTCGCCGTCTTGTACCACTCGTAGGCGCCGAACACGTTGCCGTGGTCGGTGACCGCCAACGCGGTCATGCCCATGTGTTCGGCACCCTTCGCGAGCGCCTTCAGGCGCGCCGCGCCATCCAGCATCGAGAACTCGGAATGGCAGTGCAGGTGAACGAATTCGTCGCCCATGTGTGGTGTCAACCTCCCAAGGTGCCCCACCCTAGCCTGCGCAGGTGACAGTTAACGGTTGCGACCCGGCCACCCCCTCGGGAGACTGGCGACCATGCGTCTTTCCCTGATCGGAGCACCCACCGACGTCGGCGCCTCCGTCGCCGGCTGCCGCCTCGGCCCCGGCGCGCTGCGCGTCGCCCTGCTCGGCTCGGCCCTGCGTGAGCTCGGCAATGACGTCCGCGACGTCGGCGACGTCGAGGGCCCGCCCAACCCCCGGCAGGGCCCCGTCGACGGCTACAAGCACCTGCCCGAGGTCACGGCCTGGAACCACGCCGTCCGGGACGCCGTGGCTGCCGAGCTGGCCGACGGGCGCCTGCCGATCCTCATGGGCGGGGACCACTCGCTGGCCATCGGGTCGATCAGCGCCGTCGCCGCCCACTGCCGCGCCGCGGGCAAGCGCCTGCTCATCATCTGGGTGGACGCCCACGCCGACATCAACACCAACGAGATGACCCCGTCGGGCAACATCCACGGGATGCCGGTGGCCTGCCTGCTGGGCCACGGCCCCGACGTCCTGACCGGGCTCTCCGACCGGACCCCCGCGATCACCCACGACCAGATCCACCAGGTCGGCCTGCGCAGCGTCGACGAGGGCGAGAAGGTCTTCCTCCACGAGCTGGGCATGGCCGTCTACGACATGCGGTTCCTCGACGAGGTCGGGATGCGCCGGGCCATGACCCGGGTGCTGGCCTCGGTTGGCGAGGACACCCACCTGCACCTGTCCCTCGACCTGGACTTCGTCGACCCGAGCGTCGCCCCCGGCGTCGGCACGCCCGTCGTCGGTGGCCCGACCTACCGCGAGGCCCACCTGGTCATGGAGATGATCGCCGACACCGGCCGGCTGGGGTCGCTGGACATCGTCGAGGTCAACCCGGCCCTCGACGTGCGCAACGCGACCGCCGAGCTGGCGGTCGACCTCGTGGAGTCGCTGTTCGGCAAGTCCACGCTGCTGCGCGTCACCGACCTGGACAACCCGCCCGCCGGCTGAGGGCTATTCGGCCTCCCGCTCCAGCGGTCCACCCGGCCGGCCGTGGCGGACGAGGTCGAACAGGGCGTGCCACGTCGCGACCTTGACCCGCGGCCGGCCGAACCGCTGCCCCGCCGCCTGCTCCTCGGCGTCGATGCGCTCCCAGTCGGCGAACGTGGACGCCGGCCTCCCCCGGTCCGCCAACAGCGCCCCGGCGTCCGGCCCCGTCGGGGCGGGCAGGTCGGCGAGGTCGGCCAGGAGGTTGCGGACGGTGGCCGCGGCGTCCGCCTTGTTGGTGCCGATCACGCCGAGCGGGCCACGCTTGATCCAGCCGACGACGTACTCGCCGGGGCGCGGGCCGGCGGCGTCGACCACCCGGCCGTCGGTGTTGGGCACCACCCCCGCCTCGGGGTCGAACGGGACGCCCGGCAGCGGCTTGCCCCGGTACCCGATCGCGCGCAGCACCAACTGGGCGACGACGACCTCGCGCTCGCCCGTGCCGACCACCCGGCCGGCCTCGTCCAGCGCGGTGCGTTCCAGCACCACCGCGCGCACCCCGGACGCCCCCACGAGCTCGACGGGCCGGCGCCAGAAGGCCAGGTGCAGGCGCGCCCGCGGTTCCTCGACGACGCGGTCGGCGGCCTCGCGCAGGGCGGCCAGGTTCTGGCGCACGCGCCGGTCGGCGTCCACGGGGTCGTCGGGCACGGGGTCGTGCAGCACGGGCTGGACGCCGTCCAGCGCCAGCAGCTCGCGCAACTCGGTGGTGGTGAAGGTCGCGTGCTCGGGCCCGCGGCGTCCGACGACCCACACGTCGGCGACCCGGTGGGCGCGGAGCTCGTCGAGGACGGGCGGGGGCATGTCGGTCGTGGCCAGGTGGTCCGGGTCGGCGAGCAGGATGCGGGCCACGTCCACGGCCACGTTGCCGACGCCGAACGTGATCGCCGTGTCGACCCCGGCGAGCGACTGCGCCTCGGCGTCGGGGTGGCCGCAGTACCAGGCCACGAACTCGCGGGCCGAGCGGCTGCCGGGCAGGTGCTCGCCCCGGACGTCGAGGCGGCGGTCCTCGGAGGCGCCGGCCGCGTACACGACCGCGTCGTAGCCCTCGCGCAGCTCGTCGGCGGTGATGTCGGAGCCCAGCTCGACCATGCCGAAGAAGCGCACCCTGTCGGAGGCGAACGGCTCGGCCAGCACCCGCTGGATGCCCTGCATGCTCGTGTGGTCGGGCGCCACCCCGTAACGCAGCAGTCCGTAGGGCGTGGGCAGGCGGTCGAGGATGTCGACGCGGACGTCGTCGGACCCCTTGAGCAAGGACCCTGCCGCGTACAGCCCCGAGGGGCCGGCACCGACGATGGCGACGCGTGGCTGCTCCGTCATGGCGGCATCCTGCCAGTTGGCCCGGGCGGGGCCAAGGGTCACGCGGGGCCGGCCAGCCGCGCCCCGTACCGGCCGGGCGGCCGGACGGGCGAGGCTCCGCCGTGAACCGTCATACCATCATCGGCCGCTCGGTGGGCAGGATCGGCTTCGGCAGCGCCGAGCTGCCCTGCAGGAAGGCGTCCACGCCGTTGGCCGCGCTGCGGCCCTCGGCGATGGCCCACACGATCAGCGACTGGCCGCGGCCGGCGTCCCCGGCCACGAACACGCCGGGCACGTTGGTGGCGTAGTCGGCGTCGCGGGCGATGTTGCCCCGGGCGTCGAGCTCGACGCCCAGTTCCTCGACCAGGCCGGCCTTCTCGGGCCCGACGAAGCCCATGGCGAGCAGCACCAGGTCGGCCGGGATCTCCCGCTCGGTGCCCTCGACCGGCGCGAACCGGCCCTCGGTGAACGCCACCTCGGTCAGGCGCAGGCCGCTCACGCGGCCCTCGGTGCCGACGAACTCGGTCGTCGAGACCGAGTAGACACGGTCGACCTCGCCCTCCTCGTGGGAGGTGCTGACGCGGAACAGCATGGGGTAGGTGGGCCACGGCTGGCCCGCCGGGCGTCCGTCGGACGGGGTGGGCATGATCTCGAGCTGCGTGACGGACGCCGCACCCTGGCGCAGGCTCGTCCCGATGCAGTCGCTGCCGGTGTCGCCGCCGCCGATGACCACGACGTGCTTGCCGGTGGCGACGATCTGCTCCTCGACCTTCTTGCCGACCGCGACCTTGTTGGCCTGGGGCAGGAACTCCATGGCCTGGTGGATGCCCGTGAGCTCGCGCCCCGGGATCGGCAGGTCGCGGGCGACCGTGGACCCGATCGCCAGCACCACCGCGTCGAAGCGGTCGAGCAGCTGCTCGCCGGTGATGTCGACGCCGATCGTCGTGTTCGGCTTGAAGACCGTGCCCTCCTGACGCATCTGCTTCAGGCGACGGTTGACGACCTTCTTCTCCATCTTGAACTCGGGGATGCCGTAGCGCAGCAGCCCGCCGATGTCGTCGGCGCGCTCGTAGACAACGACCGTGTGCCCCGAGCGGGTCAACTGCTGGGCGGCGGCCAGGCCGGCCGGGCCCGAGCCGACCACCGCGACGGTCTTGCCGGTGTGCCACTCGGGCACGACCGGGATGACGCGGCGGTCGTCCCACGCCTTGTCGGCGATGGCGACCTCGACGTTCTTGATCGTCACCGGGTCCCGGTTGATGCCGACCACGCAGGCCGTCTCGCAGGGGGCCGGGCACAGGCGTCCCGTGAACTCGGGGAAGTTGTTCGTGGCGTGCAGCCGGTCGGTCGCCTCCCGCCACAGGTCGCGGTGGATCAGGTCGTTCCACTCGGGGATCAGGTTCCCCAGCGGGCACCCGGTGTGGCAGAACGGGATTCCGCAGTCCATGCACCGGCTCGCCTGCTGGCGGATGATCGGCAGCACGGCCCGGCCGGGCGAGCCCGGGTAGACCTCGTCCCAGTCCTGGACCCGCTGGGTGGGGTCGCGGCGCTCGGCGACCTGCCGAGCGATCGTCATGAAGCCCTTGGGGTCAGCCATGAGCGGCCTCCATCATCGTGCGAACGGTCTCGTCCTCGCCGAGGCCCGCGGCCTCGGCGTCGGCGCGTGCGGCGAGCACGCGGGCGTAGTCACGCGGCAGCAGCTTGGTGAAGCGCTCCCGCCAGGCCGGGGCGCCGGCGTCCAGCAGGCGCTGGGCGACGGCCGAGCCGGTCATGTCCACGTGGCGGCGCAGCAGCGTCTCCACCCGGTCGACGTCGGAGTCGGTCAGGGGAACGGGGTCGACGAGCTCGGTGTTGACCCGGGCCGCGTCGAGGTCGAGGACCCACGCGAGGCCGCCCGACATGCCCGCGGCGACGTTGCGCCCGGTGCCGCCCAGGACGAGTGCCTCACCGCCGGTCATGTACTCCAGCGCGTGGTCGCCCACCCCCTCGACGACCGCCGTGGCGCCCGAGTTGCGCACGCAGAAGCGCTCGCCCACCTGGCCGCGGATGTAGATCTCGCCCGAGGTGGCCCCGTAGCCGATGACGTTGCCGGCCACGATCTGCTCCTCGGCCACGAACGGCGCGTCGTCGGCCGGCCGGACCGCGAGGCGTCCGCCCGACAGGCCCTTGCCGAGGTAGTCGTTGGTGTCGCCCACCAGGCGCAGGGTGACGCCGCGGGGCACGAACGCCCCGAAGCTCTGGCCGCCGGTGCCGGTCATCGTGATGTCGATCGTGTCGTCGGGCAGGCCCTTGCCCTTGGTCGCCCTGGTCACGGCGTTGCCGAGCATGGTGCCCACCGTGCGGTCGACGTTGGTCACCGCGGTGGCGAACCGCACCTTCGCGCCGGTCTCCAGGGCGGACGCCGCGCGCTCGATCAGCTCGTTGTCGAGCTTGGCGGCCAGGCCGTGGTCCTGGGTCGTGACGCAGTGCAGCGGCCCGCCGGTCTCGACGCGGTGCAGGATCGGCGTGAGGTCGAGGCCCTGCGCCTTCCAGTGGTCGACGGCCGCCCGGGTGCGGAGCACCTCGACGTGTCCGACGGCCTCCTCGATCGAGCGGAACCCGAGCGCGGCCAGGTGCTCGCGCACTTCCTGGGCGATGAACTCGAAGAACGTAACGATGTAGTCGGCGTGGCCGGAGAACTTCGCGCGCAGGTCGGGGTTCTGGGTCGCGACGCCCACCGGGCAGGTGTCGAGGTGGCAGACCCGCATCATGATGCAGCCGTTGACCACCAGCGGCGCCGTGGCGAAGCCGAACTCCTCCGCGCCCAGCAGGGCGCCGATGACGACGTCGCGGCCGGTCTTGAGCTGGCCGTCCACCTGCACGACGATGCGGTCGCGCAGTCCGTTGAGCAGCAGGGTCTGCTGGGTCTCGGCCAGGCCGAGCTCCCACGGGCCGCCCGCGTGCTTGAGCGAGGTGAGCGGCGCCGCGCCCGTGCCGCCGTCGTGGCCCGAGATGAGCACGACGTCGGCCTTGGCCTTGCTGACGCCCGCCGCGACCGTGCCCACGCCGACCTCGGCGACCAGCTTCACGTGGATGCGGGCGACCGGGTTGGCGCACTTGAGGTCGTGGATGAGCTGCTTGAGGTCCTCGATCGAGTAGATGTCGTGGTGCGGCGGCGGGCTGATCAGGCCCACGCCCGGCGTCGAGTGCCGCGTCTTCGCCACCCACGGGTACACCTTCTGGCCGGGCAACTGGCCGCCCTCGCCGGGCTTGGCGCCCTGCGCCATCTTGATCTGGATGTCGTCGGCGTTGGTCAGGTAGTCGCTCGTGACGCCGAAGCGTCCCGAGGCCACCTGCTTGATGGCCGACCGACGGGTCGGGTCGTAGAGCCGCTCGGCGTCCTCGCCGCCCTCGCCGGTGTTGGACTTGCCGCCCAGCCGGTTCATGGCGATCGCGAGGGTCTCGTGGGCCTCCTGGCTGATCGAGCCGTAGCTCATCGCGCCGGTGGAGAACCGCTTGACGATCGCGCTCACCGGCTCGACCTCGTCGATGCTGATCGGCTCGCGCACCCCGGTGTCGAACTCGAGCAGGCCGCGCAGGGTCATCAGGCGGCGCGACTGGTCGTCGACCCGGTTGGTGTACTGCTTGAAGATGTCGTAGCGCTTCTCCCGGGTGGAGTGCTGCAGGCGGAACACCGTCTC